>JANNKM010000115.1:0-38767 GCA_031396305.1 Rhizobacter sp.
CTGATCCGCCGCGTGCGCGACAAAGGCTTGCCGGTGGTGCTGATCTCGCACAACATGCCCCACGTGTTCGAGGTCGCCGACCGCATCCATGTCGCGCGGCTGGGCAAACGCGCGACCGTGCTGAACCCGAAGCAAATCAGCATGAGCGACACGGTGGCGGTGATGACGGGCGCGCTGCGGCCTGAGGACCTCGACGCCGCATGCCTGGCGTTGTGAGGCGAGCCGCATGTTGAAAGGCATCGATCCGCTGCTCAGCCCGGAGCTGCTCAAGCTGCTGTGCGAAATGGGCCATGGCGACGAAATCGTGCTCGCCGACGCGAACTTCACGTCGTACACGCTGGCTGCCGGAAAACCGGTGCTGCGCCTGCCCGGCGTGAACATGCGCGACGCCTGCACCGCCGTGCTCTCCGTGCTGCCGCTCGACACGATGGTGGCGCAGCCGGTGGCGTACATGCAGGTCGGCGACACGCCTATCGGTTACCGCTCCGCCTTGCAGCGCGAAGTGCTCGAGCGCATCGAAGACATCGCCGGAACCGGCGCCGGGGAATGCGAGGCGATGGAGCGCTTCAGCTTCTATGAGCGCGTGCGTAGCGCGTTTGCGATCGTCCAGACCGGCGAGCGCCAGCCGTGGGCGAACTTCCTGTTCAAGAAGGGCGTGATCGCCGACGCGCTGCAGCCGTGAACCTGAAGAGCGCTCCCAGGCCGACGACTACGTCGTCCGCCCCCCGAGGGGGGATGAGCAAAGTGGCAGAGCCACATTTGCTCATGACCGTGGGCGAGACGAGCGGCGACACTGCGACTGAGGATGCGGGCAGCGAGTCCAGCCGCCTGCGACCGCGCGGCTCGAACCAGATTGGCATGCGCCAGTTCAACGAGCGCGTCGTGCTGCAGGCGATCCGCATGCACGGCAGCATGCCCAAAGCCGACATTGCGCGCCTGACGCACCTGACGGCGCAGACGGTGCAGATCATCATTGCGCGCCTGCAGGCCGACCACCTGGTGCGGCGCCTGGAACCGGTGCGCGGCCGTGTCGGTCAACCCTCGGTGCCGATGGCGCTGGACCCCGACGGCGCGTTCGCCATCGGCATCAAGATCGGCCGGCGCAGCATGGACATGCTGCTCGTGGACTTCACCGGCCGCGCGCGCGAACGCGTGTCGCTGAGCTATTCCTTCCCTGATCCGCAGGCTCTGTTCGGTGAAATCAAGATCCGACTGCGCGAACTGCGCGTTTCGCTGCCGCTCAAGTTGCGAGGGCGTCTCACCGGCGTGGGCGTGGCCGCGCCGCTGTCGCTGGAAGGCTGGCAGACGCTGCTCGGCGTCGCCCCCGAACAGGCAGCGCAATGGGCCGGAATCGACATTCGCGATCGGATTCAGGCGATGACCGACCTGCCGGTCGAATTCGTCAAGGACACGGCCGCAGCGTGTGTCGCCGAACTCGTCGCCGGGCGCGGCCGCAGCATCCGCAGCTTTCTCTACATCTTCGTCGACACCTTCATCGGCGGCGGCCTAGTGATCGACAGCCACCTGCGCGCCGGCCCGAGCGGCAACGCTGGCGCCGTGGGTTCGATGGCGCTCGCGCAGGCGCCGCGCAGCAAGGGTTCAGCGCAAGGCAGACCGCCGCCACAACTGCTGAGTGTCGCGTCGCTGTACAGGCTCGAATCGATGTTTCGCGAGAAAGGCCTGGACAGCACGGCGGTCGCCGATGGCCGGGCGCTCGAGCCGCCCTGGCGAAAGCTCACCCGGGCCTGGCTCGACGAGAGCGCACGCGCGATCGCTCTGGCGATCCAGAGCGCCGCGTGCCTGGTCGACGTGGAAGGCGTGATCATCGACGGCTCGTTCGACCGCTCCCTGCTCGAGGCCTTGCTGCAGGCGTTGGAAGCCGCGCTCGATGCCTACAGCTGGGAAGGCGTGACGCGACCCGCGCTGCTCGCCGGCACGATAGGCTCCGACGCCCGCGCGATCGGCGGCGCGCTGCTGCCGCTGTATGCGAACTTCGCGCCGGATCGGGATTTGTTTCTGAAGTTGGCGAGTTGAGTACAGTCGCTGTATCTACTTCGGGCAGGGGTGGCGTTCGTGTTCGATTGCCTTGTGGGGCGAAAGCTCAAGGGCCTGCCGGGCGATGCGTCGGGCCCCGTTTGGGCCGCACTCGTCTGCGCGTCGCTCAGCGTCGCAGTGCAAGCGGGCAGCGAAACCGCCTCGGGAGTTCTCCCGCTCGACACCCATCGATCACCACCCACTGAAGCGAGCACTGCCGCAGACGCAGCCGGCCCAGGTCCTTTGCCGATGATCGCGCCACAGCTTCAAGCGATGGTTCAGCTCGCGCTCGCGGACACCGCTCGCCGACGCCAGCTCACCCCTTCTACGCTGCAGGTCGCGCTGGCGGAAGCGGTGACCTGGCCCGACGGATCGCTCGGCTGTCCGCAGCCTGGCATGTTGTACACGCAGGCGTTGGTGCCCGGCTATCGCATTCGAATCCTGGCCGGGAACGAGACGCTGGAATACCACGCGAGCCAACGCGGGCAGCCGGCCTACTGCCCGGCATCGCGAATCACAAGCCCGATACCCGACCCGCGGATTTGAGCCTTCGTCCGCGCGGGACAAAGAACCCCGAGGATCGCTCCCCGGGGCGCTGGTCACGCCGTCGCCAGGCGGTCACCTTATGGATCGACGCGCACGATCGTCGGGTTGGGCATACCAGCGATACCGCCGTAGGCGACGGAGCCGAGGTACCGGGTTCCCGAGGCGAGGCCGCTGAACGTCAGGCCGATTGCTCCCGTGGCCGCCGTAGTCGCTGAGGCCGGCGCTGTGACCACTGTATTGCTGGCATCCGCCGAGCCGAGCAGCCAGGTGTGCAGCTTGAACGGGCTGCTGCCCACGACGCCCCAGCCCTGCACCACGACCGTATAGCTGCCCGTGGCTGGGTTGAGCAGGTTCACCTCTTCGGCGGACGTGCCGCTGCCGCTCAGGCCCACCAGCGTGGTGCCATTGAAGACGCATAGGTCGATATCCGCGCCGGGGGTGACGTCGGCATCGAAGAGCGAGAAGCGGGCGTAGGTGGTGCCGGCCGCTATCGCCACCGGGATTTGCTGCGCGTTCGGCGAAGTCAGCGAGCAGGTGCTGTCGGTCGGATCGTCAGCGACCGTGCCCGGGTTCGTGACGGCAGCCACCAGACCGCGCGCGGCGGCCGTGAAGGACCCCGTGTAGCCGAAGGTCACCGGGTACGAGATCGCCGCACCGGTGGACGCCACCTGCAGCGGCGCCGCCAGCGCCACCGGGCGCACGACGATGGGGCTGCGCACGCTGAAGCCCCCGCCGGCCCAGGTGAGCTGGCCGCCGGTGTAGGCGCTGAGCGTGGCGCTCGTGCGCGTGAAGGTCACGGTGAATGAACCTTCGGCGCCCGGCGCGAGCGCCATGCTGGACGGCGAGACGGTGGTGCTGAAGCCCACCATGCCGGTAACCGTGGCGGTCACCGACAGAGCGCCGCCGCTGACGTTCTTCACCTTGCGCGTCACGGTTTGCACGCCGGCGAGGTCGCCGATCGCGATCGAGGCCTGGTTCAGGTTGCTCGGGTCGATCGGGGCCACGCCGGTGCAGCCGCCGCCCGGTTGCACACCGCAGATGAATCTCAGCCAGTCGCTGAAGTTCGAGTCGTATACGAGGCCCGGGTCGAACGCGTTCGCGGGCTGCACGTGGCCGGCGCCCTGGCGGAAGATCAGCGCCGGGTTGGTGTTGGGCGCCGGCGTGCCGCCGTCGAGCACGTCGCTGCCAGTGGTCATCAGCGCCGACTTGATCGCCATCGGCGACCAGCTCGGGAAGCGCTCCTTCATCAGCGCGGCCAGGCCAGCCACGTGCGGACTGGACATCGACGTGCCGCTGTAGATGTCGAAGTCGAGTCCTCGATTCCCGGGTGGCGCGACGGCGGCCAGCACGTCTTGCCCCGGCGCGATGAGGTCGGGCTTCAGCACGTCGCCATTGCCGGCGCGCAGCGGGCCGCGCGACGAGAACGCGGCGGTGAACGGCGCCGGGGCGGTGTAGACAATGGCGGAAGCATTGATGGTCGCCGTGGCACCAGGGCTGGCGGCGTAGGCCTGTACGGCCGCGCGGTCGGTGTTCTGCAGATGCACCGTCGGCACCGAGTGCAGGTCGCCATTCAACGAATTGGCGGTCGGATTGATCAGGATCATGCCTACGCCGCCGGCTTCCTTGACCGCCACGCCCTTGTTGACCCGCGCCGTCACACCGCGATCGCAGACGACGATCTTGCCGCTCACCTTTGCTGGATCGAGCACTGGGATGCCGCCGTTGTCCACCGCGGCAAAGCACAGCGCGACTGCGGTGGGGTCGGCACCAGGCAGTCCGGCCGCCGTGGAATTGATCAGCGCAGAGGGTCCGACCGCCGAAGCCACCGATGCGCCGGTATAGGTGACGCTGTTCCCCAAGGTCACCGAGCCCCCTGTGGCGCGGTTGTGCGTGCCCGCAGCCACCGTGGTCAGCCACGGTCCCGGGTGCGCGACGGTGGACGCCGTGGGCCCGCTGTTGCCTGCCGAGGCAGCCACGAAGACGCCGGCGTCGGCGGCGAAGAGGAACGCGATCTCGACGGCGTCGCGGAAATTGGTCTGCGAGCCGCTGATTGAGAAATTGATGACGTCCACGCCGTCGGCCACGGCCTGGTCGATGGCCGCGACGCTGTCGGTGGTGAAGCAGGAGCCGCCCGCGGGCGTTTGCCAGCACACCTTGTAGGCCGCGATGCGCGCGCGTGGCGCGATGCCACTGACGGGGCCGAAGACGGCAGCCGGACCGGTGGTGGGCACGTTGGCGTTGCCGCCGGCGGTGCTGGCGGTGTGCGTGCCGTGGCCGCCGAAGTCGCGCGGCGAGTTGTATTCCCACGGCAACGTGGCATCGATGCCCGCGTTGCCGCCGAAGCCCGCGTTGTAGTAACGCGCGCCGATCAGCTTCTGGTTGCAATGCGAGGCGTTGAATTGCTCACCCGGCGTGCACTTGCCATGCCAGCCCGGGATCTGCCGGTAGTCGAGCTTGCCGTCCTTGCTGGCGTTGCCGTTGGTTCCGGTGCGGTCGGAGAAGCTCAGGCTCTCGGGCCAGATGCCGCCATCGACGATGCCGATGATGACGCCCTCGCCTTTCGCTTCGGTCGCCCATACGCCGCTCGGGCCGGTGAGGCCCAGGAAGGCGGGCGTGCTGGAGGTGTCGAGCTTGCGCGCCTCGTCCTTGGTGACGGCCAGCACCCCAGGCATGCCTGCCAACTTCTGCGCCTGGTCTTGCGTCAATTCAGCCGCGAAGCCGCTGAACACGTACCCGTAGTTGTAGAGCTTCTTGCCGCCGCCCACGCTGACCAGCGCGGTGTCCTGGCGGCCAACCAGGTACGCCATGTAGCTGGCAACCGCCGGGGAGTTCGGGTCGATCTTCTGGCCCCTGCGCGGTTTGGTCGCGGTGTAGCCTGGAACGCCGCCGGCGTAAGCCGTCACCGGCATGTCGGCCATCTGCACAATGTAGGCGCTGTTCGTTGCTCGCGATTTGCCGACCGCGTTGCCTTGTTCGGAGGCGGTGGCACCGCCATTGAAAACCCCCGCCAGCAAGGCAAAGGCCGCCCCGGTAAGGGCGTGCGTCATGGTTCGTCGCATAAAGAATTTCTCCGTCGTTGACGTTGATGAAGAAGTTCGCGCTTGTGGCGCAAGTGTGAACAAATGAAACGAGAGACTGATCGTGCGCCTGTTCGAGATCGTCGCAAATAGGGAAAACACGCGACAGGCGGCGCCTCGGAAGAAGCCTTTGCGTGTTCAAGACCCACTCGAACGGCAGGCGCAGGAGAGCGCCGATCAACGGCTGCCAAACATCATGCGCCGCGCCAGCGCAGATTTGAGCGGCGCAATGCGCTCCAGCACCCCCAATCCGATCGCCCGCGCACTCGCCGCCCCCGGGAAAGCCCAGGTGAAACTGCGCGCCAGAAAATCGGTGGCGGCAATCATCGCCCAGCGGTCCGGCGCACGTTGCCATTCGATGCGGCGCAACACGGCGTCGACATCGGTACTTCGCGACAACGCGCGCACCAGGTCGAACGCATCGCGCAGTCCCAGGTTCAACCCCTGCCCGGCCACCGGGTGCAGCGTTTGCGCGGCGTTGCCGATGCGCACGATGCGGCCGTCGGTGAGCGTGCGCTCGGCGTTCAGGCCGAGCGCGAATGACTTGAGCGGCGAGATCGAGGCGATGCGACCCGCCGCCTTCGGCAACACCTGGTTCAACACGGCGATGCGCTGCACATCGTTCAGGTCGCGCACCGGGTCGTCGTCGCTCGCCACACACCACACGAGCGCGGCACGGCCGTCCTTGAGCGGCAGCAGCGCCACCGGGCCGTGGCGCGTGAAGCGCTCGTAGGCCACGCCTGGCGGGCGCGGCGTTTCCGCCGGCGCGCCGCCGCTCGCGCGTCCCGTGTCGTCGAACGTGACCTGGCCAACCCACGCCGTCTGCCGATAGTCGTGCACCAGCGCCTTGCGCGCCTGGTCGGCGAACACGCCGCCTTCGGCGACGACGGCAAGATCGAAGTTGTCGACGCCACCGGCGTCCACCTCCACGCCATCGCCCCGGTTCTGCACCGCCGCCACCGGCGTGCCGAAGCGGCTTGTCAGGCGCGACGGGTCGCGCGCGACGGCAGCGATCCACGCACGTTGCAGCGGCTCGACGATCGCTCCATAGCTGAGCACGGCACCGAGCAGCGGCACGCCCTCGCTGTCTGCGCCAATGCGCAATGTGGGCTCGCCCAGATCCAGGCCGAACCGCGCGCCGAGCTGCGGGCCGAAAGCCCCTGCGAGCGTTGGCCCTTGCTGCGACACATGAACTTCGAAGATCGGCTGCGCGGCCTGTTCGTCCCAGGCGCCTAGGCGCTCGAGCATTTGCACGCTGGCCAGCGACAGCGCCAAGGTGCGCCCGTCACGCGAGGCATCGGCGCCGGCCGGGCGCGAGTCGAACAGCGTGATGCGCGCATCAGGCAAAGCGCGCGCGGCGTGTACCGCCAGTCCCAGACCCACGGGGCCGGCGCCGATCACGGCAATTTCTAACGCGGCTGGGTTCATGGCTGGGGGTTCGCTGGGCATTGCGGGCAGTTGCGTGCGGCGTATTATTCGCCGCGCCCGAATTGCGGGTCGATGAACGGGGGTCACGCGCCATGGCACTGATGGATTTCATCAAGAAACAGTTCATCGACATCATCGAGTGGACCGAAGCCAACGACGGCACACTGGCCTGGCGTTTCCCGATGGCCGGCCTGGAGATCCAGAACGGCGCGTCGCTCACGGTGCGCGAATCGCAGGTCGCGGTGTTCGTCAACGAAGGCAAGGTCGCCGATGTGTTCGCCCCTGGCCGCCACACGCTGACCACCGCCACTCTGCCGGTGCTCACCTACCTGAAGAACTGGGACAAGCTGTTCCAGAGCCCGTTCAAGAGCGACGTCTATTTCTTCAGCACGCGCCAGCAGGTCGATCAGCGCTGGGGCACGACGCAGCCGGTGACGATACGCGACAAGGACTTCGGCGCGGTGCGGCTGCGCGCGTTCGGCAACTATGCGTATCGGCTCGCCGACCCGAAGCTGTTCCACACCGAGATCTCAGGCACGCGCGACGCCTACACCACGGCCGACCTCGACGGCCAATTGCGCGCGCTGATGCTGCAGCACATCAGCGACGCTGTGGCGAGCAGCGGCGTGGCGTTTCTCGATCTGGCGGCGAACCAGGTCGAGTTCGCGAAGGCCTTGCAGGAGGCGACGGCGCCTGCATTCGCCGCGATCGGCCTGAAGCTCGAAGGCGTGACGGTGCAGAACGTGTCGCTGCCCGAGGAATTGCAGAAGATTCTGGATCAGCGCATCGGCATGGGCATGGTCGGCGGCGACATGGGCAAGTTCATGCAGTACCAGACGGCGCAAGCGATCCCGAAGTTCGCGGAAGGCTCAGCCCAGGGCGGCGGTGTGGTGGGTGATGCGATGGGGCTGGGTGCCGGCGTCGCGCTCGGCCAGGTGATGGCGCAGCAGTTGGCGCAGGGCTTGCAAGGTGCGCCGGCTCCATCAGCGCCGGTTGTCGCAATCAGGCCCGAGGAAGTGATGGCGACCCTTGAAAAACTCGCCGAGCTGAAGGCCAAGGGCATCGTCACGCAGCAAGAATTCGATGCGAAGAAGGCGGAGCTGCTGAAAAAACTGGTGTGAAGTCGACATGCCTTGTGCCTGGCGTGCGTGGCGGCGTGTCACGCAGTGGATCCCGGCTTGCGCCGGGATGACAAGCACGTTCGTCATTCCGGCGCAAGCCGGGATCCACCCGCTGCGCGGCGCCGTCCAGGTCTAGCGCTCGACCCGTGGCGACTGAACCCATCCCGCAGCGTGCCTGGCGCGCCGCCTGCCCGCAGTGCGGGGCGACGGTCGAGTTTGCTTCCGCCGCGTCAGCGTTTGCGGTGTGCAGCTATTGCCGCAGCTCGGTGGTGCGCGAGGGTGACGCGCTGCGCCGCATCGGCCAGAGCGCCGAACTGTTCGACGACCATACGCCGCTGCAACTGGGCGCGAACGGGAGCTACCAGGGCGCTGCTTTCACGCTGATCGGACGCCTGCAGTACCGCAGCAGCGAGGGCACCTGGAACGAGTGGCATGCCCTGTTTGACAGTGGCGACCTGGCAGCGCAGGCGCGCAAGTCGGGCTGGCTGAGCGAAGACAACGGGCGCTACGTGCTGGCGTTCGACGCCCCGCTGCCCGGCAGCGCGCCGAGCGCGGAGAGCCTGCGCCCCGGCGCCGCGCTACTCGTGGGCGGCCAGCGCTGGTCGGTCGCTTCGGTGACGCTGGCCAGGCTGATCGCGGCGCAGGGCGAGCTGCCCGATGCGCCGAACCTGGCGCGCGGATTCGTCGTCGCCGACTTGCGCAGCACGGCGGGTGAGGTGGCGACGCTGGACTACAGCGACGCTCTAGCGCCGCGCTGGTCGATCGGCCGCAGCGTCGCGCTCGACGAGTTGGGCTTAAGCGGGCTGGCGCAAGGCGCCGAGAAGACACTGAAGGCACGCGGCGTCGAGTGCCCGAGCTGCGGCACCGCGCTCGCGGTGAAACTCGCGACGACGAAGTCGATCGCCTGCCAGCAGTGCAAGGCAGTCATCGACGTCTCAGGCGGCGTGGGCACCGACCTGACGCACTACGCGCAAGAAAACGGCGACGTGCCGCAGATCGCGCTGGGCAGCACCGGAACACTCACGCTTGGCGGCGACGCGCCCGCGCCGTGGCAAGTGGTCGGCTATGTCGAGCGTTGCGAGGTCGCCGACAGCAGCAACAGCGAAGAAGAGCAGAGCTTCTGGCGCGAGTACCTGCTGTACCACCGCACCCGGGGATTTGCCTTTCTCGTCGACGCTGAAGACGGCTGGAGCTGGACGGTGCCGATCACCGGCGTTCCCGACTCTGCAGGCGTTGGCGTCAAGTACCGTGGCGTGCTCTACCGCAAGCTCTACGACTACACCGGCCAGGTGACGTATGTGCTGGGCGAGTTCTACTGGCGTCTCGAGCGCGCGCAGCGCACCGAGAACACCGACTACCGCGGCACCGGCAAGTTCGGCGCAAGGCAATTGAATCGCGAGCGCACCGGCCACGGTGACACCGAGGAGATCGTCTGGTCGGCAGGCGAGTCGATCTCGTCCGACATGGTGTTGAAGGCCTTCAGACTCGGCCCCGACAAGGCCCAGGCGCTGCGTCGGGATGCCGCGCCCTTCGTCGCCGACAAGACTTCACTGCTGGTCAAGCTGTTCGTCGGCGCATTGTTCGCCGCCTTTGTGCTGATGCTGTTCCGTTGCGATTCGGACGGCGACAACTGCTCCGCCGTGCGCAGCAGTTACGGCGAAGCGTCAAATGAATACCGCAACTGCCTGGCCAGTCAGCGCAGCAGCTCACGCGTAGGCGGCGGTTCGTGGGGCGGCTATTCCAGTGGCGGCGGCGGCCACAAGTAGCACGGCCTGCGCAACCTTCAGACACTCAGTCCTTAACCTGCAACAACGGAGGCAATCATGATGGGAATCGAATGGCTCAAGCCCGGCGTGTTTTTCGGCTCGATGCTCTACGCCCTGGTCGGCGTGGCGGTGTTCTGGATCTGCTTTTTGGTCGTCGACAAGCTCACGCCTTATGACCTGTGGGACCAGATCATCGAGAAGAAAAACGTCGCGCTGGCGATCGTCGTCGGTTCGATGTGTATTGCGATCGGCTTGATCGTTTCGGCGGCAGTTCATGGTTGATTCGCGCCGCCCGATCATGACGCCGTGACCGACACCGAAGCCGGGCAGTCCCCCGGCCCGCAACCCGCCGAAGTCGCATTGCTGGTGTCGGTGTTCGTCATCGCTGCGTGCGGCCTGGTGTATGAACTCGCCGCCGGCGCGCTGGCAAGCTATTTGCTGGGCGATTCGGTGTTGCAGTTCTCCACCGTCATCGGTTCCTACCTGTTTGCGATGGGCGTGGGCTCGTACCTGTCGCGCTTCTTCGAGCACCAGCTGGTCGCGCACTTCCTGCGCATCGAGCTGCTCGTCGGCTTGTGCGGCGGTTTGCTGCCGGCCGCGCTGTTCGCGCTGCACGCGCTCGCGCCACCCTCCTTCCGCTTCGCCCTGTATGCCGGTGTCTTGCTCGTGGGCGTGCTCGTCGGGCTGGAAATCCCGCTGGTGATGAGGATACTCAAGCGCAAGTTCAGCGCGCGCTACGCGCTGCGCGACCTGGTGTCGCAGGTATTGACGTTCGACTACCTGGGCGCGCTCGCCGTCGCGCTGGCGTTTCCGCTGCTGCTCGTTCCCCACCTCGGGCTGATTCGCACGGGTGTGATATTCGGTCTGTTCAACGCGCTGATCGCGGTCTGGGCGCTGTGGCTGTTTCGCGGCGAGTTGCGACGCCTCGGCGCGCATGTGCTGGCCTGCGGCTGCGTCGTGGCCTTGCTGCTGGGCGCGCTCGTGGCGGCGGATTCACTCACGCGCTGGACCGAGGAGCGCTTCTACGCCGACAACGTGATCCTCAGCGAAAGCAGTCCCTACCAGCGCATCGTCGTCACGTCGAACCCGAGCGGCGTGCGGCTGTTCCTGAACGGCAACCTGCAGTTCCATTCGCGCGACGAGTACCGCTATCACGAGGCACTCGTGCACCCCGCGCTGGCCGGCCACGGTGCGCCGCGCGACGTGCTCGTGCTCGGCGGCGGCGACGGCGACGGCATGGCGGTGCGCGAAGTATTGCGCCACGAAGGTGTCGAGCGCATCACGCTGGTGGACCTCGACCCGCACATCACGCGGCTGTTCAAGGAGCAGCCGCTGCTGCGCAAACTGAATTCGGACGCGTTGCACTCGGCGAAGGTTCGCGTGGTCAACGCCGACGCCTTCACCTGGCTCGAGCAGGACGCCAAACACTACGACGCGATCGTTGTCGATTTCCCCGACCCGAGCAATTTTTCGCTCGGCAAGCTCTACACGACGAGCTTCTACACGCTGCTGGATGCGCGCCTGCGCGCCGGTGGTTACGCCGTCGTGCAGGCCACATCGCCGCTGATCGCGCGCAAGAGTTTCTGGACTGTCGTGAGCACGATCGAAGCCGCAGGCCTGACGGCACAGCCCTACCACGCCCATGTACCGAGCTTCGGCGAATGGGGTTTCGTCATCGCGAGCCGCCGGCCCTGGGTGCGCCCGGCCACGCTGCCCGCCGGCCTGCGTTTCATGAGCATCGAGGGATTGAATGTGCTGTTCCAGTTTCCGCCCGACATGGCGCGCATTCCCACGGGCGTGAACCGCCTGTCGAACCAGGTGCTCGTGCACACTTTCGAAGAAGAATGGGGCCGGATTCACCAATGACGCACGCATGACAGCCGACGCCCCCGCCAATGCGCGGCGCCGCGCGCTGCTGGCCGGCGCCGCCGGGTTGCCCTGGGCCGGCTGCACGCGTCGCGAGCCGGGTTACGACGGCGCCTGGATCGGCGCGGCGCACGAGCGAGGCCACCAGCTTCGCGAATCGCGAGAGTTCCGGGAGCCGCGGGAATCGCACAATGCGGCCGCGGCTGCGGCGACACCCGGAACGCCCGCAGTGCAGCGCCGCGCCGCGGCGGTCGTCGTCGGCGCGGGAATCGCCGGTCTGGCGGCCGCGCGAGCATTGCTTCGCGCCGGCATCGACGACGTGCATGTATTCGACCTGGAAGACGGCGCGGGCGGCAACAGCCGCGGCCACACGATGGGCGGCATGGCGTGTCCGCTGGGTGCGCACTACCTGCCCGTGCCCGGCGCGCAAGCCGGGGAAGTGGCGCAGCTGCTGGCCGACTTCGGCCTGAGCACAGTCCAGCACGGCAAGACGACGCTCGACGAGCGGCACTTGTGCCACAGCCCCCAAGAACGCTTGTTCATTCAGGGCGAGTGGGTCGAAGGCGTGCTTCCGCCGGTAGCGGCGCTGCCGCATGCGCAGCAGGCCGAGACGCAGCGCCAGTACCTGCGGTTTCACGCGGCGATCGAGAGCGCCCGGCGCGACCAGGCGTTTTGTGTCCCCACGGCGCGCGCCAAGACGTCTCCGTCCAATGCGGCCCTCGTCGCCGCGCTGGACGCCGTCAGCTTTTCAAGCTGGCTCGACACGCAGGGCTACACCGCGCCGGCGCTGCGCTGGTATCTCGACTACTGCTGCCGCGACGATTTCGGCGCCGGTGCCGGCTTCGTGTCGGCGTGGGCGGGGGTGCACTACTTCGCGAGCCGGCACGGCTTTCACGCACCGGGGGCGGACGGCGCCGAAGATCAGGTGCGAGACGCCGTGTTGACCTGGCCCGAAGGCAACGCCTGGCTCACGCAGCGCCTGGCCGCGCCCTTGGGCGAACGCCTGCACACCGGCCAGGTGGCGCTGCGTGTGGGTGAGGGCCGCCATGACGCGAGCGTCGGGTTCTGGAACATGCGCGCGCAACGGTTCGAATCCTGGCGCGCCCGCCATGTGGTGCTGGCGGTTCCGCTGTTCATCGCAGCGCGTCTGCTCGACGCCGCGCCGGCGGCTCTGACGCACGCCGCCGCGCGGTTGCACTACGCGCCTTGGCTGGTGGCGAACCTGCGGTTGCGCGAACCCCTGGCCGACCCGGGCGGCGCCGCGCCGGCCTGGGACAACGTGCTGATGGACAGCGCGAGCCTGGGCTATGTGGACGCCATGCACCAAAGCACGCGCCCGCATCCCGGGCCGACTGTGCTCACGGCGTACTGGGCGCTCGGCGGCGCGTCAGTGCAGGAACTGCACGCGCAGCGCGCGCGCCTGTTGGAGGCGCCCTGGTCCGTCTGGACAGACTCGGTGGTGCGGGAGCTGGCGCGCGCGCATCCGGACCTCAGCTCGCGCGTGCAGCGCATCGACCTGATGCGCTACGGCCACGCAATGGCCATTCCCGCGCCCGGCGTTCACGCAAACCAAGCGCTGCTGGCGCTGGCGCGGATGCGCGGCCGGGTGCGCTTTGCCCACAGCGACCTGGCGGGCTACTCGGTGTTCGAAGAGGCGCTCTTCCATGGCGAACGCGCCGGCCGGGCGATTGCCCGGGACCTGGCGTCATGAAGGTGGCGTTGGTGCCCCGCGCGCCCGGGGTCACAAGCAGATGTGGCTTCGCCGCTTTCCTTGATTCCCACGGCGGACGGCCGGCTTCGGCCGGCGTTGGGGCGCTTTCAGGCTCTTGTATGTCATCCCGGCGAACGCCGGGATCCACCGTTGCTTGTTCGCGAATCCCCTGGATCCCGGCTTGCGCCGGGATGACGGTTGCTCAGTTCGTCGTCTCCGGCGTCTCGGCCGCGCGCGCCGCACGCCGCACGCGCTTGAGTTCCTGGCGCAATGCGCGCTCTTCGGGAGACTGTGCCGGTTCCGCAGCGAGCGGCGCCATATCGGAATCGCGCTCCGCGCGTTCGATTCCGGCGCGCTCGCCGAGCAGCAGGAGCCGCGCCCGCACATGGTTCGCCAGCCCCTCCACGGCGTCCAGGCCACGCCACGTATCGGTTCGCGGCAAGGACACGATGCGCTTGTCGTGCAGTCGCAAGAGCACTCGGCAGACCCGGTTGTTCTTGCCGTGCAGCAGCGTGAAGCCGCCTGCCTCTTCTTCCTGTACCGCGACATCGCGGATGTTTTCGATCGCGATCTGGTGCACCTTGCGCGACACGCCGCGCTGAAACCACACAAAATTCGCGCTCGCCGTGGCGCGCTCCCAGCGCAGCAGATCCAACACCACGGCAGCGGGCAGCAGGCCTGCCCCCAGCGCGCCCACCCAGTCCGGCGCCAGCGTCGCGCCCAGCCCCAGCAGCAAAGCGGCGGCGCCCACCAGCACCACGATCTGCAGCGTCTCGCGTGCGGGCGTGCCGTACACCTCGCGCTGATAGCGAACCGCTTCCGGCTCGTCGCCGGACAGCGGCGACGCCGTCTCCAGCAGCCACTTCGCGCCGCGGCTGATGAGGACATGCGCCGCGAACGCGATCACGATCAGCAGCGGCAGTTTGAGGAGCAGGCTCATGGGTTCGCACGGTAACAAGAACTTCGACCATCGGGAAGGGGTCGCGCAGCGCACATGTGTGACTAAGATGCAGCAACTCGATGCCACGGTGTACCGGGAACGCCCGGTTTCGCCACCGCCCCGCTCATGACGTCCAACCACCGCCACGACCTTTCACCCTGGCACCATAGCCACCGCTTCGACACCGGCAACCGCGAGGGCGAAGCCCGCACGCGCTGGGTTCTCGCGCTGACGCTGGTGACAATGGTCGCGGAAATCGGCGCCGGCTGGTGGACGGGTTCGATGGCCTTGCTGGCCGACGGCTGGCACATGGGAACCCATGCGCTGGCGCTGGGCATCGCCACGTTGGCCTATGCGGTCGCGCGCGGCCACGGTGACGACTCGCGCTACGCCTTCGGTACCTGGAAGATCGAAGTCTTGGGAGGCTTCGCCAGCGCCATCGTGCTGGTGCTGGTGGCGCTGGCGATCGCCGCCGAATCCGCGCTGCGCCTGTGGCGCGCCGAGCCGGTGTCGGCCCAACCCGCCCTGGTGGTGGCCGTTGTCGGCCTCGTCGTGAACCTGGTCTCGGCGTGGCTGCTGCATACGGCTGTGGGTGGCCATTCCCATGGTCCCGCGCCAGCGCATGCGCATCACCATGGGCATGAGCACGCCCACGATCACGACCATACTCACGGCGACGCGCACCCGCAAGCCGCGACAACCGGCACGACAGACCTGAACCTGCGCGGCGCCTATCTGCACGTGCTCGCCGACGCGTTGACGTCGGTGCTCGCCATCATCGCGCTCGGCGCTGCGCTCTGGCTCGGCTGGTGGTGGCTCGATCCGTTGGTGGGCGTGCTCGGCGCCGTCGTGATCGCGATCTGGGCGAAGAGCCTGTTGCGCGAAACAGCGAATGTGCTGCTGGATCGCGAGATGGACCACCCGCTGGCGCAACAGATGCGCAGCGCGATCGAGGTCGACGGCGACGCGAAGGTCGCCGATCTGCACCTGTGGCGCGTGGGACGCGAGCACTTTGCGGCGATCGTCTGCGTCGTCGCCGACGCGCCCCTTGCGCCGGCCGCCTACCGGGAGCGTCTGAGCGCGCACCGCCAGCTCGTGCACGTCTCGGTCGAGGTGAACCGCTGCATGCAGGCGGCGGCGGTCTGATTGCGCATCGACCGCGGCGCGCCGGGTGCGCACCCCTCACGCGGATTCTCGGTTCAAGGCCTGCGGTTCAAGGCCCGCGGTTCAAAGCCTCCAGGCGCTGCGGCGTACCCACGTCGGCCCAGGGCACACCCAGCAGCCCGGCGCCCAGGCGCCGCTGCGCGATCGCCGCGTCAAGGTAGGGCCGCAACTTGGCCTTCGCTCCCACAGACAGATCGGTCATCAGCGCAGTCACGAACTCGGGCTTGAACAGGGCCAGGCCGGACCAGGTGAAACTGGCCGCTGCTGCGTCGGCCGCAGCGACCCGCGCCAGGCCCTCGGCGATCGCGAAGTCACCGTGCGGATGCTGCGGCGGATTGGGCACCATGAACAACTGCCCGAGCAGCGCGCTGCGTTCGAAGCGCGCGACGTGCGCCGCGTCGAAGCTGAAGCGCGGCGCATACACGTCTGCCGCGACATACCAGAACGCGCCATGTGGCGTGTTCCCGGTCAGCAGGGGCAGCGCTTTTTTCAGACCCCCCGCGGTCTCGAGCGCGCCGCCATGGTCGCGCCCTTCGAGCGAGTAGACGATGCGCAAGCCAAGGCGCGAGCCGTCACCAAGCTGCTGCACGATCTTCTGCTCCAGCCACGCCGTGTTCACCACCACCTCATTCACGCCGGCGCGCGCCAGGGCTTCGAGGTGCCATTCGATCAGCGCCTTGCCGTGCACTTGCAGCAGCGGCTTCGGCGTGGCGTCGGTCAGCGGCTTCATACGCTCGCCGCGGCCGGCGGCCAGGACGATGGCCTTCATGGATTTCCGGGCGCCGCGATCACGGCGTCGGCACGCTGCAACTGCTGGCGCAATACGTCACCGGGTGCAAAGGCGTCGATGAGGCGGTCGAGTGCGATCTGCGCGCTGCGCGTGTGGTCGCCGTGGAAATTGCAGACGAACACGTCGATCGTCACGGCGCCCCGTTCCGGCCACGTATGTACCGCCAGGTGCGACTGCGCCAGCAGCACCACGCCGGTGATTCCGGCGATCGCATCCGCCCCGGTTGGCGCACTCGGCTCGAACCGGTGAAACAGCTCGCCCACGGCTTGCAGGCCGGCCTCTTGCGCGGCCGCCAGGCACAACTGGCGCAATTTCGCAGGCTGTGTCATCAACGGCTGTTCGGGCGCGCAGCCGCGCAGATCGGCGGTGAGGTGCAGGCCGTGCATCCAGCCCATTATCCCGGAGCCCTACGCGCGCAAGGCGCGGCGCCACGCGACCCGTAAAATGCGCGGTTTCGCCGTCCATCGCCTTCACTTCAGCGCCGCACCGGGAACCGAATGCTTGTCGCCAACGCCTCGATCACCTTGATGGCCAATGCCATCCGCGCCCTCGCGATGGACGCCGTGCAACAAGCCAACTCCGGGCACCCGGGCGCGCCGATGGGCATGGCCGACATCGCCGTCGCGGTGTGGGGCCGGCAGCTCAAGCACAACCCAGCGAACCCGCATTGGCCCGACCGGGACCGGTTCGTGCTGAGCAACGGCCACGGGTCGATGCTTCTGTATGCATTGCTGCATCTGACGGGCTATGACCTGCCGATGAGCGAGCTGCGCAATTTTCGCCAGCTGCACAGCATGACGCCGGGGCACCCGGAAGTGGGCGTCACGCCCGGCGTCGAAACGACGACCGGGCCGCTCGGCCAGGGCCTGGCGAATGCGGTGGGGATGGCCCTCAGCGAGAAATTGCTTGCCGCCGAGTTCAACCGCGACTGGCACCGCATCGTCGATCACCATACCTATGTCTTCGTCGGCGACGGCTGCCTGATGGAAGGCATCAGCCACGAAGCCTGCGCCCTGGCGGGCGCGTGGCGCCTGAACAAATTGATCGCCGTGTACGACGACAACGGCATCTCGATCGACGGCAAGGTCGAACCCTGGTTCATCGACGACACGCGCAAGCGCTTTGAAGCCTATGGCTGGAACGTGATCGCGAATGTCGACGGGCACGATGTCGACGCGGTGGACGCGGCGATCAACAACGCGAAGCGTTCCGACCGGCCGACGCTGCTCGCCTGCAAGACGACGATCGGCAAGGGCTCGCCGAACCGCGCCGGCACCGCAAAGGCGCATGGCGAGGCGCTCGGCGCCGAAGAAGTGAAACTCACGCGCGACGCGCTGGTCTGGCCGCATGAGCCATTCGTGATTCCTGAGGCCGCCTATGCACTGTGGGACGCGCGCCCGCGCGGCGGCATCGCGGAAGACGCCTGGCGCGAGCGCTTTGCCAAGTACCAGGCCGCGTTTCCGCTGCTCGCCGCCGAGTACACGCGGCGCATGCGCGGCGAGCTGCCCGAAGGCTGGGCGCAGGCCGCCGCCGAGGTCGCGCTCGCCGCCCATGCCAAGGCAGAAACAGTGGCCAGCCGCAAGGCGAGTCAGATCGCGCTTGAGGCTTTCACCAAGCTTCTGCCCGAGCTGCTGGGCGGCAGCGCCGACCTCACCGGATCGAACCTGACGAACACCACGTCGACGCCGCCGCTGCGCATGCAGGGCGACGGTGCATTGCAATTGGTCGAAGGCAAGGGCGGGCGCCACATCAACTATGGCGTGCGCGAGTTCGGCATGGCCGCCGTCATGAACGGCATCGCGCTGCACGGCGGCTACATCCCCTACGGTGGCACTTTCCTCACGTTCAGCGACTACAGCCGCAATGCGATCCGCATGGCCGCGCTGATGAAGAAGCGCGTCATCCATGTGTTCACGCACGACAGCATCGGCCTGGGCGAAGACGGGCCGACGCATCAGAGCATCGAGCACGCGGCGTCGCTGCGCCTGATTCCGGGGCTGGACGTCTGGCGCCCCTGCGACACCGCCGAGACCGCGGTGGCGTGGGCGTGCGCGATCGAGAACCGCGCAAGGCCGACGGCGCTGCTGCTGTCGCGGCAGAACATCCCTTACGCCCCCAAGCCCGGTCTCGACGCGGCCTCACCCAAGGTCGGCCTGGAGGCGCTGGCCAGGGGCGGCTACGTGCTCGCCGAGCCCAGCGAGGTGGGAATGAACAGAAACGCGCAGGCAGTGCTCATCGCCACCGGCTCGGAAGTGCCGCTTGCATTGCATGCGCAAGCGGCGCTCGCCAAAGACGGAATCGCGGTGCGCGTCGTGTCGTTGCCCACCACCACCGTGTTAGACCGCCAGAGCGCGAGCTACAAGGGCAAGGTGCTGCCGCCGGGCGTGCCGCGCATCGCCGTCGAGATGGGCGTCACCGACGGCTGGTGGAAGTACGGCTGCGCGGCGGTGGTGGGCATCGACAGCTACGGCGAATCAGCCCCCGCGCCCGCGCTGTTCAAACATTTCGGGTTCACGGCGGAAAATGTCGCGGACACTGTGCGCGTCGTCGTTGGCGCATCGGCTCAGGCCTAGTCATCAACAAGGGGAAAGATCATGACCATCAAAATCGGCATCAACGGCTTCGGCCGCATCGGGCGCATGGTGTTCCGCGCCGCGGTGCAGGACTTCAAGGACATCGAGGTTGTCGGCATCAACGACCTGCTCGAACCCGACTACCTGGCGTACATGCTGATTCACGACTCGGTGCACGGGCGCTTCCAGGGCGATGTGAAGGTGGACGGCACGACGCTCGTCGTGAACGGCAAGAAGATCCGCCTGACCGCACTGAAGGACCCGGCCGAGCTGAAGTGGAACGAAGTCGGCGCCGATATCGTGATCGAAGCCACGGGCCTGTTCCTGACCAAGGAGACAGGCGCCAAACACATCGCCGCGGGCGCTCGACGCGTCATCATGACGGCGCCAAGCAAGGACGATACGCCGATGTTCGTCTACGGCGTGAACGACAAGACGTATGCAGGTCAGGCCGTCATCAGCAATGCGAGCTGCACGACGAACTGCCTGGCCCCGGTGGCGAAGGTGCTGAACGACAGCTTCGGCATCAAGCGTGGCCTGATGACGACGGTGCACGCCGCGACGGCGACGCAAAAGACGGTGGACGGCCCGAGCAACAAGGATTGGCGCGGCGGGCGTGGCATTCTGGAGAACATCATTCCGTCCAGCACAGGCGCAGCCAAGGCGGTGGGCGTGGTGATTCCCGAGCTGAACAAGAAGCTCACCGGCATGTCGTTTCGCGTGCCGACGTCGGATGTGTCGGTCGTCGACCTCACCGTCGAGCTGAAGAAAGACACGACCTACGAAGCGATCTGCGCCGCGATGAAGGCGGCTGCCGAGGGCCCCATGAAAGGCGTGCTCGGTTACACCGACCAGAAAGTCGTATCGACCGACTTTCGCGGCGAGAGCTGCACTTCCGTGTTCGACGCCGACGCCGGCATGGCGCTGGACGGCAGTTTCATCAAGGTGATCGCCTGGTACGACAACGAGTGGGGCTACTCGTGCAAGGTGCTGGAGATGGCGCGCGTGATCGCGAAGTGATGCGCGCGGGCTGAGCTTGCATGCGCGCTGAAGCTGCAAGCAAACGTATGCGGCGCATCGGCTTGGCCGTGAGTGGCCTCGCGATGACCTGGCTTGCGGCCTGCGCCGCGCCGTTGCCTGAGACCGAGCTGCGCGTGCTCGTCAAGCTCGCGCAGCCGTCCAGCGACAGCGCGGCCATCACCCGGCTCGTCTCGAACCGGGCCGGCGTCACCGCGCGCTACCTCGGCTCCAGCAGCCTGACCTGGCACGCACTCGTGCTGCCGTGCAGCGGTACGAGCGACTGCGAAGCAGTGCTGCAGCGCCTGCGCGCGGACCGCGTCGCCATCGAAGCCGTGGAGCGTGACGAGCGCAAACGCATCATTTCGCCTTGAGGCGGCGCGTCGGCGCGCGGCGCAGCACAATCGCCTCATGAACAAGACCGTGCTCTTGCGAAGCCTGCTGTGCGCCGCATTGCTCGCCCCTGTCGTGCCGATCACGCCGAATGCTGCCGCCCAGGGAGCGACGGGTGCGGCGAATGCGCTGAACGCGCGCGTCATCGTCAAGTACAAGGCGGATGCCGTGCTGCTGCGCAAGCGCGCGCTGTCGGCGAGCGCGCACCCCACGATGCAGGCGGAAGCGCTCGGCCAACGCCACGGCCTTGCGCTGCGCACTGGCGCTGCGCTGCACGAACATGCGCAGGTCGTGTTCGCCAGTGGCATCACTTCCGATCAGCTTGCCGCCACGCTGGCGCAGGACGCCGAGGTCGAATACGCCGTGCCCGACCTGCGCAAACGGGCCACCCTTGCTCCGAACGATTCGCGCTACACGACCGTCGCCGGCAGCGGCCCCGCGTCGGGTCAGTGGTATTTGCGGCCAAACAATGCAACGGTGAAGTCGTCGATCGATGTCGAGCCGGCGTGGGCCATTACCGAGGGCAGCGCTGCGGTCGTCGTTGCCGTGCTCGACACGGGCGTGCGGTTCGATCACCCCGATCTGAAAGCGCTGGCCAACGGCGGCAGTTTGCTGCCGGGCTACGACATGATCAACGACCTCGATGTCGCGAACGACGGCAATCTGCGCGACGCTGACGCCACCGATCCCGGTGACTGGCTGGATCAGGCCGACGTCAATTCTGGCAAGTACCTCCCGGATTGCACGGCGGCGGACATCTTCGACAGCACTTGGCACGGCACGCAGACCGCCGCGCTGATCGGCGCACTCACCCACAACACCATCGGCATGGCCGGCGTCGGCCGTGGCGTGCACATCTTGCCGGTTCGTGTGCTGGGAAAGTGCGGCGGATTCGACTCTGACATCGTCGCCGGCATGCGGTGGGCTGCGGGATTGAGCGTGCCAGGCGAGCCGGCAAATCCGAACCCCGCCAAGGTCATCAACATCAGCCTCGGCGGTGGCGGACCCTGCACCCCGGCATATCAGGACGCCGTCAATGAGGTCGTCGCGGCGGGCGTCACGATCGTGGCATCGGCGGGCAACAGCGATGGACACGCTGTTGCATCGCCTGCCAACTGCGCAGGCGTGATCGCCGTGACCGGGCTGCGGCATGTGGGCAGCAAGGTCGGGTTCTCCAGCATCGGCCCTGAAGTCAGCATCAGCGCACCGGGCGGGAATTGTGTCAATCTCGGCGTAGGCCAAGCGTGCCTCTACCCGATCCTGACAGCGTCGAACTCGGGATTGACAACACCGGGCGCGCCGACCTACACCGACAGCTTCAACATCACCATCGGCACCAGCTTCTCCGCCCCATTGGTGGCGGGCACCGCGGCGTTGCTGCTGTCGGTACAGCCCGCCCTGAGCCCAAGCCAGGTGCGCAGCGCTTTGCAATCGACAGCGCGGCCGTTTCCCACCACCGGCGCGGAGGACCCCGGCAACCCGACGATCCCGCAATGTGTGGCCCCGAGTTCGCTGCCGCAGGACCAGTGCTATTGCACCACTGCCACGTGCGGCGCTGGCATGCTCGATGCCGGCGCTGCCGTCAGCCTGGTCAGCGGCGGCCTGCGGCCTCAAATTGCAATCGAGCCGGGGATTCCGGTTGTTGGGCAGTCGCTGAAGCTCAGCAGCTCGGGCTCGACGGTTCCTGGTGGCAGATCGATTCAAAGCCAACGATGGACCGTCGTGAGCTCGGGGGGCATCGTGTCGACGTTCGTCGGCGCAGCCGATGGTGTGGACGCGTTCATCACGCCCAGCGCCGGTGGCCGGTTCAGCATCAGTCTGATACTCACCGACAGCACCGCGGCGCAGGCGACGACAACTCGCGTCATCGACGTGCCGGGGCCGCCCCCGACTTCCGGCGGCAGTGGAACTGTTGGCGGTGGCAGCGGCGGCGGCGCGATGGGCTCGACCTGGCTCGTGCTGTTGCTGGGCGCCGTGCTCGCACTCGCGCGGCGCCGCGCCTGAGCCGCAAGCGCTCAGAGCCTGAGAGTTTTTCGAGCGTGCCCGAGCAGCGCGCCAGAAGGTGCCCGATCTAGGCGCAAAGCGCAGCCATAGCCCGGGCTATGGCGAGCATTTGCAACGACGAGCGGGTGCCTTCTGGCGTGATGAGCGGGCATGGTCGAAATACTCTCAGGCTCAGGGCTTGGCGCAGGGCAAGAACCCCTTGCCAAACACGTCCGCCGGCAAGGCGCCGAGTTGCACCAGCACGGGCGGCGTCGGCTTGTCGATGCGCAGCACATGGCTGCTCGTCGCCGGCGTGGATTCAATGACGCGGGCGTTGCGCACGCCGCGCTTGGTGAGTTGCTCGAGCAGACTGTTCGCGTTGCCGCGGATCTCGAAACGCCCGAGCGACAGGCCCGGCGCCAGTTCGTTCGGCGCGCGCAGTTCGTCGTATTCGACCTTGAGGCGGCGCAGCTCGTCCTGACGCTTCACCAGGGTCTCGGGGTCGTTGAATTTGCCCATGTAGACCATCCACAGCGCGCTGCGCTCCGTCTTCAGATGCGTCCAACTGCCGCTGGGCAGGTTGATCTGCAAATATGCCTGTGCCGGCCCGATCTGCACGGCGTTGAACGGGCCGGCTTCGAGACAGGCCGGCAGCGGCGCTTCGGCGACGACGCTGGGCGCAGCGGTCATCGTCGCCGCGGATGCATTGGGCGGGGTCGCGAGGCCCGCGCCTGACCCGGGCGCCTTGACTGACCCAGGCGGCAGGATGCGGATCGACTCGGGCCGCACCTGGCGACCCAGGCGCTCGGGTTCGCCGTCGCCGCGCGCGCGAACGCCGGTCACGTCGTCCAGCCATCCCAGAGTCCACGCCCAGAACAGGGCATTGGCCAGCAGCAACAGCAGAACCAGCAGCCTCAGCATGTGGCGGTTGGCGCAGCCGTGTCAAAGCCGGCAAGCGCCGGCGTATGCGGCGGGGCCAGCAGACGCACGCTGACCTCGCCGGAGACGATTTCGCGCACAGGCGCAAGCGGCCCGTCACCGCAGCGCAAGCGCAACGCACCGCTCGGTGCAATGCCCATCGCGACGCCGTGCAGCGCGCCGGCGACGACGTCACGACCCCGCAGCAGATCCCGCGCCTGATAGCGCGGCTCGAACGCGCTGAAACCGCTTCGCTCGAAACTGCGCAGCGCCCGCAACAGCGGCGCGGCCACCCGGCGCAGCGCATGCGGCGCGCTCATCCCGGGGTCAAGCTCGTGCAGGCACGCCACGCCGCTGCTCGCGTCCGGCACCGTGAGCGGCAGCACGTTCAGGCCGATGCCGATGACAGCGATGCGCTGCGCGCCGCGGCTGACGGTTTCGATCAGCACCCCACCGAGCTTTCGGCCGTGCAACCACAGGTCGTTCGGCCATTTCAGCATCAGGCGTGGCGCGGCCGAATCGGGCTCATCAGGCGCGTCCAGCGCGTCGGCCAGCGCCGCACCCACCGCCAGCGACAGACCCGACCAGTCTTCGCGCTGCAGCACCACTGCGAGCGAAGACGTCAGCGACGCGCCGCTCGCCGAATGCCAGGCGCGGCCCGATCGCCCCCGCCCGCCCGACTGATGCTCGGCGACCAGCAGCGTCGGAATGAACTCCGACGCCGGTTGAGCGCGGCATTCCTCGAGCAGTCTTGTGCTCGTCGAATCGACGCTGGCCAGAACCTGAACGCGCAAGCCGGGCCACAGGTGCCCGAGGTCTTGCTGCAGCGCGTCGGCGTGCCAGTCGATGCGGTTCGTGGGGTGCATTTGCGCTGGCGTCACCGCGGCGGCTTCAGGGTCGGGCCGCGCGCTCAGGCGCCGCGATCGCGCGGCGCGAGCATCGTGCCGCGACAGTGGGGCGAGCCGCATCGGCATTCGAACTGCTTCTTCAGTTTCTTCGTCTGGCGTTCGTCAAGCACCAGGCCATAGTCATAGAACAGCTCTTCACCGGGGAAGATGTCGCGCAGCGCCTTGATGAAGACGCGGCCCTTCTTCTCCTTCGCCTTGCAGTTGGGCTCGCAGGAGTGATTGATCCAGCGCGCCGAGTTGCCGTCAACCGCGGCGTCGATGACGTGCTTGTCGTCGATGTGGAAGTAAAACGTGTGGTTCGGGTCGCTGGGGTCGTGCGGATGCCGGCGCAGCGCTTCCTTCCAGGAGATCACCTCGCCCTTGTATTCGATGATGACCTCCTTGCGCTCCAGAGGCGCGACCGCGTAAACGCCCTTGCCGTGCACGCCGGAACGCCGCACCTGGATGCGCCTGCCCTTGGCGGGTGCGCCTGAAGCCCTTGCGGGCTTGTTTGCTGAAGGCTCGATAGACTTGCCGTTTGCCTTGCGGGCCTGTGCTTGCGTCATCAGAAAATTTTTGGGTACATTGAATTCATGGGTGCGCGCGTGCGTGCGCAAGCGCGCGCGAGGCACGGATTGTATTGAACGCTATTGCAGGCTCATTCCAACATGACCAAGACGTTGATCATTGCCGAGAAGCCCTCGGTCGCCCAGGACATCGTGCGTGCCCTCACGCCCGGCGCGGGCAAGTTCGAGAAACACGCCGAGTATTTCGAGAGCGAGAGCCACATTGTCACGTCGGCGGTGGGCCATCTGCTGGAGATCAAGGCGCCCGAGGCCTACGAGGTCAAACGCGGCAAGTGGAGCTTTGCCCACCTGCCCGTGATTCCTCCGCACTTCGAGCTCAACCCGATCGACAAGAGCAAGGCGCGCCTGAACGCGATCGTCAAGCTCGTCAAACGCAAGGACGTGAGCGCGCTCATCAACGCCTGCGACGCGGGACGAGAGGGCGAGCTGATCTTTCGCCTGATTCAGCAGCACAGCAAGAGCAAGCACCCGGTGAAGCGCCTCTGGCTGCAAAGCATGACGCCGGCGGCGATCCGTGAAGGCTTCGAGAACCTGCGCAGCGACAAGGAACTGCTCGGCCTGGCCGAAGCCGCGCGCAGCCGCTCCGAGGCGGATTGGCTGGTGGGCATCAACGGCACGCGGGCGATGACGGCGTTCAATTCGCGCGATGGCGGGTTCTTTCTCACCACCGTCGGGCGTGTGCAGACGCCCACGCTGTCGATCATGGTCGAGCGCGAGGAAAAGATCCGTAAGCACGTGGCACGCGCGTACTGGGAAATCAAGGCCACATTCGCGGCGCAGGCGGGTGAATACGAAGGCAAGTGGTTCGATCCGAAGTGGAAGAAGAACGTCGACGACCCCGAACAGCGCGCCGACCGGTTGTGGAACGCCCAGGATGCTCAAGCGATAGCCGACGCAGTGCGCGGCCAGCCGGCCAGCGTGAGCGAGGAAGCCAAGCCGAGCAGCCAAAGCGCGCCGGGCCTGTACGACCTGACGACGTTGCAGCGCGACGCGAACTCGCGCCTGGGTTTCTCGGCGAAGACGACGCTGTCGATCGCGCAGGCGCTGTACGAGAAGCACAAGGTCCTCACCTACCCGCGAACCGACAGCAAGGCCTTGCCGGAAGACTATGTCGACGTCGTGAAGAAGACGATGAAGATGATCTCGACGGAAGACATGCCGGGGCCGCTGCGCGCGCTGGCGGTGCACGCGAAGACGGCGTTGAAGGAGGGTTATGTCAAGCCGAACAAGAAGATCTTCGACAACGCCAAGGTCTCGGACCACTTTGCCATCATCCCGACGCTGCTGGCGCCCAAGAGCTTGAGCGAGATCGAAGCGAAGCTCTACGACATGGTGCTGAAACGCTTCCTCGCCGTGTTCTTCCCGCCGGCCGAGTTCATGGTGACGACGCGAATCTCAAGCGTCAAGGTGGGCGTCAAGGAACACCAGTTCCAGACCAACGGCAAGGTCATGGTCAAGCCGGGGTGGCTCGCCGTGTACGGCAAGGAAGCGCAGGAAGACGACGCGAACCTGGTCGCGGTGGCGCAGGGCGAAAAGGTGCGCACCGAGGACGTGGCAGTGAATGCCCTGAAGACCAAACCACCGGCGCGCTATACCGAGGCGACGCTGCTCTCGGCAATGGAAGGCGCGGGCAAGTTGATCGACGACGACGAACTGCGCGAGGCGATGCAGGAAAAAGGCCTGGGCACACCGGCCACGCGCGCTGCGATCATCGAGGGCCTGATCTACGAGAAGTACATTCACCGCGAGGGCCGCGAACTCGTGCCGGGCGCGAAGGAGTTCCAGCTCATGACGCTGTTGCGCGGTCTGGGCGTCGAAGACCTGACCAAACCCGAGCTCACCGGCAACTGGGAGAGCCAGCTCGCGCAAATGGAAAAGGGCAAGCTCAAGCGCGAGACCTTCATGGCCGAGATCGCGCAGATGGCCGAGCGCATCGTGCGCAAGGCCAAGGAGTACGACCGCGACACGATTCCCGGCGACTACGCCACCCTGGCCACACCGTGCCCGAAGTGCGGCGGCGTCGTGAAAGAGAACTACCGGCGCTTCGCCTGCAGCGGCAAGGGCGGAGAAGAGGAAGGTTGCGGCTTTTCGATCAGCAAGATCCCCGGCAGCCGCGCCTTCGAGCTCGACGAAGTGGAAAGTTTTCTCGCGCACAAGAAGATCGGCCCGCTGGAGGGCTTTCGCTCGAAAGCGGGTTGGCCGTTCACCGCCGAACTCAGGCTTGTCTTCGACGACGAGATCGACAACTGGAAACTCGAATTCGACTTCGGCGAAGACGCCAAGCGCGACGGTGAAGCCGGCGAGCCGGTGGATTTTTCGGCGCAGACGAGTCTGGGCGCCTGCCCCAAGTGCAAGGGCCATGTCTACGAGCACGGCAGCAACTACCTGTGCGAGCGCGCCGTGGGCGCACACGTCACGTGCGACTTCAAAAGCGGCAAGATCATCCTGCAGCAACCCGTGCCGCGCGCGCAGATGACGCGCCTGCTCACCGCCGGCAAGACGGAGTTGCTGGAAAACTTCGTCTCGAACAAGACGCGCCGCAAGTTCAAGGCCTACCTCGCATTCGACAAGAAGGAAGGCAAGGTGATGTTCGAGTTCGAACCCCGCGTGAAGAAGCCGCCCGCGGCGAAGAAGGTGGCGGCCAAGGCACCCGCCTGAGCGGGGCGCGTCGGCACGGCAGCGGCAGTTCGGGCTGTGTGCGCGCGTAATTGTGCGAAAGATCGCGAAACAATCCCCGTTGGCGCCTTCTTTGCGCCGGCTGGGCAGCTCGCTGAAGCCACAATCCGCACGCGCGCCGCACTCGCCCACGCGCTAGGCCGCAATGCCCGCGGCTCGAGGCACTTGTGATACGGGGATGATCGAGATGAACCTTTTGTGGCTTCGAAGTGGTGTCACGGTCCTGCTCGCGGCGCTGTGCACGTTCGCGCAGGCGACGCTGGTGTTCGCCATCAACGAAGGCGTGACCTACCGCGTGCCGGCCGATGAGATTCGCGCGCGCTACGCGGCGATCGCCGCCGACCTGAGCAAGTTGCTGCGCCAGCCGGTGCAGATCGAACCCGTCGGCCCCTATCCGCTGTTGCGCAAAGGTCTGGCCGACAAGGCCTACGACATCGCCATGGTGCACCCGGCGCACTTGTCGATCCAGGCGATCAAGAACTCCGGCTACAAACTGATCGCCGTCACCAAGGGCTTTCAGCAGTACAGCGCCAACTTCCTCGTCAACGCCGATTCGCCGCTCAAGACGCTCGCCGACCTGAAGGGCCTCAAGCTCGGCGCGCCCGACGAAGACTCGATCACATCGTGGATGGTGCGCGCGACGCTGCGCGACGCCCTGGGCGACGCGAGCCAGGTGTCCTACGTCTACACCCGCTACCAGGACGCGGTGCCGTTCTTCATCGAGAACAGCCTGACGCCCGCCGGCGCCACCGCCGCGGGGGGCGTGATCAAGGCTTGGCAGGCCAAAGGCGGCAAGGTGCTCGCCAAGTCCAAGGCGGTACCGATCAAGCACATCATCGTCAGCCCGACCCTTCCTGCCGACCTGGCCGAGAAGCTGCGCGACTACCTGTTGGCGCTGGACGCCTCCGAAGAGGGCAAGAAGAAACTCGAGCCGACGAAGTACACCGGCTTTGCGACGCACGACGAAGCGGACATGCTCGCGATCGGCAAGTGGCTGGGCCTGTGACCTGAGCTGAACCGCGCGGCTGCCTGCCGCGCCAGCGGCGCGTCGCCCGCCACGGCCGGGCCCTTCGCGCCTCGCCGCACGGGCAAAGTATCCTTCGCGCCATGTACGCGAAATTCTTCGGCCTGGAGCGCGAGCCTTTTTCGATCGCGCCCGACCCGCGCTATCTGTTCATGAGCGAGCGCCATCGCGAGGCGCTGGCGCACCTGCTCTATGGCCTGAGCGGGGGCGGCGGGTTCGTCGTGCTGACGGGCGAGATCGGCGCGGGCAAGACGACGGTGTGCCGCTGTTTCCTGGAGCAGATCCCGGCGAACTGCAACATCGCCTACATCTTCAACCCCAAGCTCAGCGTCACGGAATTGCTGAATTCCGTGTGCGCCGAGTTCCGCATCCAGACGCCGCCGCGCGAGCCGGGCATGGCGACGGTCAAGGACTATGTCGACCCGTTGAATCAGTTCCTGCTTCAGGCCCATGCCGCCAAGCGCAACAACGTGCTCATCATCGACGAGGCGCAAAGCCTGTCGGCCGACGTTCTGGAACAGTTGCGCCTGCTGACGAACCTCGAGACGAATGACCGCAAGCTGCTGCAGATCGTCCTGATCGGCCAGCCCGAACTGCGCACGATGCTCGCGCGCCCCGAACTCGAACAGCTCGCCCAGCGCGTGATCGCGCGCTTCCATCTGGAGGCACTGTCGCAGGCCGAGACACGCCGCTACGTCCGGCATCGCCTGTCCGTCGCCGGGCTCGGCGGGGCCGGGCCGTTCGACGCCGCGGCGCTGCTGCGAATTCATCAACTCTCGCGCGGCGTGCCGCGTCGCATCAACATGCTTTGCGATCGCGCTTTGCTCGGCGCCTACGCCGGCGGACGCGCCCAAGTGAACCGCGCCACGCTCGACCAGGCCGCGCGGGAGGTGTTCGCCAGCGCCCCGCCCGACAGCGGCGCGGGCTCGCGGCGCGCCGTCACGGTCGGCCTGGCGCTGTTGGCCGGCGGCGCGACGCTTGCTGCGCTGACGTACGCAATCAACGGTGCGTTGCCGCATTTCGCGCGCCTTGACTCGAGCCCGGTCAATCCACCGCTGCCGGTGTCGGCTGCGTCCGCCCCCGACAGCGCCGCGCCCGCCGCAGGTTCGCCGGTCAGCGCCGATGCAGCGTCGGCGCCTCAAGTCCTCGCCGCGCACGAACTGCAGGCCCGCTTCAGCGCCCTGCACCGCGTTGAGGCCGACGCCTGGCGCGAGCTCGCGCCCGCCTGGCAACTCACGCTGGCAGCGGGCGACCCCTGTCTTGCCTCCACCCAGGCACAGGTGCAGTGCTATCGCAGCAGCGCGAGCACGCTGGCACTGATCCGGCAAATCGGCAGGCCTGGATTGCTGACGCTGTACGACGGCGAGAGCCGCCCGCACTTCGTGCTGCTCACCGGTCTGGGCGAAGGCCAGGCGACGCTGCGCATCGGCGGTACGGACCAGACCGTGTCACTGTCGTCACTCGCCGGCTTGTGGCGCGGCGAGTTCGCAACCTTCTGGCGCGCGCCGCCAGGTTATTCGAGTCGCAGCGCCGAGAGCCCGTCGCGCACCCCCGCGCAGTGGCTCGCCACGCAGCTCGACGCCGTGGAAGCTGCCGCACCTCTGGTGGCACGCCCCGCCAGCGGCGCCGCGCTGCGCTCGCGCGTACTGGCGTTTCAGCTGGCGCAAGGGCTGCGCCCCGACGGCCTGGTGGGCCCGACGACGCTGATGCAATTGAACCGTGTCGTCGGCATCGCCGAGCCGCGTCTGAACAGGCCCTAGCCGATGTCCTACATCCTCGATGCCTTGCGCCGCGCCGACTCGGAACGTGAGCGCGGCGGCGTGCCCGGCCTGCACGCGCACGACCTGCCGCCGTTGACGGGCGACGAGCCGCCGGCTTCGCGTGTCGCGCCGTGGATCTGGGCGGCTGCGGGCCTGGGTGCCCTCGTGGTGGGGGCCTTCGCATGGATTCTGCTGCAGCCCGAAGAACCCGCCGCGGCACCGATAGCCACCGCGCCGTTCGCCGTGCAGCCGGCGCTGGGCCAGCAACTCCCTGCGTTGGCACCTCCGCCCGCCGTGCCGGCTGCGCACGTGCCGTCCGCACAAGTGCCCCCCGTGCAGGCGCCCTCCGTGCAGGCGCCCTCCGTGCATGTGCCCTCCGTGCATGTGCCCGCCCCGCGCCCTGCCACGGCTTCAGCTTTGCCCTCGCCCGCCGCGCCGGTTCAACCCCCGGCAATAGCGGCCCCTGCTGCGCCAGCGGCGCTGGACGCGCCGCGCGACGCGGCGACGCGACCTGCACGCTCGTCCTCGGCAGCACCGGCAACACCGGCCCGGCCATCGCCCTCGGGGCGAGCTTCTCCAAGCGACGCCGTGGCGACTGCGCCGCGCGTCCAGGCGCTGCATGAATTGCCCGAGCCGGTGCGCCGCGCGATACCGCCCTTGGTGGTGAACGGCTCGGTGTATTCAAGAAGCCCGGCCGACCGCTTTCTCATCATCAACGGCCAGATCGTGCACGAGTCGGACAGCGTGGCGCCGGATGTCGTGCTCGAGCAGATCGGGCCGCGCAGCGCCGTGCTCAGCACGCTGGGCCACCGCTTCGAAATCAGCTACTGATGCGCTCCAGCGGCGGCGCGCGCGGCGATGGGGAAGCACTGCACCAGGCCACGGCGCACAGGCCGAGCACAATGGCGCTTGCCGCCAGCAGCTGCTGCGCCAGATCGAGGCGATGTGCATGCCACAGGAACAGCGCGGTGGCGACCAGCACCAAGACAAACAGTGCTGCTGCAACCGCTGCGGCACGGCGTGTCAACGCCGGGTCGTAGCGGTGCAGGTTGCGCAGGTCGAACTCCGCCTTGGGCCAGGCGCGCGCCACGTCGGCGGGGCGCCAGCCGGGGTGCTTGAGAAAGATTTTCACCTTGTCCGCCCAGGCCTGCGCACGCCATGCGTCGACGAGCAGGTCGCGATAGGTGTGCAGATTCGCCCACAGCGGGTTCCAGCTTCGCAGTGGCGCGCGTGTCCCGTACACGCAGGGTTCGGCAGGGTCTTCTTCGGCAAAGCTGCCGAACAGGCGGTCCCACACGATCAGGATGCCGCCATAGTTCTTGTCCAGGTAGCGCGAGTTCACCGCGTGGTGCACCCGGTGGTTGCTCGGCGAGCAGAACCAGCGGTCAAACCAGCCGAGCTTGCCGATCTGCTGCGTATGCACCCAGTACTGGTAGAGCAGGTCGATCAGCGCCACCACGCCGAACACCAGCGGCGGCACGCCGAGCACGGCCAGCGGCAGGTAGAACAGCCAACCGACGAGCCAGTCGCTGCTGGTCTGGCGCAGCGCGGTCGAGAGGTTGTAGTCCTCGCTCTGGTGGTGCACCACGTGTGCCGCCCACAGCAGCGCCACGGTGTGGCCGAAGCGGTGTTTCCAGTAGTAGCACAAGTCGTACAGCAGCAGCCCGGCGAGCCAGGTCCACGCCGACTCGACCGGCCACGGCCGCCACGCCAAGGCGTCGAATGCCACGACGTAGATGCCGAACGTGAACACGGCGCCGAATACGCCGATGATCTGGCTCATGATGCCCAGGCCGATGCTGCTGAGTGCATCGTTCAGCCGGTACGTGTTGCGGCCGCGGCGCAGGCCGATCCAGAACTCCAGCGCGATCAGCGCCAGGAACACCGGCGTGGCCAGGACGATGATTTGCGCCGGGGTCATGCAGGGCCAACACCTCGATGGCTTGCGCTGGACGGAGCCCGCGCGCTACGTCATCGCGCCGCGCGCATCAACGCGCCACAGCGCCTCGACCCGGCCTTGCGCCAGGCCGCCGCGAACGACGACGTACTGCTGATGCAGGTTCACCGTCGGATCGCAATGGCCCGGCACCAGCCACACCGTGTCGCCAAGTTCGGGCAGCGCATCGCCGCGCGCGCGCAACACGCCGTGTTCGTCGCTGCAGCCGGCGAACTCCAGATCCCGGCCCCACACCCGCGGCGGGCCTGAATCGACGGCATAGGCCTTGTGGCCGGCGTCGATGACGGCATGCGATGGCGCGCGACTCATCACCTGGCTCTTCACGAACAGCGCGTGCTCGAAGTGCGGCATGCTGCTGGATGCCTGGTTGTCGGCGTAGTCGCGGTCCATGAAGAGGTAGCTGCCCGCCTGCAGCTCGCCGTACACGCCGCTGGCCGCCTCGAACTCGAAACTGCCGGTTCCCGCGCCGCTGATCAGCGGGCACGACATGCCCACCGCCTCGACGCTCGCCCGGGCGGCGCGTGCCCGCGCCACGGCCTGCTCGATCGCCGCGGCGCGCTCGGTGGGTGCGCGCAAGTGTTGCGCCGTGCCGTGATACGCCTGCAGCCCCGCCAGGTGCAGCCCGGCGCCGCTGAGCTGCAACGCCATCGCCCCGGCGGCAGCGGGTTCGATGCCGCAACGGCCCTGGCCCACGTCGACCTCGATGAAGCAGTCGGCCTGCGCGCGCGCGCTGTTCAGCGCTTCTGCCAGGCGCTGCACGCCGAGCCGTGAATCGACCGCCACCGCGATGCGAATGCGCTGGGCCAGCGCGGCCACGCGCGCGAGCTTGTGCGGCGCGATCACTTCATTGCTGATGAAGATGTCGTGCACGCCACCGGCCGCCAGCGCTTCAGCTTCCTCCACCTTCTGCACGCATACGCCCACGGCGCCGGCGTCGATCTGGAGTTTCGCGATGATCGCGCTTTTGTGCATCTTGGCATGCGGGCGCAGGCGCAGATTCCTGTCGCGCGCAAACGCCGCCATGCGCCGCAGATTGCGCTGCATCGCATCCAGGTCGATCACGAGCGCCGGCGTGTCGATCGCGGCCACACCATCGGTGACCTGCGTCATGCCGGGCTCTCCTCGGCGCGGCGCGGCGTGTGGCCGAGCGCCGTGGGCAGCGTCACGGCACGCGATTCGCCCGCGTCGTCCAGCGCGGCGCCAGCCAGATGCGCGCTGTCGCTCCAGCCCACGAGGGAAAAGCCCTGCGGCGTGTAGAGCAGGCGGTTGATGCTGGCGTTGCCCAGCTCCCACGACCGCTCGGCCTGCAAGTCGACGCGCGCCGCGGCGCGGTACAGGCAGTCGAGCACGCCGCCATGGGTGACGATGGCGATGTGTTGCCCCGGGTGCGCCGCGCCCAGCCGGGTCAATGTGCTCAGGCACCGCGCGTCAAACTCGCGCAGGACTTCGCCGCCTGGGGGGCCGTAGTCAGGGTCACGCTTGTGCCAGCGCTGCGCTTGCTGGGGCCAGCGCACCTGCACGTCTGCGTAACTCAAGCCCTCGAAGATGCCGAAACAGCGTTCCCGCAAGCCCGTGTCGGTGGCGATGTCGCGCGCGCAGCGCGCGGCAAACGCCTGCGCCGTGTGCAACGCGCGCAGCAGATCGCTGCTGTAAATCGCGTCGAAGGATTCATCGGCCAGCGCCAGTGCGAGCTTCTCGGCCTGGCGCCGCCCCAGATCGCTCAGCCCGATGTCGAGCTGTCCCTGCATGCGCGTCTCTCGGTTCCAGGCCGTCTCGCCGTGGCGGATCGCCACGATGCGCGTGAACTCGAATGTCACGTCAATGGCCCCACTGCGCTTGGCGCGACCCGAAACGCATGAGCCAGGGCACATCGAGCAGCCGCAGCGGGTGCGGCTTTGCCGGTCCGCCGGGGCCGCCTTGAGGTGGAGCGCTAAAGGCGCTTCGGGGGCGGTTCATCAAACGCCCCACACGATGGGTTGGCCGGCGCGCTGCGTGCGTTTCATCATCTCGACGAGCGGCCAGGCGCGCTGGCGCAGGCTGATACGTTCGCGTGGCGCGGCGTCAGGCGCCTGCGCGGCAGCTTCGTCGGCGGCGACAGCGGCTTCGAGCGCGGCGATCGCAGCGCCGATGTCCGCAGCTTCGATGATGCCTTGCGCAGCAGGCTCCTTGCCGACGATGCGCAACACCTGGTCGCCATTCGCGCCAAGCATGATCACATCGCCGGCGGCCTTGGATTTGAATTTGTAGAGCATGGTTCGACGCCGCCCCCGCAGCCGCTCTCGGATCGGCGGCGTTCAGACCCGATTGTGCCGCGTGGTCGCGGCTCCCTGCCGAAAAGTGACGCGCCTACCCGGCGAACTCGGGCTCGAAGTAATACGCGACGCGCTGCCGCGGTGCCAGGTAGTGCAGGGCCGGCGCCGGCAATTGCTGCGGCTTGACGCTGCGGCGTATCCCCAGCCCGGGGTATTCGCCGATGTCGATGACCAGCGCTTCCTCGCGCGGTACGCTGGCGTCGTGCACCAGCACGCGCGGCTTGAGCGGGCGCGCCGAATTCACCGAGACGACGACGGCGAGCCGCTCGTCGGTTAACTGCACTGTCGTGCCCGCAGGGTACACGCCGATCAGCTTGATGAAGGCGCTGAGCAGCGCGGTGTCGAAATGCCGCTTGCTCTGCGTGAACATCTGCGCCAGGGCCTCGTGCGGCGTCACGCCGCGCTTGGCGACCTGCGGATTGCATATCGTGTCATACGTGTTGATCATGGCGACGATGCGTGACGCGTCGCTCATGCGCTCCGGCCCCACCCCCGCCGGGAAGCCGCTGCCATCGGCCAATTCATGGTGCTGGGCGATGATCTGCATCACCCCTGCCGACAGGCCCATCTGCCGGCCGCGCAACAGGCCGAATGCCACATGTTCTTCGTACGCCTTGGTCTCGATCGGCGTGAAGTGTTCGTCGGGGTAGTGCAGGCGATCGGCCATGCCGATCTTGCCGATGTCGTGCAGCAACGCGCCGGTGCCCAGTTCCAGCAGTTCATCCGCCGACAGACCGAATTTGCGACCCAGCAACAACGACAGGACGCTCACGTTCAATGCGTGCGTCGAAGCGTTGCTGCCCGCCGTGTCGCGCAACAGGCGGATGCACAGGTCTTCCTCATTGAGCATGTTCGCCAGCAGCGTGCTCGTCAGTGTCTCGAATTCCAGCTTCGCCTGCTCGGGCTCGCTGGCGACGCGGCTGGTGGCGCGCCGGCACGCTGACGCGACTTCGTTGAACTGGCGCTCGCACGCCGCGAGCGCAGCACGCTGCGCGGCCAGGCGCTCGGCATGAGGCCGGGGCCCGGCCGCACCCTCGGTCGAAACGACGCGGATGGCAGCGTCCGCGTTGTCAGCGGCGCGCGCGGACGGCAGCTGCGACGTCTCGGCCATGGGCTGCGCATCGCTCAGCGCCGGATCCCAGCGCACCGACTCGACTCCCAGGCCACGCATCGTTGCGAGCTGCTGCGCGCTGACGATCTTGAAATTGTTCAGCGGAAACGGGTGGGCCAGCCAGCCACCCTCCAGGCGCACGAACATGCCCAGCCGAAGCTCGCTCACGGCTATCGTTGCGTTGGTTCGGTTGTCAGCGGTCATGGGGGAGAATCTCATCGGTACCCTGACCTTATCGGCCGCTGGCGGCGCGTGCTTGAACTGCGGACCCGGCGCCGCAACGCGCCGGGGCGGCGCGCACGACACAAGTGTGAATTGGTGTGAAATGTTTCAGGGTGGCGCACGCCCCAGGTCGGCCAGCCGGATGCAGCGCGCCGCGTGCCCCGCGCCCACCTCGGCCGGCGCCGGCAAAACGTCACGGCAGGCATCGATGGCCCAGGCGCAGCGCTGCGCAAAGGGGCAGCCTTGGGGCAGGTCGGCAAGTTCGGGTACGCGGCCGGGAATCGTCGCCAGCCGCGTGCCGCGCTTCGCGCCCAGGCGTGGCCGGGCGCCGAACAAACCTCGGGTGTACGGGTGGGCGAGGCGCTCGAACACCGCCCCGGTGGGGCCGCATTCAACAATGCTGCCGCCGTACATCACGAGCAGGCGCGAACAGCTTCGAGCCATCACACCCAGGTCGTGGCTGATGAGCAGCAAGGCCATGGCCTGCTGCGCCACCAGCCCGGCGATGAGGTCGAGGATCTCGCCCTGGATCGTCACATCGAGCGCCGTCGTCGGCTCATCCGCGACCAGCAGATCCGGCCCGCAGGCCAGCGCCATCGCCAGGCCGACGCGTTGCCGCTGCCCGCCCGAGAGCTGGTGCGGGTAAGCGTCCAGGCGCTGCGCGGCATCTGGCAATTGCACCCGATCCAGCAAACGCAGCGCTTGCGCGCGCGCGGCGCTGTGGGTCATGCCCTGATGCACGCGCAACGGTTCCGCCACCTGCGCGCCCACCGTGTGCAACGGGTTGAGCGCCGTCATCGGCTCCTGGAACACCATCGCGATGCGGTTGCCGCGCAGCCGGCTCAACGCCGCGTCGTCCATTCCCACCAGTTCCTGACCGGCGAGCACGACGCTGCCGCTGAGCCGCGCTCCCTGCGGCAGCAGGCCCATCAGGGCCAGCGCCGTCAATGACTTGCCGCAGCCGCTTTCACCGATCAAGCCGAGTGTTTCGCCGCGCTGCAGGGTGAACGACACGCCACGCAAGGCGTCGGCCGGGCCGCGCGCGGTGTCCAGCCCGACACGCAGGTCGCGCACTTCAAGCAAAGGCCTCATGACGACACCCCGCTCGCCGAATACGGCGATCGAGCCTGCGAGAGCACCCCCAGGCCGATGACATACGTCGTCCGCCCCAAGGGCCACGGAGGGGCCCCTTCGTGGCCCTTGGGGATGAGGAAACTTCGGGCGGCCGTGCGTTTCCTCATGAGGGTCGGGCCTTGCTTGGGGCTGAGGCCGGACACAGCCGGTCCCTGCGGACCGGCTGTCGCCTGCCGAAGGCCTGAGGCCTCTGGCCGAAGGCGGCCCGGCGCTGCGGTCCGAATCGACCAGGCTGACGCCAGATCGCTCATCGCGTCAGCGCTGCCGCGCCAGGCGCGGGTCGAGAAGATCGCGCAGGCCGTCGCCCATGAGGTTCAGGCCGAGCACGCTCAGCGCGATCGCCAGGCCCGGCCAGATGGCGAGTTGCGGCGCCTGAAACAGCAGTGTCTGCGCCTCGTTGAGCATGCGGCCCCAGCTCGGCGTGGGCGGCTGCGTGCCCAGTCCCAGATAGCTCAGCGCCGCCTCGGCCAGGATCGCGATCGCGAACTGGATCGTCGCCTGCACGATCAGCAGCGACGCGATGTTGGGCAGCACATGCTCGAACGTGATGCGCGTTGCGCCCTTGCCGCAGGCGCGCGCGGCGAGCACGAACTCGCGTGCCCAGATGCTGTTCGCCGCAGCGCGCGTGATGCGTGCGAACACCGGGATGTTGAAGATGCCGATCGCGACGATCGACGTGAACAGGCCCGGCCCATAGATCGCCGTGAGCATGATCGCGGTGAGCAACGCGGGGAACGCAAAGGTGAAGTCGGCCAGGCGCATCACCGCTTCTTCTACCCACCCGCGACGTGCTGCCGCGAGCAGGCCCAGGCCGACGCCGAACGCCATGCCGATGCCCACCGCGATCACGCCCACCGCAATCGATGCTCGAGCGCCCACCAGCAGCAGCGAGACGATGTCGCGCCCCAGGCTGTCGGTTCCCAGCCAATGCGCCGCGCCGGGGGCGAGCAGTTTGTTTGGAATGTCGAGTTCGCTTGCCGGATAGGGCGTCCAGACATACGACAGCGCCGCGCTGGCGACAAGCAGCGCGACCAGCGCGCCGCCGAGCATGAAACTGCGGTGACGGCGCATGCGCGCGAATGAATCCGGCGTCGCGCTCATTGGTGCACCCTACGGCATGGGCCACGAAGGGGCCACTTCGTGGCCCATGCCGATCCCGCCAAGCGGGAATGAGCCCCTACGGGTGGCCGGGCGGGGCTCATGCCGTTGCCCCTGTCAGTTTCAAGCGCGGGTCGATGACCGCGACCACCACGTCGACGACGAAGTTGATCAGGATCACCGTCGCAGCGAGCAGCATTACGATGTTCTGCACGACACCGAGATCGCGGTTCGCGATCGCCTGGAAGACGAGCCGGCCCAGCCCCGGCAGGGCAAACACGTTTTCGATCACGATGGTGCCGGTGAGCAGGTTCGCGAACTGCAGTCCCATCACGGTGAGCACCGGCACGGCGGCGTTGCGCAGCACATGACGCCACAACACGGCGCGCTGCGACAAGCCTTTCGCGCGCGCGGTGCGCACGAAGTCCTCGCGTTGCACGTCGAGCAAGGCGGAGCGCGTGAGGCGCGCCAGAATCGCCGCCTGCACCACCGCCAGCGCCACGGCGGGCAGCAGCAGCGACCGCAGGCCTTCCCACAGGCCGCCGCCGGACTCTTCGGTCCAGCCGGAGAAGCCGCCCGCCGCAAACCATTCGAGCTGGACCGGGTACAGCAGGATCAGCAAGATGGCGAACCAGAAGTTCGGGATCGCGATGCCGAGCTGGCTGGCCGCCA
>JANNKM010000403.1:0-2175 GCA_031396305.1 Rhizobacter sp.
GGCGGTGAGCCTGGGCGCGCACCACATTCCGCATTGGGGAGCGTCGTGATCGCTGCCGCCACAACATCCGTCATCCCGGCGCACGCCGGGACCCACGGCAGTCAGCCGAGGGTGGATCCCGGCGTGCGCCGGGATGAAGAACATCACGTGCAGGGATGACCATGTCGCTCTACGGCGTCCAGAAGTTTCTTTTCCACCTGAACCGCGACGCGCGCGTGCAGCAACGTTTCAAGGCCGAGCCGAACCAGGTGCTCGACGAATTCCCGCTCGACCCCGAGGAGCGTGAAGCGATAGCGGCCGGCAACATCGGCCTGCTGTATGTGCTCGGCGCGAACGGCCAGTTGCTGATGCACTACGCGGCGTTTCTCGGTTTGCCCTGGCCCGCCTACATCCAGGCGATGCGCGATGGCGTGGCGCGCCACGGGCCGGTGCGTGCCGGCGTTTACGCCATGACGACGACGATGGACGAACGCGTCGCAGGGGTATGAGGCCCCCAAGCTCGCTGCGCTCACTGCCCCCTTGGGCCACAAGGGTGCCCTTGTGGGGCCGCAGGGCGTATATCCGCCTTGGGGCGGCCCGGCGGCGGATATGAGTCTCGTCTTCGCAGGGGTATGCAGCCACGCCCCCGGCATCACCGGGCGTGCCCACATGGCCGACCCGGCGTTGCGCGACCCATTCCACGCGGCGTTTCGTGCCCTGGGCGACGAAATGCACGCGACAAGACCCGACGCCCTGGTGCTCGTCGGTGCCGAGCACTTCGGCAACTTCTTCATGAACAACATGCCCGCCTTCGCGATGGGCATGGCCGATGAATACGAGGGCCCGATCGAAGACCCGGCGTGGCTGGGGATCGAGCGCACCAAGGTTGCCGGCAACGCCGAATTGTCGAAGCGCCTGATCGAGGAAGTGATGCAGAGTGTGGATCTGGCGTACGCCGAAGAGTGGAAGTTCGACCACGGCCTGGCCGTGCCGCTGCACTTCCTGACGCCGCGCTATGACCTGAATGTCGTTCCGGTCAACATCAACTGCCAGGGCCCGCCGCTCACACCGTTGCACCGTGCCTGGGTCTTCGGCGAAGCGTTGCGCCGCGCGGCCGATTTTGTGCCCGAGCGCATCGCCATCGTCGGCACCGGTGGTATCAGCCATTGGCCGGCGACACCCGATTCGGGCAAGATCAACGAGGCCTGGGACCGCGACTTCATGGCGCGCTGGTCACGCAACGACAAGTGCGCGTTACTCGCCTACACCGATGCAGAAATCTACCGCGACGCCGGCCAGGGCGGGTTTGAAGTTCGCACCTTCATCAGCATTGCCGCGGCCGCGCGTGGGCGCGGCGCGATACGCCACTTTCAACCGATACCGATCTTTTCCGTGACCTGCACGCTCGGCGTGATGGAGATTTGCTGATGCCACATCTGGTCATCCTGTACACACCCCAGATCGAGGACGAGACCGACATGTCGATGCTGTGCCGGTGCCTGGCCGACGCAATGCTGACCGTGAAGGACGAACACGGCAAGGCGGTCTTTCCGATCGGTGGCACGCGCGTCTTTGCCTATCCCGCGGCGCACTTCGCCGTGGCCGATGGCAGCGGCGACCATGCCTTTGTGTATTTCAATCTGCGCATGGCGCGCGGGCGCAGCGAGATTGCCAGGAAGAACGCGGGTGAAATCGTGACCGCAGCGGCACGCGAGTGGTTCGCGCCCGTGCTCGCGCGCCGCGGTGTGGGCCTGACGCTGCAGGTTGACGAAGGCGAGGAGGTCTTCGACGCCAAGTTCGGCAACCTGCATCCGCTGTTCAACAAGGCGTAAACGGTCGCTCGGCATGCTCGACTGCGCCACCACTGCCGCGCTTGCGCGCGAACTTTATGCAGCGCGCAAGTCGCGCACCCAGTTACGCCATTTCTCGAAGCGCTTTCCCGCGATGACGGTGGACGACGGCTACGCGATCCAGCGCGAGTGGGTGAAGCTGGAGCTCGACGACGGGCGCGTGATCAAGGGACGCAAGATCGGCCTCACGTCGCGCGAGATGCAGCAGGCGTCGCAGATCACCGAGCCGGATTTCGGGCCGCTGATGGACGACATGTTTTTTGAAGCGGGAGGCGACATTCCCTTTGACCGCTTCATCGCGCCGCGTGTCGAAGTGGAGCTTGCGTTCATTCTGAACCGGCCGCTC
>JANNKM010000459.1:0-2361 GCA_031396305.1 Rhizobacter sp.
GGCGAGCCGATCAGCGTATCGCAGCAGCCCAGCGCAAACAGGTCGGCAGCGGGGTGCCGGTCCGACTGGTGGCCCGCTTTTCTGTGGTGTGCGTAGGTGTACGGAGACGCCGTCGGCAGATCGAACACGTCGAAGTTGTTCCTCAGGCGCGGATACGCGTCGAGACTGCCGGTGCAGGAGACGAAGAACGCGACATCGGGAATGGCTTGGTGAAGCTGCGTCATCACGTGTTCATACCACCAGTCCGGAACGGCAGGCCACACAAAGGCGTTCACGTCGAACACATCCGGGCTGACCAGCGGAAAGTCGCCGCGCCGGATATGCACTCCCACCAGCGGGCGGTCGCGATAGGGCTCGAAGGTCTTGCGGATCACCTCGATCAGGTCGGGCCGCAACTTGACGCGCTGCGCCGTGCGCAGGTAGACCTTGCGCAGCAGGTGCTCCGGGCCATAGTGGGTGCGCAGGTTGACGTTGGTGTAGCGGTGGAGCTGGTCGAACCCCTCGAACGATTCGCCCTTCAGCTTGACGCTGTCCAGCCGGCCCAGCAGGCCACGGCCGCGCCGGTGCGCACCCACCACGTGCAACGCATCGAGGTCGCGCCAGTCCAGGCAGACTTCGTGGCCGAAGTACTCTGAGATCATGAACGCCATCGCCAACGCTTCCAGCCGGGAGCTGAGGCCGACGTACTCGGTGATGAAAACCCTGCGTTTCACGCTGCTGCAGCCGGCTTGCTCTTGGGCACACGGCCCATCAGGTAGAACTCGTTGTTGGGCTGCATCGACGTCATGTTCGCCATGCGATTGGACAGGCCGAACAGCGCCGTGATGGCGCCGATGTCCCAGGCGTCTTCATCGGTGAAGCCGTGCTCGCGCAGCGCCGCGAAATCGCTTTCGCCCAGGGCCGCCGAATCGCTGCACACCTTCATCGCGAAGTCGAGCATGGCGCGCTGGCGCGGTGTGATTGTTGCCTTGCGGTAGTTCACCGCCACCTGGTCGGCGAGCAACGGGTTCTTCTCATAGACGCGCAGGATCGCGCCGTGCGCAACCACGCAGTACAGGCAGTTGTTCGCGCCGCTCGTGGCGACGACGATCATCTCCTTCTCGCCCTTCGTCAGCCCGGTCGGCCCCGACGGTGGCGCAGCATCAAAGCGTCGTGGTACGCGAAGAATGCGCGAAATTCTTCCGGCCGGTGCGCAAACGCGAGAAACACGTTCGGCACGAAGCCCGCCTTTTCCTGGACCTCAAGAATCTTCTCGCGCAGATCGACAGGCAGCTTGTCGATCGGCGGAACGGGAAAGCGGCTGATGGCTTGGCTCATGGTCAACTCCTGAATTGCAGTGCGTGCAGCCGAGCATATAACCCGCCGCGCGCCAGCAGCTCGGCGTGGCTGCCGTGCTCGACGATGCGCCCACCGTCCAGGGCGACGATGCGGTCGGCGCGTTCGATGGTGGACAGGCGATGCGCGATCACCAGGCTCGTGCGGCCGCGCATCAGCGTCTCCAGCGCCTGCTGCACGAGCCGCTCCGATTCGGAATCAAGCGCCGACGTGGCTTCGTCGAGGATCAGGATCGGCGCGTCCTTGTAGATCGCGCGGGCGATCGCCAGGCGCTGGCGCTGGCCGCCCGAGAGCCGCTCGCCGTTGTGGCCGATCAGCGTATCCATGCCTTGCGGCAGCGCATTGACGAAGTCGAGCAGGTTCGCGCCGCGCAGTGCGGCACTCACCTTGTCGCGGTCGGCCGGGTCTTGTGCGCTCCCCAACGCGACGTTCGCCGCCACGCTGTCGTTGAACAGCACGAGGTCCTGGCTGACCAGGGCAAACTGGCGTCGCAACGCCGTGACATTCCATTGCGTCAGCGCCACACCGTCCAGGCTGAGCATGCCGCTGCTGGGCTCGAGGAAGCGCGGCAGCAAGTTCACGAGCGTGCTCTTGCCGGCGCCCGAAGGGCCGACGAGGGCGACCGATTCGCCTACTTCAAGCCGCAGGTTCAGGCCACTCAATGCCGGGCTGGAGGCGCTCGGATATTGCAAGGTCACGTCGTGCAATTCGAGGGAGCCGAGGGCGCGGACCGGGGCGTGGCTGCCGCCGGTCTCGCTGGCAGTCTGATCGATCAGCGCCACGCCGCGCTCCAGCGCCGCCACGCCGCGCGTGATGGGGCCGGCGACTTCAGACAGGTGCTTCACCGGCGCCACCAGCATCAACATCGCTGTCACGAAGGCGGCGAACTCGCCCACCGTTCCCCCCTGCGTGCCGCTTTGCCACAACGCGAGCACGATCACGCCGGACAGCGCGCACGCGGCCAGCACTTGCGTGAGCGGCGTCATCGTCGCCGACGCCACGACCGACTTGATGGCAAGCCTGCGC
>JANNKM010000464.1:0-4841 GCA_031396305.1 Rhizobacter sp.
GTGGTAGGCGCGATTGGACTCGAACCAACGACCCCCACCATGTCAAGGTGGTGCTCTAACCAGCTGAGCTACGCGCCTGTCGAGAAAGAAGCGTCGCAGTGTAGCAGCGCCGGACGGCTTCATTTGCGGCGCGCGACACGCACGCCACCGACCTTGGAGACCTGGGCGAGCACGGCGGCGAGGCGCGACGCGTTGGAGACTTCGATGGTGAACGTCATCCAAGCCGTGCCGCTGCCTTTGGCGGTGTCGCTTCGAACGCCGATCACGTTCATCTTTTCCTTCGCAAATACCTCCGAGACATCGCGCAACAGCCCTTGGCGGTCGGCGGCCTCGATCATCACGTCGATGGGATAGGCGTCTTGCGTGTCGGCGCGCGTCGCGCCCCAAGCCACATCGATCGTGCGCTGCGGGTTGCTTGCCAGCATCTGCCGAAAATTCGTGCAGGTTGTCCGATGAACCGCGACACCCTTGCCGCGGGTGACATAGCCGCCGATTGCATCCGGCGGTGCCGGGCGGCAACAGCGCGCCAGGCTCGTCAGCAGCGATTCAACGCCGACGACCAATACGCCGCCCTTGGAGTTCCGGCCTTCAACGTGAGGTCGCTTCAACGCGACTATGTCGTCGTTGGCCGAGGGCGTTGCCGCCGGCCGCAGCAGGGTCTCGATGTTTCGTATCGAAAATTCGTCCTTGCCGACCACTTCGAACAACGCGTCGGCATGGCGAAATCCCAGCCGCGCCGCCAAATCGTCGAGCTTGATCGACGTCTTGCCTTCCCGCTGAAGCAGCTTCTCGACCTGTTCGCGCCCGCGGGCAATGGTCTGGCTCTGCGCCAACACATTGAACCATGCCCGGGCCTTGGCCTTTGAGCGCGCGGACTTCAGATAACCCAGTTCGGGGTTCAACCAATCCAGCGAAGGGCCACCTTCTTTCGCGGAAATGATCTCGACGGTCTGCCCGTTGAGCACGGCGGAATTGAGCGGCACCATCACGCCATCGAGCCTTGCCCCACGACAACGGTGGCCGAGATCGGTGTGCACGACGTAGGCAAAGTCAATGGGCGTGGCACCTGCGGGGAGTTCAATCACATTGGCGGCAGGTGTGAAGACATAGATCTTGTCGTCGAGCACCCCGCGGCCGCCTGCATCCTGACCGACGAAGTCGCGCTCCCATGCCAGCAGTTGGCGGAGCACCGCCTTGCGCGCCTGCGCGACCTTCGCGCTCACTTGCGAATCGGCGCTGACGCCGGCGTAACCCTTGGATCCGGCTTCCTTGTAGGCCCAGTGCGCAGCCACGCCGTGCTCGGCGCGTTCGTGCATTTCTCGGGTGCGAATCTGGATTTCAACCGTGCGCCCCTGCGCTTCGCGCACCACGGTGTGCAGCGACTGATAGCCGTTCGCCTTGGGGCGGGCGATGTAGTCGTCGAACTCGCCGGCAACGGTCTGGAAACGCTCCTGCACCCGCGCCAGCGCCGCGTAACACTCGGCGACGCTGGCGACGATCACGCGCACCCCGCGCACATCGAACACCTCGGCGAATCGCAGGCCCTTGCCCTGCATCTTTTTCCAGATGCTGTACAGGTGCTTGGGCCTGCCCGTCACTTCGGCGCGGATGGCGTGACGCGCGAGGTCGGCACTCAGGTCTTGGCGAAACGCTTCGACGCCCTGCTCGCGTTCGATGCGCTTTTCGTCGAGCAGGCGAGAAACCGCCCGGTAGGCCTCAGGCTCGAGAAACCGAAATGACAAGTCTTCGATTTCCCACTTGATCTGCCAGATCCCCAGTCTGTCCGCCAGCGGCGCGAACACCTGCAGCGACTCAGCGGCGAGCGGGCGCGGGCACGGCAACTTCGCTGCGGCAAAGTAGCGCAACGTCTGCAACCGTGACGTCAGGCGCAGCAGCACGACGCGCAGGTCGCGCGAGAAGGCCAGCAGCATCTTGCGCACGCGTTCGGTCTGCACCGCGCGCAGTTCACCTTCCACGTGCGCGCTTCTTGCCGAACGAAGGATCTGCACCAGCTTTCGTGTATGTCCGACCAGGGAACCGAAGGTCTCGCCGAAGGCCCGGCCGATCGCCTCTTCAGGCTTGTTCAGGTAGTCAGCGGCATAGTTCAGGTACACCGTGGCGCGCAGTGCCGCCGACGCTCCAATGGCCGCCAGAATAGCGACCGCCGCGTCGGCGTGCGCCAGCGTATCTTCTCCGCTTTCCAGCGGATGCCCTCGCAGCAGGGGCTCGGCGAAAGTACGCGCGCGCAGCAAGATGCCGACGTCCGCATCGGCAGGCTGCTCGACGACGCTCAGCTGGACGATGGGCGCAAAGTCCTCGCGCTGTTCCGGCTGACCCGCCAGCGCGCCCGTCTTCATGGCGAAAGCAAGAAATGCTTGACAGCCTCGACTTGATCATCGACGACAAGCATCGGGGCATGGCCAACGCCTTCAAATTCAAGCAGCGCCGCCCTGGGGCCACGCTGCGTCATGGCGTGCGCGGTTTCGCGATTCAACAGGTCCGATTCTGCGCCGCGCAACACCAGCGTCGGGCAGGTGATGGCGTCAAAACTGCGCCACAGCAACGCTTCACCGGCGGCGGCGAGCTCTGGCGTGGCCGCGCGAAATGGCACCGCGATATTCGGGTCGTAGTGCGGCTTGAAGCCCGCACCATCGGCACGTAGCATCGGGCGGGTCAGGTCGAGCCACTGCGATTCGGTGTGCGGGCCGAAGCCTTTGGAGATGCTCAGCATGTATGCAGCGGCCGCCTCCACGCTGTCCCAGCGCATAGGCAAACCGAGGTACGAGCCGATGCGCTGCAGCGCCTGGGCCTGGATCACGGGGCCGACATCGTTCAATACGAGCCGGTGTACCGGTGAATTCGCGAGCGACGCCAAGCCCATACCGATCAAGCCGCCCATCGAGGTGCCGACCCAATGCACGGTCTGCGCATTCAGGCGTGCCAGCAGCGTCACCATGTCGGCTACATACGCAGGTATCTGGTAGCCCATCGGGTCGGTCAGCCAGTCCGACTGGCCACGCCCCACGACGTCGGGGCAGACGACACGGTAATGCTGCGATACGGCGCGCGCAACCGTGTCGAAGTCGCGTCCTTGCCGACTCAGGCCGTGCGCGCAAACAAGAACGCGGGAGTTGTTCGCATCACCCCATTCCCAGTACGCCATGCGGTGCAGGCCGCGCGCTCCAAGGCATTGAACGTGGTGCAGGCGTGGTTCAACCATGATCATTGGCTTTCGTTCGTTCGCGTCTCGGATAATCGATGCTAAGCCAACACTCATCCAGGATTCATATGCTCAAAGGAAAAACCGCTCTCGTCACAGGATCAACCAGCGGCATTGGGCTGGGTATCGCCTGCCGTCTCGCGGCGCAGGGGGCCAACATCGTGCTCAACGGATTCGGCGACACGGCTGCTGCCGAGGGTGCGATCTCCGCCTACGGCGTGCGCTGCACTTATCACGGCGCCGACATGAGCAAGCCGCAGCAGATCGAGGCCCTGATGGCGCACTCGGCGCGGGAGTTCGGCGCCGTTGACATCCTGGTGAACAACGCCGGAATTCAGCATGTCGCCAACGTTGAAGACTTTCCCGCCGAACGCTGGGACGCCATCATCGCGATCAACTTGTCATCGGCATTCCACACGACCCGGATCGCGATACCAGGGATGAAGGCGCGGCGCTGGGGCCGCGTCATCAACATCGCCTCCGCGCATGGTCTCGTCGCGTCGGCGCAGAAATCGGCTTACGTGGCGGCGAAACACGGCATCGTGGGATTCACCAAGTCGGTCGCCCTCGAAGTGGCGACGACCGGCGTCACCGTCAATGCGATTTGTCCCGGCTGGGTGCTGACGCCCTTGGTGCAAAAGCAGGTCGATGCCCGCGCGGCCAAAGATGGCGTCGACGACGCACAAGCGAAACGCCTGCTGCTGGCCGAGAAGCAACCGTCGCTGCAATTCACCACCCCTGAGCAGTTGGGCGACCTGGCAGTCTTCATGTGCTCGTCCTCGGCCGACAACGTGAACGGCGTGGCCTGGGCGGTCGACGGCGGCTGGACGGCGCAATAACGCCCCTGCCACACCGCACCGGCAGGCGGGCGCTTGCCAAAACCACGCACGGCAATTTGCGAGCGCGCCGGTGACTTACATCACGGCAAGACTTGTAACAGGAAGTCGGATGCAGCAAAACACCTGACGAATCTGCGCAGAATCGCGGCTGTTACATATTTGGAGCCCGCCCATGTCCACATCGCCCACCCCTCGAGCGGACCGCATCGTCGTTGTCGATGACGACGCGCGCATTCGGGACTTGCTGCGCCGCTACCTGACCCAGGAAGGTTTCGAGGTGCTGCTCGCCGAGGACTCGAAGGCGCTGAACCGCGTCCTGACCCGTGAGACGGTGAACCTGATCGTGCTGGACTTGATGCTTCCGGGCGAGGACGGGCTGTCAATCTGCCGGCGCCTGCGCGCAGCGAACGACCTGACGCCGATCATCATGCTGGCGGCCAAAGTCGAAGACGTAGACAGGATCGTCGGCCTTGAAGTCGGTGCCGATGACTACCTGCCCAAGCCCTTCAACCCGCGAGAGCTGCTGGCCCGCATCCATGCCGTACTGCGGCGCCGCCCCACGCTCGAGGCGCCGGGCGCGCCAGCCAAGGACGCGCAGAACGTCACTTTCGGCCCTTTCGAGTTCGACCTCACGTTGCGCCGCCTGTCGAAAGACGGTGAACAGATCGCGCTGACGACCGGGGAGTTCTCGATGCTCAAGGCCTTGGTGCGCCACCCGCGCCAGCCGTTGTCGCGCGACAAGCTGGCGCAGCTCGCCAGGGGCCGGGAGTTCGAGCCGTTCG
>JANNKM010000002.1:0-5025 GCA_031396305.1 Rhizobacter sp.
ATCGCTCGAGTACCAGACCGCGATCAGCAATGTTTTGCGGGTGATCAGTGAATCACCGACCGACGTTGCGCCGGTGTTCGAGGCGATCCTGGACAGCGCGATGCGCCTGTTCGGCAGCCCGATGTCAGCGGTATTCCGCCATGACGGCCGGCTGCTGCACCTGGTGGCGCAGCGCAACTGGTCGGACGAGGCGTTGCAACACGCGCAAAAACTTTACCCGGGGCCGGCGGTCCCTCGCCTGTTGAGCGGGCGCGTGATCCTCGAGCGCCAGACCGTCTGCATCAACGACACCTGGACCGACCCACAGTACGACCGCGACACCGCCAGCGCCAGCCCATGGCGCCGAATGCTCGGCACACCGCTGCTGAAAGACGGCGTACCGCTGGGTGCGCTCACGCTCGCCTGGCCCGACCCTGGGCAGACGCCGCGCCGGCAGCAGGACTTGCTGCGCACTTTCGCCGACCAGGCCGTGATCGCGATCGAGAACACGCGCCTGATCAACGAGACGCAGGAGGCGCTGGCGCGCCAGACTGCGACCTCCGAAATCCTGCGTGTCATCAGCGAGTCGCCCACCGACGTGCAGCCGGTGCTCGACGCGGTGGCCGAGCGCGCGATGGTGCTGTGCGGTTCGATGCATGCGACGGTTTACTTTCTGGACGGCGACGTTCTTCGCTCGCGGACTGCAAGCGCGCGTAACCCGGCCGACGTGCGAGCACCGAGCGACATCCCGCTGCGCCGAACGTTTTTCAATGCGCGGGCCTGCCTCGAAGGCCGCACGCTGCACGTCGAGGATATCGTTCCGCTGTTCGACACCGAATACCCGGATGCGCGCGAAAACTCACTGCGCATCGGCGCGCGCGCAATGCTTGCGGTGCCGATGCTTCGTGAAGGCCAGGCGATCGGCACGATCTTTACCTGGCGCGGCGAGCCGCGCGCCTTCGCGCCTGAGGAGATCGCGCTGCTGCAGACCTTCGCCGACCAGTCCGTGATCGCGATCCAGAACGTGCGCCTGTTCAACGAGACGAAGGAGGCGCTGGAGCGCCAGACCGCGACTGCCGAAGTCCTGAAAGTCATCAGCGGTTCGCCGACCGACGTGCAGCCGGTGCTCGACACCCTTGCCGAACGCGCCGGCCAATTGTGTCGTGCCGAAGGCAGCCGGGTCTGGCTCGTCGTCGGCCCGGAGCTGCGCGCGATGACGAGCTATGGGCCCGCCTACGGAGCCGATTCGTACGACGATGTGCTGCCCATGCGCAAGACCTCGATCGGCGGCCGGGCGTTCCTGGAACGGCGGTGCATCCATGTCGAAGACGTATTGCCGCTCATCGACACCGAGTATCCCGACATCCGCGCGCTCCAGGAACGCTACGGCTTTCGCACCGTGCTCGCGGTGCCGATGCTGCGCGACGGTGAGCCGGTCGGCTTGATCTCGCTGCTTCGCAATCAGGTACGTCCATTCGCAGCGGCGGAGATCAACCTGATCCAGACCTTCGCCGACCAGGCCGTGATCGCCATCGAAAACGTGCGGCTGTTCAACGAAACCAAGACAGCCCTGGAGCGGCAGACAGCCACCTCGGAAATCCTGCAGGTGATCGGCAGTTCGGTGGCCGACACCGCGCCCGTGTTCGAAAAGATCCTCGACAGCTGCCAGCACCTGTTCGCCACCGAGCAACTGGGCATCTTCGTCGCCCGCGACGACGGCCTCGTGCACACCGCCGCCTGGCGCGGCACCGCGCTGCAGGCCGTGGTCAACACGTTTCCCAAGCCGATCGGCGAAACCGCGACCGGGGTGGCGATCCAGCAGCGAAGCACCGTGCATATCGGCAGCGTCATGGCCACGCCCGACGCACCCCTGGCCGTGCGCCAGGTCGCTGAGCAGATCGGCGATTATTCGGTCGCCTGGGGCGCCGATGCTGTGGAAGGACCGGGGCGTGGGTTCGATCGCCGTGCTGCGCCAGCCGCCCAGGCCTTTCAGCGACGACGAAATCGCCTTGCTCAAGACTTTTGCCGACCAGGCGGCCATCGCGATCCAGAACGCGCGGCTGTTCAACGAGACCAAGGAAGCGCTGGAACAACAAACAGCCACCGCCGAGGTGCTGCAAGTCATCAGCAGTTCGGTGGCCGATACGCAACCGGTGTTCGAAAAGATCCTGCTGAGCTGCAAGAAGCTGTTCGACAGCTCCGAACAGGGCGTGCTGCTGATCGGCGACGACGGCAACGTGCACCTGGGCGCGCACAACGGCATGGCACGCGAGAAACTCGAGGGCTACTTTGCCCAGCCGCGCGCCGCGGGCCCGATGGCCCAGGCGATTCGCGAGCGCCGCCTGCTGCACTACGCCGATGTGTTGGCTCCCGGCGACGACGTGCCGCGTGGCATCCGCGTCGTCGCTGAGCAGCTCGGCATCGGCAGCTATTCGCAGGCGTTTGCTCCCATGGTTTGGGAAGAGCGTGCGGTGGGTGCCCTGTATGTGATTCGCACGCCGCCCACGGGATTCAGCGACAAGGAACTCGGCCTGCTCAAGACGTTCGCCGACCAGGCGGTGATCGCGATCCAGAACGCGCGCCTGTTCCATGAGATCCAGGACAAGAGCCGCCAGCTCGAAGTGGCGAACAAGCACAAGTCGGACTTCCTCGCCAACATGTCGCACGAACTGCGAACGCCGCTCAACGCGATCATCGGATTCTCCGAAGTGCTGAGCGAGCAGATGTTCGGCGGCGTGAACCCCAAACAGCTCGAATACCTGCAGGACATCCACTCCTCGGGCCACCACCTGCTGACGCTGATCAACGACATCCTGGACCTCTCGAAAATCGAAGCCGGACGCATGGAGCTGGAACTGTCGAGTTTCGATCTGGGCATGCTGCTCGACAACGCGATGACGCTGGTGCGCGAGCGCGCCGCGCGCCACGGCCTGGCGCTGTCGCTCGATGTTGAAGACAGCGTCGAGGACTGGGTCGCCGACCAGCGCAAGGTCAAGCAGGTCGTGATCAACCTGCTCTCCAATGCCGTCAAGTTCACGCCGGCCGGCGGCACGGTGACGTTGCGCGCGCGCTGCGTCGAGAGCGTCGGCTCCGCCGCGATCGAGATCGCCGTCATCGACACGGGCGTGGGCATCGCGCCCGACCAGCAGGCGCTGGTGTTCGAAGAGTTTCGCCAGGCCAGCGGCGACTACCTGCGCAAGGCCGAGGGCACGGGCCTCGGCCTGGCACTCGCGAAACGCTTCGTCGAGTTGCACGGCGGGACAATTCGGGTCGAGAGCGAGCCGGGCCGCGGTTCGACGTTCGCGTTCGTGCTGCCGCTGCGGGTGCTGGAAGTGGCGTAGGCAGCGACTGACTCGTTCGACAGGTGATCCATCATGAGCGGCACACACACGTCCAGAGTCGTCGGTTTCTACGACACGCATCCGATCAACGAGGAGGAAATCCTCGCCAAACTCGCGGCGCGCGGATTGAGCCTGGACGCGTTGACGCAGGACGAGCTGAAGGACTTCGACCAGGATCACTATGGCGGTACCGATGCCGTCGATGCACTCGCGCAGGCCGCGGCGTTGCGTGCCGAGCATCACGTGCTCGATGTGTGCAGCGGCATGGGCGGGCCGGCGCGCTGGCTCGCCCATCGCATCGGCTGTCGGGTGATGGGGATCGATTTCACGAACAGCCGGGTAGAAAGCGCGATCCGCCTGACGCGCCGGGTCGCTCTGGAGCACCGTGTCGATTTCCTGCAGGGCGACGCCACCGCGATGCCGTTCGCGAATGGCGCGTTCGACGCGGCACTCAGCCAGGAAGCGTGGTGCCACATTCCGGACAAGCCTGCGCTGCTCGCCGAATGCGCGCGGGTGGTCAAGCCAGGCGGCGCAATTGCTTTCACCGACATCGTGACGCTCGCCCCGCTTGATGCGGGCGCGCAGCGGCGCCTCGGCGCCGAGATGTTCATCACGCCGCCGCCCTCGATCGACGCTTACCAGCAGCTGCTCGGTGAGTGTTCGTGCACGGTCGAGCACAGCGTCGACTTGTCGCCCGCGTGGGTCGGCATCCTCGTCGCGCGGCTGGAGATGTACCGCTCGCTGCGCGATACGACAGTCGGCAAGTTCGGCGAAGCGCGATTCCTTGAATATGACCGCGCCTACAGCCACTTTGTCGGGCTGTTCGTGGCCCATAAACTGGGTGGGGTGCGGATCGTCGCGCGCAAGGCATGAGGCCTCGAGACAACGCTCGGCGCCCTTTCGAGTGCATTGAGCAGCACCCGCATCGAGGTGGTTGACTGAAACGTCACCTCCCGGGGGACCCTGCATCCGCCCACGAACCGAGGTTTGCACATGAACACCTTGAAAGTCGACGTTGCCGTCATCGGCGCCGGCACCGCAGGAATGTCGGCGTACCGCGCGGCGCTGGCGCACACCCCGAACGTTCTGGTCATCGAGGGCGGGCCCTACGGCACGACTTGCGCGCGCGTGGGCTGCATGCCCAGCAAGCTGTTGATCGCCGCGGCCGATGCGGCGCACACGGCCGCGCATGCCGATGCCTTCGGCGTGCATGCGGGCGGGCTGCGCATCGACGGACGCGCCGTGATGCAGCGCGTGCGCGACGAGCGCGACCGCTTCGTCGGTTTCGTCACCGATGCGGTCGACCGCTGGCCGGCGGCGCACCGCCTGCGGGGTCACGCCCGCTTCGTCGACGAACACACGTTGCAGGTCGACAACCATACGCGCGTGCAAGCCTCGCAGATCGTCATCGCCACCGGCTCGCAGCCTCGCCTGAATCCGTCGTGGCGCAAAACCCTCGGTGAGCGCCTGATCGTCAACGACGACGTGTTCGCCTGGAACGAGCTGCCCGAGTCGGTGGCCGTGCTCGGCGCCGGTGTCATCGCGCTCGAACTCGCGCAGGCGCTGCGCCGCCTGGGCGTGCGCGTGCGCGTGTATGCACGCAGCAGCCGCCTCGGCCCGTTGACCGACCCCACGTTGCAGGCCAAGACGCTGGAGATCTTCGGCCGCGAGTTGGCGTTGACGATGAACGTCGGCGAAGCCCATC
>JANNKM010000011.1:0-4093 GCA_031396305.1 Rhizobacter sp.
GCGATGGTGATCGCGCAAACCATCCTCGTGCTGCCGGTCATCGCCGCGTTGACGCGCCAGCTCGTCGGCGATTCGCTGCGCGACGGCGGCGACCAGCTGCGCTCGATGGGCGCGGGCCCGCTGACCTGCGCCTTGCTGATGCTGCTGCACGACCGCTGGGCGGTGCTGACGGTGCTGATCGCCGCATTCGGCCGGGCCATCGCTGAAGTTGGTGCGGTGATGGTGGTGGGCGGCAACATCGACGGCGTGACGCGCGTCATGACCACCGCGATCGCGCTGGAGACGAGCAAAGGCGACCTGCCGCTGGCGATGGCGCTGGGCATCGTGCTGCTGCTCGTGGTGGGTGTCGTCAACCTCGGCGTCAGCTTCACGCAGCGCGGCCACGGTTCGGCGCTGGCGGGGGTGCGATGAATACCGTGTCCGACGCTGGCCTGGTGCCGCTGCTGAGCCTGCGCGAGGCTTCGGTGCGCTTCGGCTCGGTGCAGGCGCTGGACCGCGTCTCGCTCGACGTTCACCCGGGCGAATTCGTCGCGCTGGTCGGTGCCAACGGCTCCGGCAAGACGACGCTGCTGCGCGCACTGCACGGCATGCTTGCGCTGAAAGGTGAGCGGGTGCTGGCCGAGCGCGGCGCGCCGCAGGCGATGGTGTACCAGCGGCCGTTCATGTTGAGATTGAGCGCGGCGAACAACCTGACCCTGGCGCTGTGGCTCGCCGGGGTCGCGCACGCAACCTGGCCGGCGGACATCGAGCGCGCGCTGCGCCGCGTCGGCCTGCTCGATTGCGCCGATCGCCCGGCGCGCGCACTGTCCGGTGGCCAGCAACAACGCCTCGCGCTGGCGCGCGCCTGGGTGGTGCGCCCGGCGGTGCTGTTTCTCGATGAGCCGACGGCAAGTCTCGACCCCACGGCAAAAAAGGAAGTCGAGGCCTTGCTCGCCGGTTTTTCCGCCGAGGGCATGACGCTCGTGATGAGTACGCACAACCTGGGACAGGCGAAGCGCCTGGCGCGTCGCGTTGTCTACCTCGAACAGGGTCAGGTCCGCGTCGATCTGCCCACTGAAGAATTTTTCAGCGACCGTCCGGGCGGCGCGGCAACTTCGTTCATCAAAGGAGAAATGGCATGGAAACTCGATTGATACTCACGGCGTTCTCACGCCGCGCGGCGCTGGCGGCGGCACTTGTACTTTCGCTGGCAACGGCGGCGCAGGCGCAAGACAAGTTCATCGTGATGGCCTCGACCACCAGCACCGAACAGTCAGGCCTGTTCGCGCATCTGCTGCCGGCGTTCAAGCGTGCCACCGGCGTGGACGTGCGCGTCGTCGCGTTGGGCACGGGTCAGGCGCTCGACATGGGACGGCGCGGCGACGCCGACGTGCTGTTCGTGCACGACGAAGTGGCGGAAAACAAATTTGTCGCTGACGGCTTCGGCATCGCGCGTCGCGCCGTGATGTACAACGATTTCGTCATCGTCGGGCCGAAGGCCGACCCGGTGGCGGTGAAGGGGAAGGATGTCGTCGAAGGCCTGAAGAAGCTCGCCGCCTCAACATCGCCAACCGCCGCTGCGTTCGTCTCGCGCGGCGACAAGAGCGGCACGCACGCTGCCGAACTGCGCTATTGGAAAGCCGCCGGTGTGGACACGCCGCCGGGCAAGGTGGCGGGCTACAAGGAGTGCGGCTGCGGCATGGGGCCGGCGCTGAACATCGCGTCGAGCACATCGGCGTATGCGCTCACCGATCGCGGCACCTGGTTGTCGTTCAAGAACCGTGGCGACCTCACGGTCCTCGTCGAGGGCGACCGGCGCCTGTTCAACCAATACGGCGTGATCGTCGTCAACCCGGCCAAGCATCCCCACACGAAGAAAGACCTGGCGCAACAATTCGCTGATTGGGTGGTCTCAAGCGAGGGGCAATCCGCGATCGCGAGCTACAAGATTGGTGGCGAGCAGCTCTTCTTTCCGAACGCGGACAAGTGATGGGCCGTGCCTGCCGACATCGTGCCTTGCGCGTTCTCGTCGCCTGCCTTGTGACCCTGAGTCCCGCCGCCGGTGTGCTTGCGCAGTCGGCGCCTGGCGAGGTGGCGGTCTTCGCTGCGGGCAGCCTGCGCGCCGCGCTCACCGAAGTGGCGGCGGCCTGGCAAGTGGCACAGCCCGGTGCGCGGGCGCACCTGACTTTCGGTGCCTCGGGCCTGTTGAAAGACCGTCTGATCAAGGGCGAGACCGCGGACGTTTTCGCCTCGGCAAACATGGAGCATCCACAGGCCTTGGCTGACGCCGGACGCGCCGCGGCGCCACGGCCGTTCGCGCGCAATCGTCTATGCGCTCTCGTCGCTCCCGACGTGGCGCTGAGCAGCGACACGCTGATCGAGCGCCTGCTCGACCCGGCGGTGCGCGTGGGCACGTCCACGCCCCGGTCCGACCCGGCGGGTGACTACACCTGGACGATGTTCGAGCGCATCGAGCAGACCGGCCGCGCCGGTGCGTTCAAGACCTTGAGCGACAAGGCGCTGCAGCTCACCGGCGGGCCGAATTCGCCGCCGCCGCCGGCAAACCGCAACGTCTACGCCGCGCTGATGGAGTCGAGGCAAGCCGACGTGTTCATCACCTACTGTACGAACGTCGTCGTGGCACAGGACGAAGTGCCAGCGTTGCGGCGCGTCGCCGTTCCCGAGGCGATCAATGTCAGCGCGAGTTATGGCGTGACGCAGCTCAGCGGCGCGGGCGAAGCGGCAAGCCGATTCGTCGAGTTCCTGCTCGGCAGCGCCGGCCAGAGCGTGCTGGCGCGGCACGGTTTCGCAGCGCCATGAACACGCCGCATAATGCTCCATTTCGGCGCAGTGCAGGGTAGGTCACGGCGCTAGGAGCCCGACAGGCTCCTAGCCATGCCCCGGCACCACGGTATGGGTGACCTATGCAGTAAGGTTCCTAAGGGATCGCCTAGGCTTTGCAGTGCAAGAGCGCGCTTCAACAATCCTCGAAGCGCCGCATTCGCGGACGACCACCGAGGAGTAGCTCTTGAACCTATCGATTTCCCTGACCGTCAACGCCAAGGCCGTCACCGCCAGCGTGGATTCGCGAACGCTGCTCGTGCAATTGATTCGCGAGCAGCTTCAACTCACCGGGACGCATGTCGGCTGCGACACCGCGCAATGCGGCGCGTGTACCGTGCACCTGAACGGCCGCGCCGTCAAAGCGTGTTCGATGCTCGCCGTGCAGGCCCAAGGCGCCACGGTGACGACGATCGAGGGCCTGGCGACTGACGGTGAGCTGCACCCGATGCAGGCGGCGTTCCGCGAATGCCACGGCCTGCAATGCGGCTTCTGCACGCCGGGCATGGTGATGTCGGCGGTGCAGTTGCTGAAAGACATCCCGAAGGCGACCGAGCAAGACATACGCGACGGCCTGGAAGGCAACATCTGCCGCTGCACGGGCTACCACAACATCGTCAAGTCGATCCAGCTTTGCCAGAGCGGCAAAGTCGGCGCGGCAGCGTAAGGAGCCCACCATGACCGATATGTCGAACTCCCCCATCGGCAAGCCGCTGCAGCGCCGCGAGGACTATCGCTTTCTCACCGGTGCCGGCCAATACACCGACGACGTGGTGCTGCCGCATCAGACCTACGCGGCCTTTGTGCGCTCGCCCTACGCGCACGCGCGCATCCGCTCGATCGATATCAAGAAGGCGCTCACCGCGCCGGGCGTCGTGAAGATATTCGTCGGCGCTGATCTGGCTGCCGCAAAGGTCGGCGGCCTGCCCTGCGGCTGGCTGATCCACAGCAAGGACGGCACGCCGATGAAAGAGCCGGCGCACCCGGTGATCGCGCACGACAAGGTGCGCCATGTCGGCGATCAGGTCGCGCTGGTCGTCGCTGAAACCGCGTGGCAGGCAAAAGACGCGGTCGAACTCATCGAAGTCGATTACCAGGAACTGCCGCCGGTGATCGACATCAGCAGCGCCGACAAGGCGAGTTCGCTGGTGCACGACGACGTTCCCAACAACACCTGCTACGACTGGGGCCACGGCAACAAGGACGCCACCGATGCTGCCTTCGCCAAGGCCGCGAAAGTGACGAAGCTGGAGTTCTCGAACAACCGGCTGAT
>JANNKM010000050.1:0-4339 GCA_031396305.1 Rhizobacter sp.
CCGCCGAACAAGCCGTTGCCGCCCAGAAAGCCAACCTCGAAATTCTCTTCGGCCTGACGAACAAAGCGTTCGAAGGTGTTGAAAAGCTCGTCGAACTCAACCTGCAGGTCGCCAAGGCAGCGATGTCGGAAGTGGCCGACACGACCAAGGCCGCCCTGTCCGTCAAGGACGCGCAGGAGCTGATGGCATTGCAAGCCAGCCTGCTTCAGCCCGCAGCTGAAAAGGCTTCGGCGTACAGCCGCCACGTGTATGACATTGCCACCGCGACCAGCGCGGACGTGAGCAAGGTCGCCGAAGCCAGCGTCGCGCAAGCGCAGCAGAAATTCGTGGCAATGATCGACACCGCCACCAAGAACGCGCCTGCCGGCAGCGAAAACGTGGTTGCACTGGTCAAGTCCGCTGTGGCGGCCGCCAACAACGCCTTCGACGGCGTGCAAAAAGCGACGAAGCAGGCTACCGAAGTGGCGGAAGCCAACTTTCACGCCATGACCGCCAATGCAGCGAAGGCAAGCCAGTCCATCAGCAAGGGCAAGCGCGCCGCCTGAGCATGAATTTTGCGGGCCCCTTGAACTTTTGAGCGGCTCATCAATCTGAAATGGACCGCAGGCCATGCTTGCGGCTCCCTGAAGGTTGTCTCCTCGGTACCTAACGGTACCTTTCGGCCCGGTATCACATCACCGGGCCGTTTTATTTGTGCGCCGCCATCGGATAGCGTTTATCTGACGCCGCGCCAATGTCCGCTGAGCTCGCCGGCGGAGAACGGCGTCAGATAAACCTTGTTGAACTGAACCGCCGAGATGACGGTGCAATGGGCAGTGTAAGTTTCAGCGGTGAGCTTGGGCAAGCGTAGCGTGCTGCGCCTGGGGTTGCGCATCGAACTGGGAGTGGGCTGCGGCGCGGCGTGAGCGCGCCGCAGGCGTCTTGCGCGGCATTGGGGCGCGCTCGAGGAACACGCCACCCGGGGCTGTGCCGTGCCTGGCGCGCGCCCACTGCGGCCCGCGTACGCAACGAGGCCTTGGCCGGGGCGTTGGGCTGCGTGTGCGGATCACGGCGGTCCGCAGCATCCGCTGCAGGCCACGACGGTCATGGCGGCCAGGGCCATGCGGTTGGCTGGCCGGTGCTCCACAGCGAACCAGCGACCTGCCTTGCAATGCGGGCAGCACAGGATGTCGATGGCGGCCACGCGCTGCATGAAGGCCTTCGCGTCCTGGCACGCCTGCGGATTCGTCGCCGGCATCGCCAGCACTTGCCGAGCCAGCGCCAGGCGCGCGGTCTTGGCCGCGGGCGCCAGCAAGCCGTAGTGGCGAATGCGCTTGAAGCCCAGCGGAAGAACGTGCTGAAGGAAGCGGCCGATGAACTGCGCGCCGTCCACGCCGATGGTGCGTTTGCCGCCGGTGTCGTCGGCGCGCACGCGCATGAGCACCCGCTCGCCATCGATTCCCACCAGTCGCTCGTTGCCCATGGCCGTGCGGTGCGTGTAGCGCGAGAGGTAATCCAGCACCGCCCCGGGGCCGGCCAGCGGCGTCTTGGCGTAGACCACCCAGTCATGGCGGCGCAGCGCGCGCACGCGCTGGTTGCGCGCGAGCGCCGTGTCGGCCGGGTCGTGTGGCAGTGCGCCTGCGTCGATGGCGTCTTGCAGCGCCTGCACGAACTTGGCCCGAAACACCTTTGACAGCGCGTGCACCGGGAACAAGAAGGTGGAAGAACGCTTGGGCTGGATCCATTTGACGGCACCATCGGCATCGGCATCGGCACCGAGCTGCAGTGCCCCGCAGGCCATCAGCGCGTGCACATGCAGGTGGCGGCGCAGGTCCTGCGTCCAGGTGTGCAGCACCAGCGTGAACGATCCGATGCCGCCCAACCAGCGTGGGTTGGCGGCGAACTCGCTGAGCGTGGCGGCGGTGCACTGCATCAGCGTGGCGTAGACCCAGCGCGGGTGCACGCCGGCCAGCGCATTGAGCTCGTGCGGCAGCGTGAACACCAGGTGGCAGTACGGCACGTCGAGTAACTCGGCCAGGCGGGCCGCGCGCCAGGCCTCGCGATCTCGGCTCTGGCATTGCGGGCAGTGCCGGTTCCTGCACGAATGCCAACGCCATTGCTCGGCGCCGCAGCCCTCGCAGCGCAGCCGCTGGCCGCCCAGCGCGGGCGTGCGGCAACTCACGATGGCGCGCCAGGCTCGCGCCTGGGCGGTGCTCAGCGTGTGCTCGCGCAGGTAGGCTGACCCGAAGTGGCGCAGCACCTCGGCCAGGGTGGCGCGCATGGCGCGGCGGCTTCAGTGTTTCGGCTTCAGTGCTTGGCCGGCTTGGAGAGTTGCGCAGGCTGGGGCAGTTGGGACAGCAGCGCCAGCGGGCCCGCCCCCGCACTGTGGCCGGGATTGGCCATGCGCAGGTAGCGCCCGGTGGTGCTCAGCTGGCCGTGGCCGAGCCATTTGCTGATGCTGTGCAGATCGACGCCGGACTCCAGCAAATGGGTGGCAAAGCAGTGGCGCAGGGTGTGGATGCCGCCCACCTTGGTGATGCCCGCGGCGTCGCGCGCCAGGTAGTAGTAGCGCTGTGCGCTGGAGGTGTCCAGCGCCCGGGAGGTGTCGTGCTGGCCGGCAAACAACCAGCCGGTCGCGGCCGCGTGCGCCCTGCAGGTGCGCCAATACAGGCGCAGTTGTTCGAGCAAATCGGCCGTGAGCAGGCTGTACCGGTCGCGAGCTCCCTTGCCCTGGACAACGCGAATGCACATGCGCTCGGGTGCGGAGTCGATGTCGCAGCCGCGCAGCGCGCACAGCTCGCTCAGGCGCAGCCCGCTGGCGTAGGCTGTCATCAACAGGGTGCGCGCCTTCAGGGTGCTGGCTGCGGCAAACAGCGCGGCCACCTCGGCGCGCGTGAGCAACTCGGGCAGGCGCTGTGGCGTTCGACCCATGGGAATCTGCAAGCGTCGCTCGGTCTGGCCCAGCACGTCACAGACGAGGAAGCGAACCGAGCACGAGGCCTGGTTGACGGTGGAGCGCGACAGGTGGCGCTCTTGCAGCAGGAACAGCAGGTAGGCCTGTACCTGCTCGTCGTTGAGTTGGTCGGGGCTGCGCCGGTAGTGACGGGCCAGTTGTTCAACGTTCCACAGGTAGGTCTCTTGGGTGCGCGCAGCCAGGCCACGCAGCACCATCGCATCGCGCATGCGTTGACGCAGGGGTGTCATCGTCGTCTCCTCGGTCCGGGGAACATTCCCCAGAACCAAGGTACGCCACGTCACTTCGCTTCCACAACTCACCCTGCGCCACACCTCACCACCGCGGCAGCGGTTTAGTTCAACGGGTTTTGGCCGCAATACGGGCCGCGAGCTCGGTCATCTGAGCCCGTGCGGCGTCGCGCCCGGCCTGGATCGAGCGTTTGCGTGACGAGAAGTCGGCGCTGGAAACACCGGGCAGGCGTGGCCTGAGAACGATGTCCGCGTCGCGCAATTCGAAGTTGTTGATGCTGCGACCCATGATGGCGAAAGTCTGAAGCAGCATGCGCATCGCGTCGCCTGTGGGGTTGCCTTCAGGCGCGGCGGAGATATCCACTGCGATCACGACGTCTGCACCCATTTGACGCGCGAAACGCACGGGAACGGGAGCGACAAGGCCGCCGTCGACGTATTCACGACCGCCGATGCTCACGGGCTGGAACACCGCAGGCACGGCGCTGGAAGCGCGGACCGCCGTTCCCGCATCGCCGACCTCAAACAGGATCGCCTGGCCGTTGTCCAGGTCCGTCGCGACGATACCCAACGGGATGCGCATCTGCTCGATCGTTCGGCTGCCGGTATGGTCGCGAACGAATTTGGCGAGGGCCGCGCCGCGGATCAACCCGCGACCGGGGTAGGACCAGTCGGTCAGGGTGGATTCATCCATCGCGTCGGCAAGGGTGCCAAGTTCGGTGCCGGTCTTTCCGGCGGCGTACAGAGCAGCCACCAAGCTGCCTGCCGACGTGCCGACGACGTAGTCCGGCCTGATGCCGTTCTCTTCCAGAACCTGGATCACGCCGATGTGCGCAAAGCCCCGTGCCGCGCCACCGCCCAGCGCCAACCCGATCTTGGGGGGGCGAGGCACGGGCTTGGTGGCTTCGATCGGCGACTCAACTGGGGGCACCTCGACGGGGGCCGGACGCTGCTCAGGCACTTTCGGAGCACTTTCGCAGCCCACCAGGATAGTGGCGACGAGCGCCGCACACCCCCAAGCCAAGGGGCGCCAGACGGGGCGGCGCCAGGGCCTTCTCGTCGATCCACTCGCCAGGCGCAAGGTGGCGCTCGAAGACCATCGCCCGCAGCCGCGACGCCACGCCGTCGTGCAGCGAGGTGCCGCGCACGGGGCTGG
>JANNKM010000084.1:0-2357 GCA_031396305.1 Rhizobacter sp.
CACAGCCACTGGTCGAGGATCTCGATCTGCTTGCACGTGAGGTTGCCGCTTCCGAATCGGGCCAGCAGCAACGCGCGGAAATACAAGGATTCCAGGGTGCATGTCCGGCCGCGGTCGCCGGCCACGATGTGGAGGGGATCGCGCTGCCGGCCCGTGGAAATTCCCCTGCGCATGAGCGAATGCAGGGCGCGGTAGTCGCGGGGGGCCTTTGTGCCGCTGCCGATCTCCCATTTCATCGACTCGCCCATGTACAGCAGCGTGAGCGAGATGATCTGCAGCATCCGCGGGTCGTCGGGCCCGAGGCTGCGCCTGAGCGATTCCGTGACCTGGAATCCGAGGGCCGCGGCCCGGTGGCTCGTCGTGTGGATCCAGCGGGCCTCGGCCTTCTGCTCGTCGGTCCAGTCGAGCGCGGTGGCGAGCAGCCGGCCCTTGGCGGATTCGACGAAGGAATCCATCCGGGCATGCAGCGCGACCAGCGCGGCGAGGACGCACCGCCGTCGACCGTGGGCCCGGCGCCGATGAAGGAGCAGGTGATCCACTTCATCAACAAGAAGATGCCCGGCGGCCTGCCGAAACGCACCGCGCGCGCGCTGCTCGACATTGAAGACAAGGACTACGTTCCCGTCATCCGCGATCCGCAGAACACGAACGCCGACACCGAAGCCGTGTTCTATTTCCCCGGCTGCGGCTCGGAGCGTCTGTTCTCGCAGGTGGGCCTGGCCACACAGGCGATGCTCTGGCACGCGGGTGTGCAGACCGTGCTGCCACCGGGATACCTGTGCTGCGGCTACCCGCAGCGCGGCAGCGGCCAGTTCGACAAGGCCGACAAGATCATCACCGACAACCGAGTGCTGTTCCACCGCGTCGCGAACACGCTCAATTACCTGGACATCAAGACCGTGGTCGTGAGCTGCGGCACCTGCTATGACCAGTTGCAGGGCTACAAATTCGAAGACATCTTCCCCGGCAGCCGCATCATCGACATTCACGAGTTCCTGCTGGAGAAGGGAATCACGTTGCCGGGGCAGGGCGGCTATCTCTATCACGACCCCTGCCACAGCCCGATGAAACTTCAGGCGCCGATGCAGACGGTGAAGGCGCTGCTGGGCGCAAACGTGATCGAAAGCAAACGCTGTTGCGGCGAAAGCGGCACGCTGGGCGTGACGCGGCCGGACATCTCGACCCAGGTGCGCTTTCGCAAAGAGGAAGAACTGCGCAAGGACGAGGCCGCGCTGCGCGCCGCAATGGCGGGCAGCGAAGGCGATGCCGCGCCAGCCAAGGGCAATCTGAAGATCCTCACCGCCTGCCCGAGCTGCCTGCAGGGCCTGAACCGCTACAAGGGCGATCTGAACAACGGGCTGCTGGAGGCCGACTACATCGTCGTCGAGATGGCGAACAAGCTGCTCGGGGCCGACTGGATGCCGAAGTACATCGCACGCGCGAACGACGGCGGGATCGAGCGGGTGCTGGTGTAGAGGCGCCAAGGTCGGGTGCTGCCGGATTCCCCTGCGGGGCCGGAGTTGAGGTAGCCGGATTGCGAATGGTGGACCCCGGCGTTCGCCGGGGTGACGAGCCCGGTGTCATCCCGGCGCACGCCGGGATCCACCGAGTCGAAGTATCTCAACCTGGCATGACGCAACTCACCCGTCATCCCGGCGCAGCCACCCCGTACTCGATACGGGGCCGGGATCCACTAGCAGCGCATTGCGGAGGGTGGACCCCGGCGTTCGCCGGGGTGACGAGCCCGGTGTCATCCCGGCGCACGCCGGGATCCGCCGCTCCAAGTATCTCAACGCTCGCCAGCCCCACCCCCAAGAATCTCCCCATACAAATCTCGCCACATCGGATTCAGCGTTTCGACCAAGTCAACCTTCCATGCCCGTTTCCACTCCTTCAACTGCCGCTCGCGCGTCACCATGCTCAGCGCACTTTCGTGTTGTTCGAACCAGACGAGGCGATCGACCTGATATTGCTTGGTGAAACCATCTGCGGCCGCGGTCTTGTGTTGATGGACACGCTTGATGAGATCACTCGTCGCGCCGAGGTAGAGCGTGCCGTTGCGCCGGCTTGCCATCAGGTAGACGCAGTACGCCTTGTTCATGGGTCGCCAGTATGCAATCGGTGGATCCCGGCGTGCGCCGGGATGACACGCTTCATGTCGTTCATGGTTCGTCAGTATTCAATCGGTGGATCCCGGCGTGCGCCGGGATGACATGCCTCATGTCGTTCATGGTTCGTCAGTATTCAATCGGTGGATCCCGGCGTGCGCCGGGACGACGATGAAACGTGTCACCCCGGCGAACGCCGGGGCCCACCATCCACGAATCGCTTTTTCGGTGGATCCCGGCCCCGTATCG
>JANNKM010000095.1:0-2424 GCA_031396305.1 Rhizobacter sp.
CTGGGTGAGCGTGCTGCCGCGATAGCGTGTGAACGCAACGTGCCGGTAGACCGTGGGCTGGTCGGGTTGGACCACGGGAGCACCGAGCTGCGGGTCCCAGGCCAATGCGCCGGGCTGGTCGGCGTCCGCGGCGATTTCGAGTTCGAACACGGGTTGATGCCGCTCGAGCAGCGCCGCATCGCGCTGCGTTGCCGCGTCAACCGGTGGAGCGCCTGTGACCGCGTAGCGCAGCACCCTGCCGCCAGGCGGCGCGGCGAGCGGCCTGGCGAAAGCGGCCTGTACTTCGGCGAGTTGGCGCCGCATACCCGCGGTGAAGGGGTAACGCATGAGCGCGTAGGCGCCCAGCAGACGCTGCGCGTCGCGGTAGTCATCTAGCACCACGATCGCCGCGCGGTCCGGGCGCGTGGCGTCGAACAGGTGGGCCGCGCATTGCTCGGTGCGCAGCAGCGCCAGCGCGCGAGCCATGCCGAGATCGGCGATGGCGGACTGCGGCAGATTGCTCATCTCGGCAGCACGCGCGGCTCGGTCGAGCGCGCGCATCATCGGCAGCGCTTCGCGCGCAAAGGCAGCGTCGTCAATGCGCGGGTCTTGCGCCAACGCGGCGATGAACCGGTTCGCGCGCAGTTGCGGATGATTCTCGACGCGCGCCTCCTGCGCGTCGGCTACGCCGGCGCGGCGCACGGCGCCGTCCAGGTAGACGAACCAAGCCGCACACGCAGGCACGGAGACGCCGCTGAGCGCCGTGCCGGGCGGCGGCGCGGTTGCACACGCCGCGAACAGCAATGCGACTGCGCCGGCCAGCAGCAGCCGCATCGTCAGCCTCGGCGCAGTGTCATGGGTGGTTCAGCCACGGTTCCTCCGTCGTATGTCGTCCCGGCGAAGGCCGGGATCCACCCTCAGCTCACTATCCTGGATCCCGGCTTTCGCCGGGATGACAGTTGCTCGTATGTCGACCTGGCTGTCGCACCACGCGCTCTCACAGCGTCGCCTGCGCCACCGCATGCTCCCAGCGCTGCATCAAGGCTGTCGCCACGTCGCGCGACAGCGTCGGATAGAAGCGTCGCTCGACCTGCCACTGTGCGCTCAACTCATCGAGGCCCTTGTAGACGCCGCAGCTCAAGCCCGCGAGGTACGCCGCGCCAAGCGCCGTGGTTTCAATGACCTTCGGCCGTGCGACGGGAATGCCCAGCAGGTCAGCCTGGAACTGCATCAGCAGATCGTTGACGCACGCTCCGCCGTCGACGCGCAGCTCGGCCACGGGCGAAGCGCCGGCCGCCACGGCGTCGCGGCTCATCGCTTGCAGCAAAGCGGCGCTTTGGAACGCAATGCTCTCGAGCGCCGCGCGTGCGATGTGCGCAACCGTGCTGCCGCGCGTCAAGCCGACGATCGCGCCGCGCGCGTCGGGTTTCCAGTAGGGCGCGCCCAGGCCGGTGAAAGCGGGAACGAACATCACGCCGCCGCTGTCGGGAACGCTTTGTGCGAGCTGCTCTACCTCGCCGCTCGAATGAATCGCGTGCAGGCCGTCGCGCAGCCATTGCACGACGGCGCCGCCGATGAAGACGCTGCCTTCGAGGGCGAACTCCGGGGTCGCGGTGGGTTGCGCTGCGCTCGTCGTGATCAGTCCATTGCGGCTGGTTTGAAACTTGCTGCCGGTGTGCATCAGCATGAAGCACCCCGTGCCGTAGGTGTTCTTCGCCAGGCCCGCCTTGAAACAAGCCTGCCCGAAGAGCGCGCTCTGCTGGTCACCCGCCACTCCGCCGATCGGCAACGCGGCCCCGAGCAGCTCGGCGCGCGTGTGGCCGTAGACGTGGCTCGACGCATGCACCGCGGGCAGCACTTCGGCGGGAACGTCGAGCAGGCGCAGCAGTTCATCGTCCCAGCAGTTGCTGCGCACGTTGAGCATCAGCGTGCGCGACGCGTTGCTGACGTCGGTGGCGTGGATCGCCTGGCTTCGCGTTGCCGCTTCGGCGCCGCCGCTGAGTTGCCAGATCAACCAGCTGTCGATGGTGCCGAATGCGAGTTCACCGCGCGCTGCCGCAGCGCGTGCGCCGCTCACGTTGTCGAGGATCCACTTCAGCTTGGTACCAGAGAAGTAGGCGTCGATGATGAGGCCGGTCTTGTCGCGAAACAGCCCTTCCAGGCCTTGTGCGCGCAGCGCGGCGCAGGTCGGCTCGGCGCGCCGGTCTTGCCAGACGATCGCGTTGTAGATCGGCGCGCCGCTTCTGCGGTTCCACACGACCGTGGTTTCGCGCTGATTCGTGATGCCCACTGAGGCGATGTCGCCCGCCTGCAGCCCGGCCTTGGCGAGCGCTTCCTGGGCGGTGGCGAGTTGGGTCTGCCAGATCTCCACCGGGTCGTGCTCCACCCAGCCGGGGCGCGGGTAGATCTGGCGAAACTCGCGCTGCGCCATCGCGACGATCTGGC
>JANNKM010000107.1:0-8651 GCA_031396305.1 Rhizobacter sp.
GTGTCACCAACCTGCACCAGAGAACACCTGGTTGATGGCGCAACGCCTGCGGGCCCAATACGGTGCCCCGCGAGCGTGGGGCCGGAGAACGTACCCCGGGCCACCTGCCCTCGCTCCACGCTTGCAGGCACATCGCGGCGAGTGGCCAAAAGGGGCCGAAAGCGGACACTTCGCATCGGCAACTCGTATGACGCGACGAGCCGGTCGAGCAAAACGCCGTGGTGCAGTTGACATGACTGCTGCGAATGCCCTGCACCTGAAAGCGGTGCGCATCGCCCTGCACGGGCGCGTGCTGGTCGAGCCGCTGCATGCAAGCATCGAACCCGGCGAATGCCTGACGTTGATGGGGCCCAGCGGCTGTGGCAAGTCGACGTTGCTGAACTTCCTCGCCGGAACGCTCGACCCGGTGTTCGAGGCGAGCGGCCAGGTGCTCATCGGCTCCGCTGAGGTGACTGCGTTGCCGCCTGAACGACGCCGTTTTGGCATCCTGTTCCAGGACGACTTGCTGTTCCCGCATCTCAGCGTCGGGGGCAACCTCGCTTTCGCGCTGCCCGCCGACGTGCGGCCGCGCGCGCTGCGCCGCGGGCGCATTGCCGCCGCGCTCGCCGAAGCCGACCTGCCGGGCTTTGAAGATCGGGATCCCGCTACGCTTTCCGGCGGCCAGCGTGCGCGCGTCGCGCTGATGCGCACACTGCTCGCGGCGCCGCGTGCATTGCTGCTCGACGAGCCGTTCAACAAACTCGATGCCCAATTGCGCGACGATTTTCGCGACTTCGTGTTCGCCCACGCCCGCGCCTTCGGCCTGCCCACGCTGATGGTGACGCACGACGAAGCCGACGCGCGCGCTGCCGGCGGGCGCATTCTTCAAGTGGGGAGCGGCTGATGCCGAACGCACCTGGCACTCGCCCCGAGCAGGCGCAGCCGAGCGACATTCACCTCGGGCTGCTGGAGGTGCTGCGATCGGCGCTGCGCAGTCACAGGCCCGAGTACGCCGACGCGCCGTTGCAGGTGATGGCCGACAAGGGCCTGGCGCATCACCATGTGCGGCTGCTCGGCACCGGCGTGATCGCGCGATTGCCCAAACAGAGCCAGATGGGATTGGACGCACAGGCCAATCTCGACTATCAGGCGGCGTGCTTCGAGCGCGCCGCGGCCAGCAGCCATGCCCCAGCATTGCACGGTGTCTTGCCACCGTCGGCGGACCTGCCGCGCGGCGGCCTGCTCGTCGAGGAAATCGACGGCCGCGCGGCGCGCCTGCCGCACGACCTGCCGGCGATTGCCCGTGCCCTGGCGGCTATCCATCGCCTGCCGCTGCCCGACGCCGTGCAACGCGCGCCGCTGCGCGACCCGACCGATACCTTGAAGGCGCTGCGCGACGAGATCGACGCGCAGGCCGTGCATCTGGAGTCGGCGCATCTCGAGCCACGTAGTCGCGAAGTGATCGCCGCGGCGTTTGCCCGCGTTGACTCCGCCGCACGCACGCTCGCGTTGCCCCGGCGCTGCCTGATCGCCTTCGACGCGCACCCGGGTAACTTCCTGGTGCGTGGCGACGGCCGCGCCGTTCTTGTCGACCTGGAAAAGGCGCGCTACGGCGAGCCACCGCTGGACCTGGCACACGCGACGCTGTACACGTCGACGACCTGGGACGTTCAGAGTTACGCTGAACTGAGCGTGCCGCAGGTGACCAACACGTACGAGGTGTGGGCACACCAGTTCGGCGATGCGGCGCCGTGGCGCCCGTGGTTCGTGCCGATGCGCGCCGCGATGTGGCTGTGGGCAGTGACCTGGTGCGCCAAGTGGCAGGCGCTGTCTGGCCGGCAGGCCAAGTCCGGCGCCGATGGCGAAGACTGGTCGCGCGAACACAGCGCAGACGCGCTTGTGCACCATGTGCGCGACCGAGTTGCGTGCTACCTCTCGGCGTATGTGATCGCCGAAGTGGACGCCGAATTGGTGGCGCTGGAGCGCGCGTTCAAGTAGGCGGCGCCGGCCGGGAGCCTGGGCTTCACTTGGGCTTCACACAGCCGCTTCCAGCTTGCGAAACAAGTCCGCGAAGATCGGGTCGCGCTGCACCGCGTACGCCTCGCGTTGCGGATGCCGCGCCGGGTCGATGCGCCAGCGGCGGTCGACGCCGAGAATCGGGGTCGGCGTCAGATCGCTGGGCACCCACGCCGGGTTCAGCAGCCAGGCGATGCAGATCATGTCCCAGATCACCCAGCTGTGGGCATACAGGGTGTCGATGCCGAACAGCTCCCACAGCGGGTTGTGCGTGTACAGGTGGTGCAGGTAGTTGCCGATCGCGCCGCGCCCGGCGACGTACTTCTCCACTTCGGCATGGCTCAGGCGCAACTGCGCACCGACGTGGTAGCCCGGCAGGTAGACATGCGGCACGCCGCTGTCGAGCACGACGTTGGTTGCGAGCATGTCCTGCTCCAGGTTGAACGCGTAGTTCGGCTGCGGCGCGTGCGAGGGGTAGCCAGCGGTCCAGACGACGACGATGCGCTCGGCGATCTCGGGCGCGATCAGCAGCGCCGATGCGACGTTCGTCAGGCAGCCCAGCGCAACCACGTAGAGCGGCTCGTCAGGCGCTGCGGCCATCGCCAGGTGCACCAGATGTTCGGCCGCTGCGCTGCGAATCGGCGCGTTCAGCGTTTGCAGGTAACCCGTGGAGCCGCGGTAAACGCGCGCGCCGGGCGCGACGCCGCATTTGTGGAACACGGTGAGAATTTCGTCGTAGCTGCGCTGCATTCCCACATCGGGTGGGTTGAACGGAGCGAGGTCGAGGGTCTCGAGCACCCAGCCCTGGCGCTGTGCATAGTCAAGTCGCGCGCCGTGGTGCTGCAGCAGTTCCAGGTCGGCCGGCGTCGCGGCGCCCGGGTTGTCGCGCGCATAACGCGCGCGAATCATTTCACGGCGCAGATGGTCGAACGAGAAAGGCGTCGCGTACACCGCTTCCAGGCGCAAGTGGCGGGGCGACAGCAGGGCCCAGGCGAGCGCGAATTGATCGTCGATCTCGTTCGCTGCGTCAGTGTCGATGACGATGCGCGGCACTGGGCCGGGCAGCGCGAGGCGCGAGCGGTACCAGGTGTGACCGTGTTTGGCGAGTGGATGCATAGGAATTGGAGTTTCAACGCTGGCGCTGCGCGTGCAGAGCGTCCCCGACCGAGGGCACGATCGCGTCGGCGCCGAGAATCGCGTCGAAGCCCGAGCGGTGGATCAGCGCCAGCGGCTGCTCCGTCACATTCGCCAGCACGAGGGCGATGCCCTGGCGTTGCAGGGTGCGGTGGAACTGCTGCAGCGCGTCCAGGCCGGAGGTGTCCATCGAGATCAGGCGGTTCATCTCGAGCACGACGGCGCGTGTTCCCGCGGGCAGCAATGCGGGCAATTCCTCGATCTTCGCCACGGCGCCGAAGAACAGCGAGCCGAACAGCTCGAACACGTGCACCCCCGGCGGCAATTCACCGGCCGGATGCGGCTGCACGCGAAACAGCGTGCTCATGCGATAGATGAAGAACACGCAGGCGAGCACGAGGCCGACTTCCATCGCGACCATCAGGTCGATCGCGACGGTGAGTGCGAACGTGCCGAGCATGATCGTGCGGTGCCCGGCGCTGAAATGGCGCAGCCGCGCGAACTCGTGCCACTCGCCCATGTTCCACGCCGTGAACAGCAAGATCCCGGCGAGTGCGGCGAGTGGAACGTGCAGCGCCAGCGGCGCCGCGGCGAGCACGACGATCAACAGCGTCACGGCGTGCAGCATGCCCGACACCGGGCCGGTCGCGCCGGCGCGCACATTGGTTGCCGTGCGCGCCACGGTTCCGGTGACGGGAATGCCGCCGAAAAACGGCACGACGATGTTGGCCACACCCTGCGCCATCAACTCCTGGTTCGGATCGTGGCGCGGCAGGTCCGACATGTTGTCGGCGATGCGCGCGCACAGCAGCGATTCGATGGCCCCGAGCAGCGCGATCGTGATCGTCGGAATCACGAGCTGCTTGACCGATTCCCATGAGAAGTCGGGCAGCGCGAAGGCCGGCAGCGCCTGGGGAATGCCGCCGAAACGCGTGCCGATCGTCTCCACCGGCAGGTTCAGCCAGGCGGTCACGGCGCTCAACGTGACCAGCGCGATCACGGGCCCGGGCAGGCGCGCCGCCAGCCGCACCGCGCGCGCTTCGCGCAGCGTGCCGGGCCACGCCGTGCCTGCCTTGAACAGCCTGGGCCACAGGAACAAGCCCACCACACACGCCGCGCAGAGCGCGAACGCATGCACGTTGAACGAGTCGAGATGCGTGGCCAGCGCGTAAATCTGCGAAAAGAAGTCGGCCGGCACCTTGGGCAGCGCCAGCCCGAGCGCGTCTCGCAGTTGCGACAAGCCGATCAGCACCGCAATGCCATTCGTGAACCCGATGACGATGCTCACCGGGATGTAGCGCACGAGCGCGCCGAGCTTGAACAGGCCAAGACCAAACAACAGCACACCGGCGAGCACGGTGGAGATGAGCAGGTTCGCCAGTCCATAGCGCTCGACGATGCCGTAGACGATGACGATGAACGCGCCCGCCGGACCGCCCACCTGCACGTGCGAGCCGCCGAGCGCCGAGACAAGAAAGCCGCCGATGATTGCCGCGACGATCCCTGCTTCCGGTTTCACCCCCGACGCGATGGCGAACGCCATCGCCAACGGCAGAGCAACGATGCCCACCGTGATGCCCGATCCGAGGTCGCGCGCGAAACGCGTGCCGTCGTAACCGGCCACGGCGTCGAGCAGGCGAGGGCGAAATCGATGAAGCTGCATCAGGTCGGGCCGGACCGGCCCGCCGTTGGAGCCGTTGAAGCGTGGGCGCTCAGCGTACGCGCAATCCGGCAATGGCGCCAGGCCAGGGTTCGAGCACGTACAACCCCGGGTGCGCCTTTTCGTCGGCGTGCGCCGCAGCGAGCACCATGCCCTCGCTGACGCCGAACTTCATCTTGCGCGGCGCGAGGTTCGCGACCATCACGGTGAACTTGCCGATCAATTGCTCAGGCTGGTACGCTGCACTGATGCCGCTGAAGACGTTGCGCATCCTTCCTTCACCCACGTCGAGCGTGAGGCGCAGCAGCTTGTCGGAGCCTTCGACGTGTTCGCAGTTGACGATTCTCGCGATGCGCAGATCGACCTTCGCGAAGTCGTCGATCTTGATTTCTTCTGCCAGCGGCTCGCCGCCAGGAAGCGCGGGCGCGGCCGATGGCGCGTCGAACAGGGCGTCGACCTGACCCGCATCGACGCGCTGCATCAGGTGTTTGTACTCGCCGATCGTGTGCCCGCCCGTCTTGTGGCTGGTGAGGGCGCGCGAGGCATCGGCAAAGGCGAGCGGCGGCACGCGGAGAAAACCTTCCACCTGCTCTGCCAGCGCCGGCAGCACCGGCTTCAGGTAAATCGTCAGGATGCGAAACGCCTCGATGCACACCGAACACACGTCGTGCAGCACCGCGTTGCTGTCGGGGTGTTTGGCAAGCTCCCAGGGCTTGTTCTGGTCGACATACTCGTTCACGCGATCGGCGAGTTGCATCACTTCGCGCAATGCCTTGCCGAACTCGCGTTCTTCGTAAAGTCGCTGCACCTCGTCGCGGTGCGCGCGCAAGGCGTCGAGCAAGGTGCGGCCTTCCACGCCGAGGTCCGCCGAGAGCAAACCCCCGAAACGCTTGCTCAGGAAGCCCGCGGCGCGGCTCGCGATGTTGATGTACTTGCCCACCAGGTCGGAGTTGACGCGTGCGACGAAGTCTTCCGGGTTGAACTCGATGTCTTCCACCCGGGCATTGAGTTTGGCCGCGATGTAGTAGCGCAGCCACTGCGCATTCAAGCCGAGTTCCAGGTAGCGCAGCGGCGAGATTCCGGTGCCGCGGCTCTTGCTCATCTTGTCGCCGCCCACCGTGATGAAGCCGTGCACAAAGATGTGGTCCGGCACCTTGCGACCGCTGAAATGCAGCATCGCCGGCCAGAACAAGGTGTGAAAGGTGACGATGTCCTTGCCGATGAAGTGCACTTGTTCGAGCTGCGGATCCGCGAGGTACGCCTCGAAGTTCGTGCCGCGCCGATCCAACAGGTTTTTCAATGAGGCCAGGTAGCCGATCGGCGCGTCGAGCCAGACATAGAAGTACTTGCCCGGTGCGTCCGGGATCTCGATGCCGAAGTAGGGCGCGTCGCGGCTGATGTCCCAGTCGGCCAGGCCTCCCGTGCTTTGGCCGTTGCCGTCGTCGCTCTTGACGAACCACTCCTTGACCTTGTTCGCCACTTCCGCCTGCAGCTTGCCGTCTTGTGTCCAGCGCTCGAGGAATTCCACGCAGCGCGGATCGGACAGCTTGAAGAAGTAGTGTTCGCTGGTCTTCAGGATCGGCTTCGCGCCCGACAGCGTCGACGTCGGATTCTTCAAATCCGTGGGCGCGTACACCGCGCCGCAGACCTCGCAGTTGTCGCCGTACTGGTCGGCCGAGCCGCACTTCGGGCACTCGCCCTTGATGTACCGGTCCGGCAAGAACATGTTCTTCACCGGGTCGAAGAACTGCTCGATCGTGCGGCTCGAAATCAGTTCGTTCTTGCGCAGCGCGCGATAGATGACTTTGGCCAGGTCGTGGTTCTCCGGGCCGTCGGTCGAATGCCAGTTGTCAAAGCCGATGTGAAAGCCGTCGAGGTACTGCTTGCGCCCGGCGGCGATGTGGGCGACGAACTGCTGCGGCGTCTGCCCGGCTTTGTCCGCCGCGATCATGATCGCCGCCCCATGTGCGTCGTCGGCGCAGACGAAGTTGACTTCGTGGCCCAGCATGCGCTGGAACCGCACCCAGATGTCGGCCTGGATGTACTCCATCATGTGGCCGATGTGGAATGCCGCGTTGGCGTAGGGCAGGGCGGTGGTGACGAAGAGCTTGCGGGTCATGGCGGTTCCAGCGGCGGAATCGCAAATTCTAGGGGCCCGGGACACGCGGGCTGCGAGCCGGGCGCCGGCTGAATGGGGACTTGCCCACTGCGCTAGACTGCGCAGCCGGTCGGAATCGCCGTCAGGCTGTCTTCGATCGTGCTGCTGTGCCCGCCTTCGCCACCACCCCTTCCAGCCCCATGCCACTCACCGAATCCAGCCTGCTCGATGCCCTGAAGACCGTGGTAGATCCCAACACCGGCCGCGACTTCGTCACGACCAAACAGATCAAGAACCTGCGTGTCGAAGGCGGCGACGTGGCCTTCGACGTTGAGCTTGGCTACCCTGCGAAAAGCCAGATCGCCGGTCTGCGCAAGAGCCTGATCGCCGCGGCGCGCAGCGTTGCCGGCGTCGAAAACGTGAGCGCGAATCTCGCCACGAAGATCGTCGCCCACGCCGTGCAGCGCGGCGTGCAGTTGCTGCCCAAGGTGAAGAACATCGTCGCGGTCGCGTCGGGCAAGGGCGGCGTGGGCAAGAGCACGACGGCGGTGAACCTGGCGCTCGCACTCGCGGCGGAAGGTGCGGCGGTGGGGATACTCGACGCCGACATCTATGGGCCCAGCCAGCCGATGATGATGGGCATCGAGGGCCGGCCTGATTCCGCCGACGGCAAGACGATGGAACCGATGGAGAACTATGGCGTGCAGGTCATGTCGATCGGTTTTCTCGTCGAGGCCGACAACCCGATGATCTGGCGCGGCCCGATGGCCACGCAGGCACTGGAACAACTGCTGCGCCAGACGAACTGGAACGAACTCGACTACCTGATCGTCGACATGCCTCCGGGCACCGGCGACATTCAGTTGACGCTCAGCCAGCGCGTGCCGCTCACCGGCGCCGTGATCGTGACGACGCCGCAAGACATTGCACTGCTCGATGCGAAGAAGGGCATCAAGATGTTCGAGAAGGTGGGCGTGCCGATCCTGGGTGTCGTCGAGAACATGGCCGTCCACATTTGCGAGAACTGCGGCCACATCGAACACATCTTCGGTGCCGACGGCGGCAAGAACATGGCCAAGGAATACAACATCGACTACCTTGGCGCGCTGCCGTTGAACCTGTCGATACGGGTGCAGGCCGATTCGGGCCGGCCGAGCGTGGTGTACGAGCCCGACGGCGAAATCGCCGGCCTGTACAAGGCGATGGCGCGCCAGGTGGCGGTGAAGATCGCGCAGCGCGCGAAGGACTTCTCGTCGAAGTTTCCGACGATTTCGATTTCCAAGACCACGTAGCCACCATGGACCGCCCGGCCATCGAAGTCGCCGTGGTGCTGGAGCGCGAAGCGCAGCCGAACCGCTGGGAAGACTGGCGCTTCAAGGTGGTCGACGTCGTCTTGGCCGAGCCCGCCTTCGGCACCGTGCCGCGCACCCTGCGCGACGACGGCAAGTTCTGCCGGACGCTGTTCCCCGGCTTCAGGCTGGAGCTGTTCCGCGACGAAGCCGAGGGTTATTACCTCAACCTGAGCTCGGGCGCGCCGGTGTGGTTCGTCGTCTGGCGCACTGACGATGAAGACCCGTCGCGCGCCTGGCCCGAGACGGTGAGTCTGTCGTACACCGAAGCCGGGCGCTGGCTTGACGCGCAGGAGCGCGTCGACAACGTGCCGCTGTCGAGCAGCGGCAGGCAGCCCTTTTGCGCCAGCGGCTCGCCGCCGGTGACACAGACCGTGGCGCAACCGAATGCGGCGATGCGCTGCAGGACGTCGTC
>JANNKM010000130.1:0-14047 GCA_031396305.1 Rhizobacter sp.
GGTCCAACAATTACCGAATTTCTAAGGACTTACACGTAGTCGCTCTAGCGCTTCTCGGGCCTGTGACAGGTCTGGCGAATGGTGAAGTGCCGTTTCATACGCTGCTTCTGCACTCGCAGCCTCCCCTTGTTCACGCAGGCATTCCCCGAATTCTGGCTTTACTTCCTGGGCGCGCTGTTCATTGCGGTGACGCTGTTCCTGCCGAATGGCATTGTGGGCCTGCTGCGCAGACCCGGGGGCATCGTGAGCCTGCTGCGCAAGGCCGGGGGCATCGTCGGCCTGCTGCGCCGCGACGCCAAGGAAACCAAGGCATGACGCCCGAGCTGATGAAAGCCGGTGCCCAGGCGCGCACCGAACATGCCAAGCGAATCGCGTCGAGCGCCGGCCTGTCGGGCGGCCGCGAAGTCAGCTATGGCCGCGTGGTGCGGGAAGGCCAGCTCGACGTCGCGCACGGCGCCATCCTGTACCTCGACGACATCACGGTCAGCTTCGACGGGTTCAAGGCGCTGAACGCGCTCAGCCTGTCGATCAGTGCCGGCGAGCTGCGCTGCATCATCGGCCCGAACGGTGCGGGCAAGACGACGATGATGGACGTGATCACCGGCAAGACCCGGCCCGACGCCGGCCGCGCCTATTTCGGCTCGACGATCGACCTGCTGCGCCTGCGCGAAAACGCGATCGCGTCGATTGGCATCGGCCGCAAATTTCAGAAGCCCACCGTGTTCGAACAGCTCAGCGTGTTTCAGAACCTCGAACTCGCGCTGAAGGCCGACCGCGGCGTGCGCGCGTCGATGCTGTTCCGGTTGAACGGCGAACAGCTCGACCGCATCGCGGCGATGCTGCAACTCATTCATCTGAAAGACCACGCGCAGCGCGGCGCCGGCGCACTCAGCCATGGCCAGAAGCAGTGGCTGGAGATCGGCATGCTGCTGATGCAAGACCCGAAACTGCTGCTGCTCGACGAGCCAGTGGCGGGCATGACGGACGAAGAGACGCAGCGTACGGCGGAACTGTTCCTGACCCTGCAGGGCAACCACTCGCTCGTGGTCGTCGAACACGACATGAAGTTCATCGCCGCGCTGACGCAGGGCCGGGCGGACCGCAAAGTCACCGTGCTGCACGAAGGCAGCGTGCTCGCCGAAGGCAGCCTGGCCGACGTGCAGAACAATGACAAGGTCGTCGAGGTCTACCTTGGTCGCTGAAGCCATGTTGAGCGTCACCGGCGTGAACCAGTACTACGCCGGCTCGCACATCCTGCGCGACGTGGGCTTCGACGCCGCGCTCGGCGAAGTGACCGTCGTGCTCGGCCGCAACGGGGTGGGCAAGACGACGCTGCTCAAGACCTTGATGGGCGTGGTGGCGCTCAGGACCGGCAGGATTCGCTTGAGCGACGTCGACATCACCCGCGCCACGCCCTACGAGCGGGTGCGACAGGGCATCGGTTACGTGCCGCAAGGGCGTGAGATCTTCGGCCGCCTCACCGTCGAAGAGAACCTGCGCATGGGCCTGGCCTATAAAAGCGGCGCCACGCCGATTCCGGGCGAGTTGTTCGAACTCTTCCCAGTGCTCAGGCAGATGCTGCAGCGCCGCGGCGGTGATCTCTCCGGAGGCCAGCAACAACAGCTTGCGATCGCGCGCGCGCTCGCGGCCGGCCCGAAGCTGCTGATCCTGGACGAGCCCACCGAAGGCATCCAGCCCAACATCATCAAGGACATCGGCCGCGTGATCCGCATGCTCAGCCAGCGCAAGACGATGGCGATCGTGCTCGTCGAACAGTACTACGACTTCGCGGAGGGACTCGCCGACCAGTACCTGGTGATGGAGCGCGGCGAGATCGTGCAGCGCGGGCGCGGGAAGGACATGCAGGCCGACGGCGTGCGCCAGCGTTTGTCGATCTGAGAATCTAGGAGCCTGGCGGGATTTGGGTCGGGTCCGCGCCGGGCGGGTGAATAATCAGCCGTTCATGACCGCCACTTCCGAGCCCCGCGGCAACAGCACCCACGCCCTCGACCATCCAGCGTTCCGCGGCCTGCTCGGCGGCGGTGCGGTCTATTTCGTGGGCAACGCGATGCAGGTCATGGCCGCGGCGTGGCTGATGGTCGAGATGACCGGTTCGGCGTTCCTTGCCGCGCTGGTGCAGACGGCGGTGTTCCTGCCGATGTTCGTGCTCTCGCTGCCGGCCGGCGTGCTGGCCGATACGACCGACCGCAAGCGCCTGATGCGCAAGGCCTTGCTCGTGCAGGGCGTGACGGTGGCGCTGCTCGCCGTGCTGCTGCTGGCGGGCTGGGTCGGGCCGGCGAGCCTGCTGTTGTTCACCTGCGTCGCGGGCGCGTGTACCGCGCTGCTGTCGCCGGCCTGGAACTCAACGGTGTCGGACTCGATTCCGCGCGAAGAGCTGCCGCAGGCCATCGTCGCCGTGTCGATCGCCTACAACGTGGCGCGTGCGCTCGGGCCGACGCTGGCCGGATTCGTGTTCGCGCATGCCGGCGCGGGCTGGGTGTTCGCCATCGCTGTGGCCGGCACGCTGACGATGTGGCTCTCGATCCGGCGCCACCCGCCAAAGCCGCACCCGGTGTCGCGCCTGCCCGCCGAGCGGCTGTGGGGTGGTACGCTGAGCGCCTTGCGTTTCGCGCGCCACTCGCCAGCCGTGCTGGCGCAACTGGTGCGCACCATGGCGTACAGCGCCGCGGGCTCGGCGCTGTGGGCACTGCTGCCGGTGATCGGCCAGCGCCAGCTCGGCCTGGGCGCGGCGGGTTTCGGTCTGTTGATGGGTTGCCTGGGCGGCGGCGCGGTGCTTGCCGGACTGGTGATTGGCCGGGTGCGCGCCCGCGTCGGCATCGAAGTGATCGTGCGCGCCGGCTGTGTGATCTACGCGCTCGCGATGTTGACGGCCGCGCTGTCGGCGTCGCACGCACTGGTCTACACCGCGCTCGTGCTCGGCGGCGGAGCCTGGATGGCGGTGATGTCGACGTTCAATACCGCCACGCAGACGAGCGTGCCGCCGTGGGTGCGATCGCGCGCGACGGCGCTGCACACGCTGAGCGCGCTGGGGTCGTTTGCGATCGGCTCGGCGTTCTGGGGCGCGCTGACCAGCCTGATCGATCTGCCCGCGACGCTGTGCGTCGCCACAGCCGCGATGGCCGCGGGGCTGCTGCTGGCGCGCCCGTTTCCGCTGCGCATGGGCGACAAGACGGAAGTGACGCAGGTCGCGTCGATGTTCGAGGAGTTGTCGGTCGCCGACGAGCCCGACCCGCAGGCCGGCCCGGTGGCGGTGGAGATCGGCTACCGCATCCGCGCCGGCCAGACCGAGGCCTTCCTCGAGGCGGTGAGCCACTTGCGCGCGCCGCGTCGGCGCGACGGCGCGACGCTGTGGCGGGTGTACCGCGATCTGGGCGACCCGTCGCGCTATTGCGAGCGCTTCATCGTCACTTCATGGGCCGACTACCTGCACCAGCGCTCGCGCGCCACGCTCGCCGACCAGGAACTCGAAGCGGCAGTGCGCGAACATCTGGATCCCGATGCGCCAGCGACGACGCAGCACTACATCGCGGAGTTGTAGCGGCGCCGGGGCCGCGGCTTGTGCCGTTCAGGCGGAAACGCCGGCGAAATTCTGCGAAGTCGGCGCCTCTTCGAGCGGCTCGTCACACCGGCCCTTGCCGCGCAGGCGCAGGTCAATCACCTCGATCAGCGCCAAGCGTTCTTCCTGCAAGGCCTGGAGGTGTTCAATATGCGGGAAGTAGTCGAGCGTGACCAGACCCTTGAAGTCGATCCCCTTGAACATGGCGTTGAGTTGCCGGGGGTGGTTGAACGACTCGCGCACGCCGCCGGTGTAGACAAAGTGGATCTTCACGCCGCGCGCCACCAGGGCTTTCAGGACGCGGCTCGATTCCGCGTGTTCCATCTGTTTGTACGCCAGACGCGGCAGGTTGCTGGCGGCGCTGGAGTTCGCCGCTGCATTGCGGTAGTCGAGCGGTGCATACATGCCGAGCCAGCGCATCGAGGTGCGCGCTGCGCGGTGCAGCCCGTGGCGCCAGCTCCAGCCGCGCGTGCGGTAGCTGAACGCGTCGATCAAGAGCACGGCGCTGACGCGCGGGTCGCGCTCGGCGTAGCGAAACGAATCTTCGGCGCCGGAGCACAGGCCGCCCAGAACCACGCCGCCACCACCCAGGCCGAAGCGCTCGCTGGCGAAGTCGATCGCCGCGGCGATCTCCAGGTGGGTGCGGTCTTCCAGCGTGCGCCCGACGTGGGCTTGCCGGCTGTCGCCCACATCGCCCAGGTCAAAGCGCAGGGTTCGAATCCCCGACTGCGCCAGACGCCGCGCGAGTTGTGCATACAGGCGATACGGGCCGAACTTGGGCACCAGACCGGCGCTGACGAGAACACAGGTCCGGCTGCCGGAATCACGCGGCTCGGTGACGATGCCCGCGAGTTGCTGCCGGGGGCCAAACTGACAACAGGTTTCGATCATGCGTCGTCCCTCACCATCGTCGCCAGCGTGCGGCTGATGCCGACATCGGGCAGAACCTCCGACATGCCTGGCACCGAGTCCCAGCCGCAGTCGAAGTCCAGTTGCTCAACGCGGCTGTGCGTGCCGCTGCCGGCCAGCGCCTGGAACAGGCGGCGCTGCCGTTGCGGCTGCGACGTGATGAGCCAGCGCATGGGCAGCGTGGCCGGGGGCGCCGCCAGCGCCAGGGTTTGCAGCTGGCGCACTGCCCGCGGCGAGTAGGTGGCGCCCAGCAGCTCCACCTCGGCCAGTGTGGCGCGCGGCGCGCGGCCCAGCCGCAGGTGCTGGGTGCCGAGCACATAGCGGCGCTGCATTTCGGCCATCTCGGCGTAAAAAGTCATGCCCTCGCCAACGGGGTCCCACACGACCAGGCGCGACAGGCCCACGCGGCCCAGCGCATGGCTCAGCAAGGTCGCGCCCAGGCGCGCGCCGACACCGATGATGCGCGTCGCACCGGTGCGCTGTTGCAGTTCTTGATACGCGTCGACGATGTCGTGCTGCCAACGCTCGCAGTCGGCGTCGACGGATTCGCCCTGCGAATCGCCGCAGCCGAAGTAGTCGAAGCGCAGCACTGGAATTCCCGAGGCTGCGAGCTGGCGCCCGAGGCGGTTCAAGATGAAATGGCTGCGCACGTGCTCATGGCCCACCGGCGCGCACACGAGAACCGCGGCGTCGGTGCGCTGGCGTGGCAACTCCACGCCGGCGCTGGAGCCTTTGGCCCGCGCGGCGGCGGCATCGGCAGCGGGCCAATGCAGCGCGCCATACAAGCTGCGCTGCGGGCCGAAGTGGAACAGTTCGATGCGCTCGACCAGGCTGCTCGGGCGTTCACGCTGCGCCGTCTCTGGTGCCGGTCTTCCCAGGCGCTCGTCGCACAGGCCGGAGAGGACTTCGAGCGTTTCGCGCAGGACTTCCATGCCGTCGATGGAGGCGCCGAGTTCCTGTTTTGCGGCGACGACGAACTCCATCGCGCTCAACGACTGCCCGCCGAGCTCGAAGAAGTTGTCGTCCAGGCCCACGGCGTCCAGGTTCAACTGGCGTTGCCAGATCGCGGCCAGCGCACGCTCGGTGGGCGTGTGCGGCTCGCGCACCTGCACCGCGCTGGCGCCGCGCTGGCTCGCCAGCACCGGCTCGGGCAGGGCGTTGCGGTCGACCTTCATGTTGTGATTCAGCGGCAGCACTTGGAGCTCGATGTAGCTTGCCGGAACCATGTAGTCGGGCAGGTGTTCGACCATGTGACGGCGGATCGCCGCCACGCGCTCGGCGGGCCGCTCCAGCGCACGCTCGAAGTCGGGAACGAAGTAGGCGACGAGCTGCTTGTCGCCCGAGGGCGTTGCCTTGGCCATGACCACGCCGTCGCGCACCGCGGGCGCCTTGCGCAGGTTGTATTCGACCTCGCCGATCTCGATGCGCATGCCGCGCACGTTGATCTGAAAATCGTTGCGGCCCAGGATCTCGAGCCAGCCGTCGTCGCTCAGGCGACCCATGTCGCCGGTGCGGTAAAAGCGTGTGCCGCCGACGTCGAGGAACTTTTCAGCCGTCAGTTCGGGGCGGTGCCAATAGCCCTTCACAACCCCGACGCCGGCGAAGAAAATCTCGCCGACGACTCCTGCCGGAACCGGGTTCAGGTTCGCGTCCAGCAATTTGACTGACACGTTGTCGAACGGCCGGCCGACAAAAGTGCGGGTCAGCGTCGTCTCGCGCGGCACCGGGTAGGTGCAACCCATGCAACTGATTTCGCTGCAACCGTAGATGACGAACACTTCGGCGTTGCCGAAGACCTGTTTCAACGACTCCAGGACTTCGGGCGCGATCATGTCGCCGCCCGATGACGCGTGGCGCACGCCGGCGAACGCGCTGCAATCGACGCCCTGGCGCTTGATGTACGCGAGCAGGTTCTTCAGCAGGCTCGGGCCGGCGTGGAAAATCGTCACGCCGCTCAGCGTGCGCGTCAGAAGCTCCAGGTCGAGCACGTGTTCGCGGTCAAGAATCAGCAGCGTGCCGCCTGCCACCAGCGGTGACATCAGCTCGAACATGCTGATGCTGAAGCTGAAGCGCGCGATCGCCGGCATCACGTCGTGCGCGCCGATTCCGTAGCGCACCTGCGCCAGATTGATCCAGGCGCGCAGATTCGCCTGGCTTGCCATCACGCCCTTGGGTTTGCCGGTCGTTCCCGAGGTGTAGTACACCGATGCGGTTTGCGATTCGTGCAGCGGCAATGCCAGATTCGTTGCCGCCATGCCGTCCAGCAGTTCGGCGTGCACATCGAACGCGAAATGCGCCACGCCATCCAGCGCGAGTCTGCCCAGCAGGTGCGTGTTCGTGAGCACGAGTTTCGGCCGGATGTCCTCCAGAATCGCGCGAATCCGAGGCTGCGGGTAGCTGGGGTCGAGCGGAACATAGACGGCGCCGGCCTTGAGGATGGCGAGCAGCGCAACGCCGATCTGCACGCCGGGTTCGACGCAGACGACGACTGCGTCGTCGACGCCGATTCCCTGCGCCAGCAAGTGGTGTGCAAGCTGGTTCGCGCGCCGATTCAGCGCCGCGTAGCTCACGGCCTGGTCGCGGTGGCGCAGCGCAATCGCCTCGGGCCTGGCCAAACACTGCGCCTCGAACGACTGGTGCAACAACGCATCCGGCATTTCGCGGCGGTTGCCGGTGCCCACCGCGGCGAGCCATTCGAGCTCCGGCGGCGTCAGCAGCGGCAGAGCGCGCAGCGGGTCGTCAAGGCGCGCCGTGACAGCGCCGAGCAGCACGTTCAGGTGCGCGGCCCAGCGCGCCACGCTCGACGCCTTGAACAGCCGGGCGTTGTAGACGATTGCGCAGGGCCGGTGTTCGTCCGAACCGGTGACGATGCAGTGGATGTCGGCGTCGCGCAGTTGTGGCGACGTCTGCACGAGCAGGCGCTGCACGTCTGGCTCGGCGCCGAGGTCGGCATCGATGAAGCCGATCGCGGCCCGGCCACCGCCCGCGCCCCAGTCGCCGGGAACGATTGCGCCACTTTGCTCGGCGACCTGGGCAAGCACGTCGCGCAGGCTGCGCTGCGGGTGCACCGCCAGGCGCAGCAGCGAGCTGCTCAGCAACTGGCCGCCGGCGAGCAGCCGCGAGCACCGCAAGGGAATCAAATCCTGGCCGTTGTAGCGCGACAGCGCGACACCGAACACAGCGGTGAGCAGCGCCTCGGGCGCGACGCCTGCAAGCGCAGGCACCGGCAGCGTGAAGGAGTGGCTCGCGGCGAGCATGCCGGTGGCGGGAGTGCGGGCGAAGTCGTATGGGAGTTGCAGCGCCACGTCGTCGCCTTCGGGCCGCGCAGCGCTCGCTGTCTCCGGTTGGGAGGCGACAAGGGTTTCCATGTTTCCGATTTTCGGTGTCGAGGGACAAGCTTGACAGCCCCAGGTTCGGGTGCAGCTGTGCAACATGAAGGGCCCAGCGTTCATTGTTCACGCCCGGCACGCTGGCACGTATCGGCAGGCCGGCGCCGTCGGGGTCAGGCCAAGCTCAGACCAAGCCGGCGCGCCCGTTTGCCGGTTTCAGGTGCGCCAGACGCGCGGCGCGCTTGCCGGCAACCCCCAGACGAGCAGTCGCCACGCGGCCCACACGCTGCCGAACAACTGCATCAGGGGTTCGACGCGTGGCGCGAGCGCGCGCAGCAGCACCAGTTGGGCGTGCGGCGACGTGCTACCCAGCGTGGCGCGCAAGGCGTGTGCGGCGCTGGCCTGGCGTGCCGCATCAAGCAAGGCGTCGCGCTTGTCGGCTGGCAGCGGCGTGCCCGACGCGCACCAGAGCAGGCCGTGCACGCGGTTGTGCGCGAAGCCGAGCGGCGAATCGAGCAGGCGCCGGTCGCCGCCGTCGACCACGCCATGCTCGAGCCAGACGCGGTTCAGCGCCAGCGTCTGCGTCACGCGGCCGGCGTCGAAGTCTTCGCCGCTTGCTGGCAGGCCCAGGCCGAGCACGTCCCAGCCGATCATCTCGGCGCCCGGCGCGAGGTCGAAGTGCATGCGGTTCTCGGCGATCGCGCCGCGCCGGCACAGCGTTTCTTGTGGCAGCCATTCCAACCTCGCGCCACTGGCGACATGCGCCGTGAGTGTCTGCGAGGCGGGTTCGCCAGCGCTGCGGTAGAAGCGCGTCGCACCCGGTGTTGTCAGCAAAGCGTGGCTTTGCGCGGCGAGTGCCAGGTCGATGCGCAGCGCGTCGCCACCCACCAGGCCACCGGGCGGGTGCACCAGAACGTTGTGGCACACCGCAGCTGATTCCGGATAGAGGCTCGCCAGAATGCGCAGCGGGCCGCTATGCCGGTCGTGCACCACGCTGCGTTCGCCGGCGCGCCGATAGTCGAGGTTGAGCTGGGCATTCCAGGTCATGCGCTTTGAGATTCGAGAGGGCGGCGCAGTGTAGGGCCGGCCTCGGAGCCCGCCGCACACGGGGCGGTGGTATTCATCGGCACGCGCCCTGGTTTGAAGCTCGCGCTCTGCGACTCGCGATCAAGCTCAGCGATACAAAGGTCGCGCGGCAATGCGCGCTTCGATGTCTTTCATCATCGTCTTGTAGCCGGGCGCGCCCACGCCGCCGAAGCGGCGCCTGAATTCGGCGTCGGGCATGAATTCGGGAAGGCCGCGCACATCGGGCATGAAGTCGTCCTCCTTCGAACCCGCGGCGAGGGCGGCCTGAAGGCGTTCGGGTGAGCGCACCGCCAGTTCGCCAAAGCGCGTGCCGGCGCGGTCTGCGGCGATGTCGTTGAAGCTGAAACCGCTGCCCGAGCGCGCGTCGTCGACTTCCTTGAACAGCCCCATCGCGTCGGCCAGCGCGCCGCCAGATTCCGCGGCGAGCGTGGCCGACACCAGAAAATGCTTCGGAAAGTCCTCGCGCCCGGCGAGCGTGACGCTGCGCGGCAGCGGCGTCGGCCAGTCGCGCGCCGCAGGCGTGAGCGCTTCCAGGTTGCGGCGATTCACGTAGAACGTCAACACGATGAGCGCGGCGCGGTTTTCGCGCGCCGCGTCGCCCGCGGCGGAGCGCTCGCGCGCCAGCGTGAACAGCGGCGTCATCAGGTGCGCCAGCGACACCTCTTGCGGCGGTGTTGTTGCCATCACGCTGCTCAGGCGTTCGACATAGGCGCGCAGGCGTTGCGCATCGGCCGGCGGCACGAGCATCGCGCGCAGGTCGGCACCGAGCCCGGCGCGCCACTGGTAAGCCACCTGCAGCTGACCGGGGGCGAAGCGCACGCGCTGCACGGTTTGAGTGGCAAGGCGCCCCGGCTCTCCGGCGCCGACGCGGGCCATCGCCTGTTCGAGCGCGAAGTCAGCCAGCCAACCCGGGATCGGTAGGCTGCCGACGCGCAGGCTCTCGAAGCCGGGCAGACCGGAGGTTTCGCGCAACTGCGCATCAACATTGAGCCAGCGCCCAAACGGGCTGCGCTCGACGCGGGTGCTGAACCGCAGCATCGCACTGCCGTTCAGAACCACGAGCCGGGCCGAAGTCTGGCCGAGGGTTTTCGACGCCTGGCCCAGCAGCGCGTCGAGATCGGCCTGCGACAGGGCGATCTGGCGTGGTTCGTGGCCCTTTTGCTTGCGTGGGTCGTGGCGTTCGATCAGGCGTTTCGCACGCTCGACGTCGGCAACGCTCACCTCATTGCCGGGCAGCAGCAGCGGTGCGTCGTCAAACGCCAGCCACACCGCCGCCACCGCGCTGAGCAGCGCCAGCGCGAGCGTGCCGAAGAAGAGTTTGACGAGAAACTTCATTGCTTGCATCCTGCCATGGCGTCATGCCAATGCCGTCCTGGGCTTGAGACGATCCGACCCCATCTCTGCACTATTGACGCTTCAGCGCCCGCGCGGCGCCGGATTCGATAGAGTAGCCGCCATGACACCTGACACCGGTTCCCTGGTCTCGATCCGCGAAGTCGGCTTGCGCGATGGCCTGCAAAGCATCGCGCGCATCCTGCCGACACAGCAGAAGATCGAGTGGATTGCCGACGCCTACTCTGCCGGCCAACGCGAAATCGAAGTCGGCTCGTTCGTTCCGGCACGGCTGCTGCCCCAATTGGCTGACACCGCCGAACTCGTCGCCTACGCGAAGACGCTGCCTGGCCTGACGGTGTCGGTGCTGGTGCCGAACCTGAAAGGCGCCGAGCGCGCGTTCGACACCGGCGCGCACGCGCTGCTCGTGCCGCTGTCGGCGAGCCATGCGCACAGCCTGGCGAACCTGCGCAAGACGCCTGACGACGTGGTGCGCGAGATCGAGCGCATCCGCGACGCGCGCGACGCGGCGGGCTCGGCATGCCGCATCGAGGTCGGCATGAGCACGGCCTTTGGCTGCACGATCCAGGGCCGCGTCGAGACCTCGGAAGTGCTGCGCCTGCTGCGCGCCGTGTGTGACGCGGGAGTCGATCAGGTCGGCCTGGCCGACACCGTGGGCTACGCCGACCCGTTGATGGTGAGCCGCTTGTTCGAGCAATGCTTCAAGGTCGCCGGCGCGCGCCTGGCCTGCGGCCATTTTCACGACACGCGTGGTCTGGGCCTGGCGAATGTTTACGCCGCGTGGCAGCAAGGCGTGCGGCGTTTCGACGCTTGCCTGGCCGGCATCGGCGGCTGCCCGCATTCGCCGGGGGCGAGCGGCAACGTCAGCAGCGAAGACGTGGCGTATCTGTTCGCCAGCATGGGAGTGGCCACCGGAGTCGACTTCGATGCATTGATCGGATTGCGCACGAAGGTCGCGCGCTGGCTGGAGGGCGAGACTCTGCACGGCACGATCTGGCGTGCAGGGTTGCCGAAGACGATGCGTGAATGAACCACCCCCGAAGCGCCTTCGGCGCTCCCCCTCAAGGGGGCGCCGCTGGCGGACCGGCAGAGCCGGATCCGCGGCGTCTGCTTGAGCCGATTGCACAGGAGTCTGCACCCCAGCCTCTGGCCGGCCTGCGGGTCGTCGAATTCACCCACATGGTGATGGGCCCGACGTGCGGCATGGTGCTGGCCGATATGGGCGCCGAAGTCATCAAGGTCGAACCGTTGGAAGGCGATCGCACGCGCACCTTGCTCGGCGCCGGAACTGGGTTCTTCCCGATGTTCAACCGCAACAAGAAGAGCATCGCGATCGACTTGCAGAAACCCGCAGGCGCGGCGGTGGCGCGCAAGCTCGCGGCGAGCGCCGACGTCGTGGCCGAAAACTTCAAACCCGGCACGATGGCCAAGTACGGGCTGGACTACGCCGCTTTGTCCAAGGTGAATGAGCGCCTGATCTACGTGGCTCACAAGGGTTTCCTGCCCGGTCCCTACGAACACCGCACCGCGCTCGATGAAGTGGTGCAGATGATGGGCGGCCTGGCCTACATGACGGGTCGCCCCGGCGACCCGCTGCGCGCCGGCAGCAGCGTGAACGACATCATGGGCGGCATGTTCGGCGCCATCGGCTGCCTGGGTGCGCTGGTCCAGCGCGGGGTCACCGGCAAGGGCATGGAAGTGCAGTCTGCGCTGTTCGAGAACAACGTATTCCTCGTCGGCCAGCACATGCTGCAGTACGCGATGACGGGCAAGGCGGCGGCGCCGATGCCCGCGCGCGTCAGCCCCTGGGCGGTGTACGACGTGTTCACCGTGAAAGACGGCGAGCAGATCTTTCTGTGTGCCGTCAGCGACCCGCAATGGTTGACGTTCTGCGACGTGCTCGGCCTGGCCGATCTGAAGGCCAACCCGGCGTATGCCACGAACAACCAGCGCGTCGAGCAGCGCGAGGGTTTGATGACAATCTTGCGCGAGCGCCTGGCAAGTCGCAGTGCGGCTGAACTGAGCAAGATGATGGAAGACGCCGGATTGCCGTTCGCGCCGATCAGCAAGCCCGAAGACCTGTACGACGACGAACATTTGCTTGCCACCGGGGGCCTGGCCGACATCCGCCTGCCCGACGGCGCGAAGGCAGGGCAGACGGTGAAGACGACGCTGTTCCCGATCACACTTGCCGGCCAGCGCCTGGGCGTGCGCCTGGACCCGCCAAAGCGCGGCGAACACACCGATGCGTTGCTCGCGATGCTGGGCTATTCGAACGAACAGATCGCCACGCTGCGGGCGCAAGCTGCCGTGGCGTGAGAGCTGCGGTTTCTCACCCTCTCACGCCGCGAGACAGCATCACTTGGCGGCTTTGGTGGCTTTGGTGGCTCTGGCGGCGGCGCGTTCCTTCTCAACTTGTTCGATTCGGTGCCGGCGGTGCTGCACCCGGCGGGTAAGGCACCACCCGGTCTTGCTCCGCCGGGTCATTGCGCGACACGATGGCGCGCGCCGGCTCGGTGGCGCTCAGGTTGATCGCTTCGTGAGGCGTGTCCGCAGGGATGTACAGGAAGTCGCCGGCCTCGCTCACGACCGATTGCGCCAAACCGGGGCCATAGCGGGTTTCGACGCGCCCCTGAAGCACGTAGATGGCGGTCTCGTAGCCCTGATGTGAATGAGGCTGCGAGCGGGCGCCGGGCGGGATCACGACGATGTGCATCGACAGCCCGCGCGCCTCCACCGTCGCGCCCGAGACGCCGACAAAGTAGGGCAGGTTCTGCCGCGTGAGGACTTCGCGGTCCGGGCGGATGGCCTTGACGCCGGGAATCGCTTTGTCGTGCATGAAAGCTTCTCCAGGGCAATGCGGAACGAGTCACCGCGAGTGTGCGCGCGCCGCGAGGGACTGGTTCAGCGTGGCCCACATCAGCCGGGCTCCATGCCGTTGCTGCGCTTGGCTGCCGCGGCCGCGGGCGACGCCATGAAATCGAGCAGCGCCCGCACCGCGTCGGGCCGGGTCGACGTGACCGACAGGCCCGCCGAGAACGTCGTGACGATTTGAATCTCCGGCGGCAGGGGGCCAAGCACATCGATGCCCGGCAGATTCATCAGTTCGCTCAACTGCTGAAAGCCGAGTTCGACTTCGCCCGCGGCGACCAGGTTACCCACCGGAACACCGGGCGGCGCCTGAACAATTCGGTCCTTGATTTGCTCGGCGATGCCCCATCGCTCAAAGAGTTTGGCCAGCTGCACGCCGCTCGGCCCGGTGGAATAGCCCAGGCTGCGTGCGCCAAGCACGGTGCGTTTCACAGCTTGTTCGTTGCCGATGTCCGGCCGCGGCGCGCCGCTGCGCACGGCGATGGCGACGCCCGACTTCACCAGGTCAACGCGGCTGCCTGGCACCAGGCGAGCGGCGGCGATCAACTGGTCGATCGCGTTCGCGGCCAGTACCACCGCATCGAACGCCTCGCCCATCTGCACGCGCTTGGCGGCGTCGACGCCACCGACCGATTCGACCCGCACGCGCTGGTTTGAGCATCGCTCGAACTGCGCCACGAGATCGGCCAGCAGCTGGCGCGTCGCCATCGAGGAAATGATGCGAAGCGGCTCGCTCATGCCGTCCCCTCCGAAGAGGGCGATTGCGCTACTTGCGCGTCTCGGCGTAGGCGAGCCTGCGCGCGAGGTGCATCTTCAGGCGCTCGGCAGCGCCCGGCATGGCGAGCTTGACGGCGCGTTTTGCGCGGTGGACGTTGTCGCGCAGCCGATGCAGCATTGCGCGATTCTTTTGTGCCTTGATGGC
>JANNKM010000136.1:0-1842 GCA_031396305.1 Rhizobacter sp.
GCGTGCGCCGGGATGACACCCAACGAGGCAAGAACAGCCGCGTGTTCGACTTTCCCGTCGCCGCGAGCAGCGAGCGCGCAGCCTACGTCGTCGGCACGTTCGACACAAAAGGCCGCGAACTGTCGTATCTGCGCCAATGCATTGAAAAGCTCGGCCTGCGCGTCGTCACTGTCGACCTGTCGACCAGCGGCAAGCCCTCGTCGGCCAGCGTGCATCCGCGCGAGGTGGCGCGGCATCATCCGGGCGGCGAGGCAGCGGTGTTCAGCGGCGACCGCGGCAACGCGGTTGCGGCAATGGCCGCGGCGTTCGAGGTCTTCGTGCACACGCGGCGCGACCTGGGAGGCATCATCTCCGCAGGCGGCTCGGGCGGTACCACGCTCGCCACCGCCGGCATGCGCGCGCTGCCGGTCGGCTGCCCGAAGGTGATGATCTCGTCGATGGCCAGCGGCGACACGCGGCCTTATGTGGGACCGAGCGACATCTGCATGATGTACTCGGTGACCGACGTGCAAGGCATCAACCGCATCAGCGAGCGCGTGCTGGCCAACGCGGCGCATGCGCTGGCGGGAATGCTCGCGCACCCTGTTGCGCAGGGCGAGGTCACGAAACCAGCGATCGGCCTCACGATGTTCGGCGTGACCACGCCTTGCGTGCAGGCCGTCACCAAGCGGCTCGGCGACAGCTACGACTGCCTCGTGTTCCACGCCACAGGCGTGGGCGGCCAGTCGATGGAAAAGCTCGTCGATTCGGGCCTGCTGACCGGCGTGATCGACGTCTCCACCACCGAAGTCGCAGACGAAATCGGCGGCGGCGTGCTCTCTGCCGGGCCGAACCGCCTGGACGTATTCGCGCGCCACGCCCTGCCCTATGTGGGTTCGTGCGGCGCGCTGGACATGGTGAACTTCGGCGCCTGGGACAGCGTGCCGGAACGCTTCAAGGGCCGCAAGCTGTACCGCCATAACCCGACGGTGACGCTGATGCGGACCACGCCAGACGAATGCCGGCGCATTGGCGAGTTCATTGCCGACAAGCTCAACGCGATGCGCGGGCCGGTGCGCTTTCTGATTCCCGAAGGCGGCGTGTCGGCGATCGACAAGCCGGGCCAGCCGTTTCACGACCCCACCGCCAACGCGGCGCTGTTCGGCGCGCTCGAACAGCGCTTCCGGCAGGGCAGCGACAGGCGCATGCAGCGCCTGCCGTTGCACATCAACGACGAGGCGTTCGCGAATGCACTCGTTGCCGCGTGGCATGAAATCGCCACAGCACGTCATCCCGGCGCACGCCGGGATCCACCTTGGCCCGCACGCGCTGGATCCCGGCATGCGCCGGAATGACACGGACAGAAACGAGACCCCTGCACCACACCATGCCCCGCATCGCAAGAACAACTCTGCTCGAGCGCTTCCGCGCCAAGATCGCCCGCGGCGAACCGCTCATCGGCGGCGGCGCCGGCACGGGCCTGTCGGCCAAGTGCGAGGAGGCGGGCGGGATCGACCTGATCGTGATCTACAACTCGGGCCGCTACCGCATGGCCGGGCGCGGCTCGCTCGCCGGGCTGCTGGCCTACGGCAACGCGAATGAGATCGTCTGCGAGATGGCGCATGAAGTGCTGCCCGTGGTGCAGCACACACCCGTGCTGGCGGGCGTGAACGGCACCGATCCGTTCATGATTGCCGATCAGTTTCTGCGGCGTTTGATCGGGCTGGGGTTCTCGGGTGTGCAGAACTTTCCCACCGTGGGGCTGATCGACGGCACGTTCCGCGCCAACCTCGAAGAAACCGGCATGGGCTACGCCCTGGAGGTCGGGATGATCGAGCGCGCACACGCGCTGGACCTGCTGAC
>JANNKM010000194.1:0-9355 GCA_031396305.1 Rhizobacter sp.
CTCGCGTCTTCCCGACTGGGGCGGACTTTTGATATATTATGTATTCGGCTACGTAATTGCGCTGCTCGGATTCCAGCGTGGTTCATCCAGGACGTCAGCGCCTCGCACAACGGAAAGCCCGTGTTGAGCGCTCAGTGGGGACCGGCGGTGTCGAAGAACCCGTTCCTGCAATTCAATGTCAAGGGTGCCAAGGCCGGCGACAAGGTCAGCGTGTCCTGGACCGACAACAAGGGCGAAAAGCGCACCGACGAAGCCACTGTCACCTGATCGGACCCCAGCATGAAGCAACTTCTCATTGCCGCGGCGCTGCTGGCGAGCTTCGCCGCCACGGCGCAGCAAAAATCCTCCGCCGACGGTATTGCCGAATACCGCAGGATGCTCGAAGACGGGAATCCGGCGGAACTGTTCGAGGCCAAAGGCGAAGCGCTCTGGAAGCAAAAGCGCGGGCCGAAGAACGCCACTCTCGAAGCCTGCGACCTGGGCAAGGGCCCGGGCGCGGTGAAAGGTGTGTTCGTCGAACTGCCGCGCTACTTCGCCGACACGAACAAGGTGCAGGACCTCGAATCGCGCCTCGTCACCTGCATGGAAACGCTGCAGGGTTTGAACGCCGCTCAGATCGCCAGCACAGCGTTCGGTCGCGGCGAGCAGAACAACGTGACGGCGCTGGCGACCTGGATCGCTGCCGAGTCGCGCGGCCTCAAGTTCAACTTGCCGCAGAACCACATCGAAGAGAAGCGCAGCTACGAAATCGGCAAACGCGTCTTTTTCTTCCGCGCCGGCACGCATGATTTTTCATGCGCGTCGTGCCACAGCGAAGACGGCAAACGCATCCGCTTGCAGGACCTGCCCAACCTCACGAAGAACCCCGGCGACGGCATCGGTTTCGCGGCATGGCCGGCGTATCGCGTGAGCAATGGCCAGATGTGGAGCATGCAGTTGCGGCTGAACGACTGTTATCGGCAGATGCGATTTCCCTACCCGGGTTTCGGATCAGAACCCACGATCGCCGTATCGACCTACATGGGCGTGAACGCCAAGGGCGCGGCATCGATCGCACCTGCCATCAAGCGTTGATTCGGGAGCAAGCATGTCTTCAATTTCAGTTTCCCTGCGTTCGGGTTCGGTTGTCGGAGTCGTGGCTGCGGCTGTGCTGGCGGCAGGATGCGCCATGTTGCCCAGCGCAAGCGCCCTCGATGCGCAGACGCAGGCGGCGATGAAGGCCTCGTTTCGCGACCAGGGCATCGCCAAGGCCGATCGCATCAACCAGGATCTCGCCCAGCTCCCTGTTCCACCGACCAGCCCGTGGCGCCGGCCGACACCAAGCGGGTCGAGGCCGAAGCGCTCGCCACGGTGCGCTGGCCCTCGGCCGGCCAGTATGTCGGCGACTGGCGTGAAGGCGAGAAGCTCGCGCAAAACGGGCGCGGCATGACGTGGACCGACCCGAGCGCGGCACCGAAGGACAACGGCGGCAACTGCTACAACTGCCACGAAATCGACCGCAAGGAAATCTCGTTCGGCACGATCGGCCCGAGCCTGTGGAACTACGGCAAGATTCGCGGCGTCAAGGACGTTGCCGACCCCGCCGCTGCGCCGATCGTGCAGTACACCTGGGGCAAGCTGTGGAACAGCAAGGCGTATACGGCGTGTTCGAACATGCCGCGGTTCGGCCACTTCAAGCTGCTCGACGAAGAGCAGATTCGCCACATCATGGCATTGCTGCTCGACCCGAAGTCGCCGGTCAACCAATGACCGATCCGGCCCGGGTCTCTGCACCGTCAGTGCACCTGTCATCCCGCTGCAGTAGTCACCGTCATCCCGGCGAAAGTGCCACCCCGTGCCCGACACGGGGCCGGAATCCATGGCGGCACGCACACAGTGGATCCCGGCATTCGCCGGGATGACGGGTGAAAAGCGAACCCTCATCATGAACAAACGAGATTTCCTTCAGGTGCTCGGCGCGGCGTCGGCCGCGGGCATGGGCCTGGGCCGATACGCCGACGCCGACGCCGCCACGGCGCAACAGGGCCTGTATGACATCGCCCCGTTCGGCAAGGTGTCGTTCCTGCACATGACGGACTGCCATGCGCAGCTCAAGCCGGTCCACTTTCGCGAGCCGAGCGTCAATCTCGGCTTGGGCAGCATGCAGGGCCAGTTGCCGCACCTGGTGGGTGAGTCGCTGCTCAAGCGCGCCGGGGTGCGCCCCGGCAGCGCACAGGCGTATGGCTACACCTTCATCGACTTCGAGAAAGCGGCGCGCCGCTACGGCAAGGTCGGGGGCTTCGCGCACCTGGCCACGCTGGTCAAAGCGCTTCGGGCGAGCCGCCCCGGCGCGCTGCTGCTCGACGGTGGCGACACCTGGCAGGGCTCAGCGACGGCGCTGTGGACGAACGCGCAGGACATGGTCGACGCCAGCAAGCTTCTCGGCGTGGACGTGATGACGGGCCACTGGGAGTTCACCTATGGCATGGAGCGCGTCAAGGAGATCGTCGACAAAGACTTCGCCGGCCGCATCGAATTCATTGCACAAAACATCAAGACCGCGGACTTCGGCGACGCCGTGTTCAAGCCGTACGTGATGCGCGAAGTCAACGGCGTGCCCTGCGCCATCATCGGCCAGGCGTTTCCGTACACGCCGATCGCGAACCCGCGCTATCTGGTGGCCGACTGGAGCTTCGGCATCCAGGATGAGAACATGCAGAAAGTGGTTGACGAAGTGCGCGCCAAAGGTGCGCAGGTCGTGGTGCTGCTGTCGCACAACGGCATGGACGTGGACCTGAAGATGGCCACGCGCGTGCGCGGCATCGACGCGATTTTCGGCGGCCACACGCACGACGGCGTGCCGATCGCCGTGCCGGTGAGCAATTCCGGCGGCAAGACGCTCGTCACCAACGCCGGCAGCAATTCCAAGTTCCTCGGCGTGATGGACTTCGACGTGAAGGCCGGCAAGGTGGCTGACTTCCGCTACCGCCTCCTGCCGATCTTCGCGAACCAGCTCAAGGCCGATCCGGCGATGGACGCGTTGATCACGAAGGTGCGCGCGCCTTACGAGGCCAAGCTCGCGGAAAAGCTCGCCGTGACCGACGGCCTGCTGTACCGGCGCGGCAACTTCAACGGTTCGTGGGACCAGTTGATCTGCGACGCATTGATGGACACGCAGGGTGCGGACATCGCGTTCTCGCCGGGCTTTCGCTGGGGCACGACGCTGCTGCCCGGCGACACGATCACGCGCGAGCTGATGATGGACCAGTTGGCCATCACCTACCCCTACACCACGCTCACCGAGATGAGCGGCGAGACGATCAAGACGATTCTGGAAGACGTTGCCGACAACCTGTTCAACGTCGATCCGTATTACCAGCAGGGTGGCGACATGGTGCGCGTGGGCGGCCTGGGCTATACCTGCACACCGGGCGAGAAGATGGGCAGCCGCATCGGCGACATGCGCCTGAAGGGCAAGCCCTTGGAGGCCGACAAGAAGTACAAGGTCGCGGGCTGGGCGCCGGTATCCGAAGAAGCCAAGGCGCTGCCCGGTGTGAAGCCGGTGTGGGAACACGTCGAGACTTGGCTGCGCGCGCAGGGCGGGCGTGTCAAGGCGCGCAAGATCAATACGCCGCGACTCGTCGGCGTTGCAGGCAACCCCGGAATGGCGTGACGGCAGTCGCCTCATTTCATCCACCCAAGGAGAAGTTCATGCAGATCAAACGATTCGCCGCGCTCACGATCCTCACAGCGGCATGCGCCGCCTCCTGGGCGCAAGACAAGGTGGCCTATCACATCAACGACACGGCCGGCCAGGCGCTCGGCGCGTTGCGCAACGCGGGGAATCACCTCGACACCGACCCCACCGCGCAGATCACGATCGTGACGCACGCGCTGGGCGTCGATTTCCTGATGCAGGATGCGAAAGACCGCAACGGCAACCCGTATGAGATTGCGGTGCAGGGCCTCGTCAAGCGCGGCGTCAAGTTCGAGATCTGCGACATCACGCTGAAGAACCGCAGCCTGAAGCGCGAGCAGTTCATTCCGGAGGCCACGTTCACGCCGTCCGGCGTGGTGCGCCTGACGAAGCTGCAGACCCAAGGCTACGCCTACATCAAGCCCTGACTTTGATCTGCGTCGGCGGCACTGAATCCGTGGCCTGCAGCGCGGCTGCGCGTCGGGCTGGAATTCGAGCGGCGCTGCGCGCAGTCATGGGCGTCGCGCTCGGCGCGAGCCTGGCATTGGCGAGCGCTGCCGACAAGCCGGTGCGCGCGCAGCGCGTCACGCAGGACGTCTGGTTCGTGCAAGGCGAAGCGGCGATGGGTTCGTCGGCAAACCGCAATTTCATCTCCAATGCCGGCTTCGTGGTCACCGGCAAGGGCGTCGTCGTCATCGACTCTCTCGGCTCGCCGGCCCTGGCCGAAGAGTTGATCGCCGAGATCCGCCGCGTCACCGTGCAGCCGATCCGCTTTGTGATCGTCACGCATTTCCACGCCGACCACATCTACGGCCTGCAGGCCTTCAAGGCGGCAGGGGCGACGATCATCGCGCACCCTGCGGGGCGCGCCTATCTGAACTCCGATGTCGCCGCGCTCAAGATGCAGGCAAGCCGCGAAGAGCTGTTTCCCTGGATCGACGAATCGACGCAACTGCTCGGCGCCGACCGCTGGCTGGAGCGCGACGACAGCACGCTGCGCCTGGGCACTTACGAATTCCAGATTCGCCATGTCGGCCCGGCACACACTGCGGAAGACCTGGTCGTGCATGTGCCCAGGCGCGGCGTGCTGTTCGCCGGCGACCTGGCGTTTCGCGGCAGGATACCGTTTGTCGGGCAGGCTGACAGCGGGCAATGGATAGCCTCGCTGACGCGCCTCATTCAATTCAAGCCGCGCGTCGTGATTCCCGGCCATGGGCCGGTGTCCAGGCAGCCGATTGCCGACTTCAAGTTGACGCGCGACTATCTCATCCACCTGCGCCATACGATGGGCGACGCGGCACGCAACCTCGAGCCCTTCGACGAGGCCTACGCCAAAGCCGACTGGTCGCGCTTCGAGCGCGTGCCGCTGTTTGCCGCGGTGAACCGCATGAATGCGTACAACACTTACCTGTTGATGGAGCAGTACGCGAGGTAGCGCGCTGGGGCAGGGCGCGCGCACTCGCGGGGACTTGTTCAGCGTTGCCCTAGACTCGTGGCCCATGCGAGGCGCCACGAAAACGGACAGGACCGCGGGCCGAAACGCGCGCGCGCTGTGGATCGAGCCGGTCGCGACTCTGGCCTGGGCGGGCGAGCACGCGCAGGCGGTGGCGCGGGCGAGCGCCGCGCTCGCGGCAAGCGATCTGGACGACGCGACGCGCATTGAACTGCTCGATCATCGTGCCGAAAGCCTGATGGCGCAGGGTGATCTGGAGCATGCCGACGCGGACGCTGCGGCGATGAAGCGGATTGCGCATCGCTCGCGCAGCGCGGCGCACGAGGCGCTGAGCATGAATCGCCAAGCCCTGGTGCAAATTCGTGGCGGCAAGTCGCGCGAGGCGCTGGTCACCGCGGCGGTGGCGCTGCGCGCCGCCGAGCGCAGCAAAGACGTCGAACTCGAAGCGCACAGCCTGGTGTTGCTCGCCGAGGCGGGGTTCCGCAGCCGCAAGAATCTCGACACCGCGCAGGCCCATGCGACGCGCGCCGCAGCGCTGTTCGAGACCTTGCGCAACCCCATCCAGCACGGGCGCGCCTTGTGGGTGCTGGCCTCGGTGTACAACACGCGCGGGCAGCCGCTGCAGGCCGACCGCGTGGCGGCGCAGGCCCTGTCTGTGGGGCGAGGCTGCGGCGACCTGCTGGGCCAGGGCAATGCGCTGAACCTTCTCACCTTCAACAGTGCCGACCTCGCGGCGCGCCTGGCGCTGCTCAAACAATCGCTCGCCGCGTTCGAAGCGGCGGGCTATGTGGAGCGGCAGGGCAACGTGTTGCTCAATCTTGGGCGGGCCTACGAAGCGATCGGCCTGTATCCGCGGGCGCGTCGCCTGCTCCTCAAGGCGCTGGACCTGATGCGCGGTACCGCTTCGGCGGGTCCGATGCTGGGCGCCAATTTCACGCTGGCGTTCTTTGAAGCGCGCAGAGGCCAGATGGCAGCCGCGCGCGCTTACGCGGCGCAGGCTGAGGCTCAGGCGGGAACGCTGCGCGAGGCGCGCGCCGCGCCGTTTCGAGCCGAACTGGCGGGCTGGCTGGCGATGTGCGACGACCAGGCGCCGCAAGGTGCGCGCCACTTTGAACGCGCCGTGCGCGCGGTGGCCAAGGGGCAAGATGCGCTGCTGATGACCTGCCTGAGCGACGCCGCCTGGGCGCATCAGAGCGCCGGCCAGGCAGCGCAGGCACTCGACGCCTCGCGCCGCGCCACGCAACTGCACATCGACAACGGGCTCGTCGCCCTCGACGGCATGGAGCCGATCACGCTGTGGTGGCGCCACAGCCAGGCGCTGCAAGCGAACGGCCTGAATTTCGAGGCGCATGACGCGCTGCTGCGCGCCTATGAGTTCCTGTGCCAGCGCATTGAGGGCCTGAGCGACGAAGGCCTGCGCCGCAACTTCCTCAACAAGAAGCACGAACACCGCCAGATCGTCTTGGCATGGTTGCACGCCACGCGCGACGCAAAGCGGCCACGCGCAATGTCAAACAAGGAACGCCCGGCGCATCTGGCCGGCGAAGCGAACCTGCGTGAACCGTTCGAACGCCTGGTGGAAAGCGGTGTGCGCCTGAACGAGCTGCGCCGCGCCGAGGACATCCACGAATTTCTCATCGAAGAAGCAATCGAACTCACTGGCGCTGACCGCGTGATGATCGTGCTCGAAGGCCCCGGCGGGCTGCACCTCGCCGCTGCCGCGCTGCGCGCGGGCGAAGACGCGCAGGCACTGCTGCGCGCCGTGACGCCCTGGCTGGTCGAGGCACGGCGCACGCGCGTCGCGAGCCTGCACCACGGGCCGGATGGCGCGCATGAAGTCGATCAACGCTCCTGCCTGGTCGCGCCACTGCTCGCGCAGCGCGAACTGCTGGGTTACCTGTACGCAGACCTGGACGGCGCATTCGGCCGCCTGCACGACGCCGACCGCGATCTCGCCGCGATGCTCGCCTCTCAGGCCGCGGCCGCGCTTGCCGACGCGCAATGGGGTCAGGCGCTGGAGCAGAAAGTCGTGCAACGCACTTCCGAGCTGGAGCAGCGCGCGAACGAACTCGCCATCATCAACAGTATCCAGCAAGGCATGGCGGGTGCGCTGAACTTCCAGGCCATCGTCGACCTGGTCGGCGACAAGCTGCGCGAGGTGTTCAACACCGGCGACATCGGCATCGTCTGGCGCGACGGCGACGAACCCGTGGTGCGCAACCTGTATGCCTACCAGCATGGCGTGCGAATTCACTTCGGGCCGATTCACATCGACCCGAACGGCCCTCTGACGAAAGCGTTCAACGCGAAGCGCCCGATCGTCGCGAACAACCGCGCCGAGATGCAGGCGCTGGGGCTGCGCCAGGTCGAGGGCACCGACCTGAGCATGGCCACGGCGTTGGTGCCCATCTACTCCGGCGAACGCATTCTCGGCGCCATCTCGCTGCAAAACCATGAGCGCGAAAACGCCTTTGGCGACTCCGAGGTGCGCCTGCTCGGCACGATCGCCGCAAGCATGGGTGTCGCGCTGGAAAACGCGCGCCTGTTCGATGAGACGCAGCGGCTGTTGAAAGAAACCGAAGCGCGCAACGCCGAGCTCGCCGTCATCAACGACGTGCAGCTCGGCATGGCGCGCGAGCTCGAATTCCAGGCGATCGTCGACCTCGTCGGCGACCGCCTGCGCGACGTCTTCGCCACCGGCCACATCGCGATCTTCCGCTGGGACACACAGGCCCGGTTGGCGCATGGCGTGTACGTCGTTCAGTTCGGCGTGCGGGTTCATATTCCACCGTTCCAGCCCGACCTCGACGGCCCGATGATGAAGGCCTTCGCATCGAAGCGGCCGATCGTCGCGAACAGCCGCGCCGAGATGCTGGTGTTCGGGTTGCACGCAGTGGACCGCGTCGACCCGTGCTTGTCGCGCGCGGTGGTGCCGGTGTTTTCCGGTGAACGGCTGATCGGCGCCATTTCCCTCGAGAGCCATGAGTGTGAAAACGCTTACGACGAAGCGCAAGTGCGTCTGTTGACCACCGTGGCCGCGAGCTTGGGGGTGGCACTGGAGAACGTGCGGCTGTTCAACGAAACGAAAGAGGCGCTCGAGCAGCAGACCGCGACCGCCGAGATCCTGCGCGTCATCAGCAGCTCGGTGACGGACACTCAGCCGGTGTTCGACGCCATCGTGCACAGTTGCCGGCGCGTGTTCAGCGGCAAGGCGGTGGGGCTCGTCATGCCCCGCGGCGACTTGATCGCAGGCGTGGCTTATGCGAGCGACAACCCGCACGATCGCGGCGCAGAAGTGTTGAGGGGCTGGCCGCTGGACCGCGACAGCGGTGCCGGAGCCTGCATTCTCGACTCGTGCGTGATCAACGTGCCCGACACCGCCGAGGGCGCAAAACGGTTTGCCCGCATGCGCAACCTGGCGATCGCGCTGGGCTACAAGTCATGCCTGTTCGTTCCCATGCTGCGCGAGGGCCGCGCGATCGGCTGCATCTCCATCCTGCGCGCGACAACCGGCGAATTCGACGACCAGGAGGTCGCGCTGGCGAAGACCTTCGCCGACCAGGCCCTGATCGCGATCGAGAACGTGCGGCTGTTCAACGAGACCAAGGAGGCCTTGGAGCAGCAGACCGCGACGTCCGACATCCTGCGCGTGATCAGTGAGTCGCCCACCGCAGTCGAACCGGTGTTCGAGGCCATCGTGCAAAGCGGCGTGCGCTTGTTCAAGGGCGCTGCCGTTGCCGTGAGTCGGCCGGTGGACGGCGAAGTGCGCTCAGTCGCGATCGCGGAAGACGACCGGCAGCGTGCGGCGCGATGGCGAAACGTGTTTCCGTTCCCGCTGGACCGCGGATACATCCACGGCGCGGCGATTCTGGATTGCCGCGTGGTCGACATTCCCGATGTGCTGGAGATGGACGGGCAATTCGAGGCGGGCAAGCGCAACCTGGCCCCTGCGGGCTACCGGGCGATGACGGTGGTGCCGATGGTGCGCGAGGCAATCGCCATCGGTGCGATCGCTGTCGTTCGCACCCAACCCGGTCGGCTTTCCGACAAACAGCTCGAGCTGCTCAAGACCTTCGCCGACCAGGCGGTGATTGCGATCCAGAACGCAAGTCTGTTCAAGGAAGCGCAGGACGCCCGCGCTCAAGCCGAAGGCGCTCGTCTGCAGGCCGAGACTGCCAACGAAGCGAAGAGCGCGTTCCTGGCGACGATGAGCCACGAAATCCGCA
>JANNKM010000196.1:0-16260 GCA_031396305.1 Rhizobacter sp.
CGCGACTTCGCCGGGTCCGCACGCCGGCGCCGCGAAAGCGTGTGCTTCGCCAGATCCAGGCGAGCGTGAAGAAGAACAGCGTGAAGATCAGGCCGCCCCACCATTCCGTGACGTTCTGCATTGCATCGCGCGACGCGGCGCTGCCGAGTTTCAACGGCCCCAGCGAATTCACCAGCCCGAGCAGCGGCAACGCCAGGCACAAGGCGTAAAGCACACGCACCGACGCATGCGCTCGCCACCGACTCTTCAGCAATCCGCGCGTGCAGAGCAACATCGCCAGAGACGTGCCACCGAAGTAGCCGACGATGCCGTAGCGCCGCATCCAGCGGTAGGCGTCGCCTTCGGTGCCGAGGAAGGTGCCGTAGAGCACGAGGAAGCCCGCCGCCAGCAAGCCGACCCACGGCAGAACGCCCAGCGAGCGTGATGGGCGCGATGTCTGCGCCGCGCTGTCGCGCAGCCAGACGCTGCACAGCAGCCAGACCAGCGCCTGCAACGCCGCGGCAGGCAACAACAACGCGCGGAACACGTGGTTCGGCAGGCCATGGCGCGCGGCGCGGCTGATCGACGTGCAGCCGTCGACGAAGGGGTTGCACGCCTCCACCAGACCCAGCTGCAGCGACAAGGGGTACGCGATCAGCGTGCCCAGCAATGGCAGCATTCCGGCGACCCATGCGAGCGGCCAGGCCGCCATCGTGGCAGGGGGCATGGCTCAACCTCGGGAGCGGGATCGAGGCATGTGCTGCAACCACGGATCGCGCCGCGTGCCGCCGAATGTCTGCACGAGAAAGTCGACAAACGCGCGCGTGCGGCACTGGGACGTTCTGGCGTCGGCCAAGGCATGCGCTAACGTGTGCCCATGTTCCCCGGCTTCAATGCGACTTATTGGCTCACCGTGCACGGCCTCGTCACGGTGCTGGCGGTGCTGCTCTACGTCATCACCTCCAGGCTGTTGCAGCAACGCCGCCATCCGAGTGCCGCGATTGCCTGGGTGCTGTTCATCTTGTTGATGCCGTACGTCGCGCTGCCGGTGTTCTGGACGTTCGGCTCGCGCAAGCAGGCGCGCCCGCGCGCCAAGACCCTGCCCGAGGCGCCGACGCTGATTGCGCACCATCCCTGGCCGGCGCGAACCGCAATCGCGCTGGGGCAGCCCGAACCGGCGCCGTACGATGCGTTGCACGTGCACGCCGACGGCAGCGCCGCGCTCGCGGCGCTCTGGCAGGTGATCGACGGCGCTTCGCATACCCTGGACGTTTGCACCTACATTCTCGGTGACGACAGCCTGGGCGCGATGGTCGTGCAGCGCCTGGCGGCCAAGGCGCGCGCGGGGGTGCGGGTGCGCCTCTTGCTCGACGGCCTGGGGCGCTGGATCGGCGGCCGGCCGGACCTGAAGCCACTCGCCGCAGCGGGTGTCGCGCTCACGTTGTTCGTGCCGCCTTTGCATTCGCCATTGAAGGGCCGCACCAACCTGCGCAACCACCGCAAGCTGCTCGTTGCTGATGCCGCGCACGAAGGCCGGCGCCTGTGGTGCGGCGGGCGCAATCTGGCCAGCGAGTACTTCGAAGGGTCGGCCGACACCGCAGCGTGGCGTGACCTGAGCTTCGACCTGCGCGGCGCGCTGGTGCTGCAGGCCGGCGCGCTGTTCGAACACGACTGGGCGTTCGCGAACGGCCGCAGGGTGGCGCTGCCGCCGCTGGCGGCTGCGCTGCCCGAGCCCGGCGCTGCGGTCGGGCAACTCGTGGCGTCGGGCCCGGATCAGGTGGACGACACCGTGCATGCCTTGCTGATCACCGCCGCGTACCGGGCAGGCAGGCGCATGCTTCTCGCGACTCCGTACTTCGTTCCCGATCCGGCGTTGTTGACGGCGCTGTGCCTCGCGGCACGGCGCGGCGTCGAGGTCGACCTGTTGCTACCGGCGCGCTCCAACCACCGCATGTCAGACCAGGCACGGCGCCGCGCGCTGCGCTCGCTCAGCGACGCGGGGGGCCGCATCTGGTTCACGCCACACATGCTGCACGCCAAGCTCATCGTGATCGACGACGTCGTCGCGTATACCGGATCGACGAACCTCGACGGGCGCAGCCTGTTCCTCAACTACGAACTGATGTTCGCCTTCCAGGAGGGCTCGGCAATCGCGGCGTGTGCGCACTGGTTCGACCAGGAGCGCAGCCTGGCCGCGCGGCACCTGCCGGCGCACCCCGGGTTGTGGAGCGACCTGGCCGAAGGCATGGTGCTGTGGCTGGGTTTTCAGCTTTAGCGACAAGCGCGAAACGCTCCTGCCGGTAGGCCAGGCGCCGCGCGCAGTACGATGCCGCGAAGCGACCGCCCATGCCAGACACCCGCCAGATCGACATTCCACGCTCGTTCATCGACCTGTTCGTCGCGCCCGGCGCCATCAAGCCGCGTGAGCCCCGCAGCGTGATCGAGGTGCGCTACGAATTGTGCGAGGACATGGCGCAGATGCTGGTGGACGCGGCGAAGGCGACCTTGTTCGACCTGGGCGTTGCCGAATCCGACGTGCTCGAGCGCTTTCATCGCGGCTTGCTCGTCGACGCTTCAGTGGTCACGCCTGACGAAGCACGCTGGGTGCTGCGCCGGCTCGCCGAGCTGCTGGACTGGCCGGCGCTGCCTGCGGGCGGGGGCGGCTGACGGGGCCGACAGCGTGCGCTTGCGGCGCCAGGAAGTCCCTACACTGCCAGCGTGAAGATGTGCGCGTCCTTCCTCGCCCGCTGCGCCTGGCTCTGCGCATGCGCGCTGCTGGCCTGGGCCCCGGCCCAGGCCGTAGACGATGCCAGGCTGCTGCGCGAAATGCGTCAGGGCGGCGTTGCGATCCTGATGCGCCACACGCAAACGACGCCGGGCGTGGGCGATCCGCCGGGTTGGCAACTTGCCGATTGCGCGAGCCAGCGCAACCTGGCCGACACGGGAATCGCGCATGCGCAGCGCATCGGGCGCTGGTTCGCTGAGCACGAACTGCGCCCGACTCAGGTGCGCCATTCGCCGTGGTGCCGCACGCGTGACACGGCGCGGCTCGCGTTTGGCCGCAGCAGCGAGTGGCCGGCGTTGGCCAATATCTTCGAGGACCGCAGCGGCGCCGACGCGCAGGCCGCCGAAGTGCGCCGTTTTGTCGGATCGTTGCAGCGCGGCGAACTGGTCGTGCTGGTATCGCACGGGTCGACGATTGCCCAGATGGTGGGCGTCTCGCTCGCGCAAGGCGAGGCCGTGGTGGTGCGGCGCGACGCCACGCCATCGGCTGGCGCAGCGGCGCCGCTGCTCGTGCTCGGGCGACTGCAGATACCTTGACGGGGCGCGATGCGGATCTTCAGCGCCTCGTTCGCCACCGAAACGAACACGTTCGCGCCCATGCCCACCGGCATGATGTCGTTCGAGGAGCGGGGTTACTTCGCCGCCGGCGCGCACCCGGACCAGATGCAGTTCTTCGCCGCGCCGCTCTGGGCCGCGCGGCTGCGTGGTGCGCAGCACGGCTGGAGCCTGAGCGAAGGCATGGTCGCCGCGGCGCAGCCCTCGGGCATCGTCGCCCGGCCGGTGTATGAGGCGCTGCGCGATGAACTGCTGCGCGACCTGCGCGCCGCGCTGCCGGTGGACGTGGTCCTGCTCGGCCTGCATGGCGCGATGGTCGCCGATGGCTATGACGACTGTGAAGGCGATCTGCTCGAGCGCGTGCGCGGCATCGTCGGCGCGAACGTCGTCGTCGGCGCCGAGCTCGACCCGCACTGCCACCTGAGCGAGCGCATGGTGAGGTGTGCCGACCTGCTGATCGCGTTCAAGGAGTATCCGCACACCGACGTGCTGGACCGCGCATTCGAGCTCGTGGACCTGTGCGCGGCCATGGCGCAGGGCCGCATCCGGCCTGTGGCGGCGCTGGCCGATCCGCGCATGATCGGCGTCATCCACACGACACGCGAGCCGGGGCGGGGCCTGGTCGATCGGATCAAGGCTCTTGAGGGCCGCGACGGCGTGCTCTCGATCTCACTCGTGCACGGCTTCCCCTGGGGCGACGTGCCCGACATGGGAAGCAAGGTGCTCGTCTACACGGATGGCGATGCGAACCAGGCGCAGGCACTCGCGAGCCGACTCGCCGACGAGTTGTTCGGCCTGCGCGAGGATCTCGTCGCGCCGTACCCGGACATCGACGTCGCGCTCGACGCAGCATTGGCCTTCGACGGCGGCCCGGTGGTGCTGGCCGACGGCGCAGACAACGCCGGCGGCGGCGCCGCGAGCGACTCCACCTTCGTGCTGCGCCGCCTGGTCGAGCGCGGCATCGGCAATGCTGCACTCGGCCCGCTGTGGGACCCGATCGCCGTGCGCATCGCCACCGAGGCCGGCGTTGGCGCAAGTCTGCCGCTGCGCATCGGCGGCAAGGTGGGGCCGATGTCGGGCGCTCCCGTCGACCTGGTCTGCACGGTCAAGGCGCTCAAGGCTGACATGATGATGAGTGGCCTGGGTACACAACAGGCGCTGGGCGACTGCGCGCTTGTAGAAGCGCACGGCATCGCCATCGTGTTGAACAGCGTGCGCTGCCAGGCGCTGGGCACCGACATGTTCACCCAGCTCGGCATCGACCTGGGCGTGCGCAAGATCGTCGTCGTCAAGTCATCGCAGCACTTCTACGCCTCGTACTCCCAGGTCGCCCGACATGTCATCTACGTCGACGCGCCGGGCTCGGTGACGACGAATCTGCGCAGTCTCCCGTACCGCAAGATCCAGCGGCCAAAGTGGCCGCTGTGAAGGCCCGTCCGCGAATCGCAACGGCGCCTTGCGGCATGCGGGCGGCTCAGCCGCAACCCGGCCGCGGGGCGCTATGCTTGGCAGACGATACGCCGCCTGGAGGTTTGCATGGCCCACTACGTTGACGGATTCGTCGTTCCCGTGCCGAAGAAGAACCTCGGAGCCTACCGCCGCATGGCGCGCAAGGCCGGCAAGATCTGGATCGAGCACGGTGCCTTGCAGGTGTGCGAAAACGTCGCCGACGACGTGTCACCGGGCAAGCTGACGTCGTTTCCGCAAAGCGTGAAGCTGCGCGACGATGAGGTCGTCGTGTTTTCCTGGATCGTCTTCACTTCGCGCAAGCAGCGCGACCGGATCAATGCGCTGGTGATGAAAGACCCGCGCCTGGCCTCGATGATGGACCCGGCGAGCCTGCCGTTCGACGGCAAGCGCATGTTCTGGGGCGGGTTCAAGACGATGGTGCAGCTTTGAAGGTCTTGCCGATGAAGAGCGTCATGCTCGCCAGCGGCGAAGCGTTGCCCGCGCTTGGCCTGGGGACCTGGCGCATGGGCGAAGCGGCGCGTTCCCATGCGGCCGAAGTGGCGGCGGTGCGCCTGGCCATCGAAGTCGGCTACCGGCTGTTCGACACCGCCGAAATGTACGGCGAAGGCGGCGCGGAAACCGTGCTTGGCCGGGCGCTGAACGACGCGCTGCGCGCCGGTGAGGTGACGCGCGAGCAGCTCTTCATCGTCAGCAAGGTCTACCCGCACAACGCCAGCCGGGCGGGCACGGTTGCCGCGTGCGAGCGCAGTTGCAGGCGCCTGGGCCTGGACCAAATCGACCTGTACCTGTTGCATTGGCCGGGCTCGCATCCGCTGGCGCACACCGTCGCGGCCTTCGAAGCGCTGCGCGGGCAGGGGCGGATCCGGCACTGGGGCGTGAGCAACTTCGACACCGACGACATCGCGGAGTTGTGGGCCGTCACCGACGGCAGGAACTGCGCCGCCAATCAGGTGTATTACTCGCTCGCCAAACGCGGCATCGAATTCGATTTGCTGCCATGGCAAGCCGAACGCCAAGTCGCGACGATGGCGTATTGCCCGATCGACCAGGGCACGCTGGCACGCTCGACGGCGCTGCAGCCGATCGCGAAACGCCTCGACGCCACGCCAGCTCAAGTGGCGCTTGCGTGGCTGGTGTCGCGTGGCGACGTGATCGCGATTCCAAAGGCCGTGCAGGCACAGCACCTGCGCGACAACTTCGCCGCCGCGTCGCTGCAACTCGATGCGCAGGCACTCGCGGAGCTCGACACGTTGTTCGCGCCGCCACGGCGCAAGGTGGCGCTGGCGATGAGTTGATTCAGGCTCTTGCGAGTTGGAGGGTCCGCATTCGGGCCCTATGCTGCCGTTCGCCGCGATGCCTGCGAGCCTGGAGCAAGGGCAGGCCTCGGAGGTCTGTATCGGCAGCGAATCGCATGCGCGCCAGGAGCAGGGCGTCGATTCGAATATGCTCGCTGAATCGGTTGCCTGAAACCCCGACAGGCGCGCCGAATCGATGAGGAGAGATGCAATGTCCGCCGTGCCCAGCATCGACATTGAATCGCAGCGCGAGGCGTTCTACGGTCGCGCCGACACGCAACACCTGGCGCCGCTGTGGACGCGCCTGCGCTCGCTCGTGCCGGCCGAGCCCACGCCGGTGGGCGTGCCGCACCGCTGGGCCTATGCCGACGTGCGGCCGTATGTGCTGGAGTCGGCGCAGCACATCAGCGCCAAAGAAGCCGAGCGGCGCGTGCTGATCCTCGAGAACCCGGGACTGAAGGGCACGTCGCAGATCACCAACTCGCTGTACGCCGGCCTGCAACTCATCATGCCCGGCGAAGTGGCGCCCGCGCACCGCCACACGCAAAGCGCGTTGCGCTTCATCGTCGAGGGCAGCGGCGCCTACACCGCGGTGGACGGCGAGAAGACGACGATGCACCCGGGTGACTTCGTCATCACGCCGAGCTGGACGTTTCATCACCATGGCCAGGAAGGCAGCGGCCCGATGGTCTGGCTCGACGGCCTGGACATTCCTCTCGTCGCCTTCTTCAACAGCACGTTCCGTGAAGACCATGAACACGACAAGGCCGAACTCACGCGCCCGGAGGGCGATGCGTTCGCGCGCTACGGCAGCGGCCTGGCTACGGCAGCGGCCTGGCTCCGGTGGGCCACCGCGCGCAGTCGCTGAATTCGCCGGTGTTCAACTACCCCTATGCGCGCACGCGCGAGGCCTTGCACGCACTCACCCAGGCCGGCGCGGCCGATCCGCATGCAGGCCACCTGATGCGCTACGTGAATCCGCTTGACGGCGGTTGGGCGATGCCGACGATGGCGACGATGATCCGGCTGCTGCCCAAGGGTTTCGCGACGCGGCCGTACCGCTCCAGCGACAGCACGATCTTCATCGTTGTCGAAGGCAGCGGCGAACTGCGCGTTGGCGGGAAGCAGCTGGCGCTGACGCCGCACGACGTGGCCGTGGTTCCCGGCTGGATGGCGTACACGCTGCACGCCGGCGAAGACTGTGTGCTGTTCTCCTACTCGGACCGCGCCGCGCAGGAGAAGCTGGGGCTGTTTCGCGAGCAACGCATGGCTGTCTGATCGCGCGACGTTCCGGTCCCTCGCCCGGGGCCCGTGATGGGGGCTCGTCCGGCAGGCACCAGGTGGATTGACGAGGCTGAACCAACGCAGGGAGCGCAACGATGAACCCCGACATACTGCATTTCGCCGAGACGGCACGGTTCCTCGAACCCGGCTCGGCGACCGCGCGCCTGCATGCGCAGGCGAGCAAACTGATTCCGGGCGCGACCTCGCGGCTGCATTACCTCTTCAAGCCGTATCCGATCTATGCACGCTCCGGCCGGGGCTGCCGCCTCACCGACATCGACGGCGACGAACGCATCGACTGCCTGAACAACATGACGGCGCTGATCCATGGTCACGCCGATGCGCAGGTGGGCGCCGCGATCGTCGAACAGGTGCAGCGCGGCGTCAGTTTTTCCGAGCCCGCCGAGCCCGAGGTGGCGCTGGCCAGGCTGCTGAGCGAACGCGTGCCGTCGGCGCAGCAGGTGCACTTCCGCAGTTCGGGTACCGAGGCGGTGATGATGGCCGTCAAGCTCGCGCGCGCCTTCACCGGCCGCAGCCGGATCGCGAAGTTCGAGGGCGCCTACCACGGCTACTACGACTACGTGCAGATGAGTTTTTCGTCGACGCCGGCGAACTGGGGATCAGCCCAGGCGCCGCAAAGCGTTCCGAGTTCAGCGGGCCTGTCGAGTGCGGTGGGCGACGAAGTGCTGGTGCTGCCCTTCAACGACCGCGCAGGCGTCGAGCGGCTGCTGGCGCAGCACGGCAAGGACATGGCCGCGTTGCTGTTCGAACCGCTGTCGAACCGTGCCGGCATGGTGCTGCCGCAGCCGGGATTTCTCGATTTCCTGCACGAGATCACGCGCCAGTACGGCATCGTGCTGATCTTCGACGAGGTCATCGCCTTTCGCCTTGGGCAGGCGGGCGCACAGGGCCGCTACGGGGGCAAGCCGGACCTGACGGCTTTCGGCAAGATCATCGGCGGCGGCCTGCCGATCGGCGCCGTCGGCGGGCGCGCCGACATCATGGCGCTGCTCGACCCGGCCGGTGCCGGCCAGCGTGTGATCTCGGGCGGCACGTACAGCGGCAATCCGCTGTCGGCCGCGGCCGGCCTGGCGACGCTGAAGAAACTCACCCCGGCGATGCACACCCGGCTCGACGCCATGGGCGCCCGGATGCGCGACGGTCTGAACCAGATCTTTCGCGCGGCGCGGCAGAAGGCGCAGGCGTCGGGCGATGGGTCGCTGTTCCAGATCGTGCCGACCGACCGGCCGCTGACCAACTACCGCGATGTGCCGCAGGACGCCGCGGTGTTCGACTGGCTCGACCGGCTGCACCGGGGGTTGCTGTGCAGCGGCGTGATCATCTCGCACCGCGGGCTGAGCTGTGTGTCGTCGCCGATGGGCGAGGCCGAGGTCGATGCAGTGCTGGGCGCATTCGAGCGGGTTGTCGCGGGGATGCGGCGTTGAGCGACCTTCGCTAGGGCCTGTTCAGACTACGCATCTGGCATCCGTAGGGTGAACAGGCTGTAGGGCTTCCTGAACTGGATTTGCGCTCGCTTTGCGCTGACATGCGGGATCTTCGGGTCACGCGTCGAGGCCCGCCTTGACCGGATAGCCTGACTCCCTCCATGCTTTCACGCCGCCGTCCAGGGCCACGGCGCGCTGGAAACCCATGCACCGCAGCGTTGCCGCGGCCAGCGTCGAGATGCGCCCGAATTCGCAGCACACCAAGATGCGTTGGGTCGGATCGGGCAATTCCTCGTTGACGCGCAGTTCGAGTTGTCCGCGCGGCAGCAGGCGTGCCCCGGGGATGTGCCCTGCCTCGTAGGCGTCGCGCTCGCGCACGTCCAGAACGATGAGTTCGGCGTCGCCGCGGTCGACGCGCAACTTCAATTCGTCGAGTGCCATGAACGGCACATTCGCGGCGGCCTCGGCGAGCATCTGCGCCACCGTCTTGCCACCGCTCATGTTCGTGCGCAGAGCCTCCGTGATGTGGGTCGGCATCGTCAGGTCCAGGCTGCGCATCATCGCGACGAATTCGGCTCGGTCGCGCTTCTGCAGACGCGGGTTCTGCGCTGCCTCGTCGGCCAGCGTGGAATGGCTTCGACCCTTGTACTCGTGCGCCGGGTGCACCGTCAATGAGGGGTCGAGGGTGAGCACGCGACTGAACAGACTGTCGTACAGAGCCTGCGGGTCGCCGCCCGGCAGATCGGTGCGTCCGGTGCCGCCGATCAGCAGCGTATCGCCGCTGAACAGGCGGTTCCCGACGACCAGACACATCGAGTCGCTGGTGTGGCCCGGCGTGTGCAGCACCTGCAGCCGCAGCTTGCCCACCGCGATGGATTCACCGTCGTCGACGCGCATGTCGACGAACGGCGCCGGGCTGGCGCGGTGCATCACCGTGGGCACGTCGAGTTGGCGTGCCAGGTGCCGGGTCGCCGAAAAATGGTCGGCGTGCGTGTGTGTATCGATGACGAACCGAATGCGCAGCCCGTCGCGCGCCGCCAGCGCCAGGTAGCGATCGATCTGGCTGATTTCCGGGTCGATCAGGGCGGCCGCGCAGGTGGCGTCGCAGCCGATCAGGTACGACTGGCAGCCACCCGTCGCGACGTGCTCGAAAATCATCGCGGACTCAGTTCGGTTGTTTGACGACGCGCAGGTAGGGTTTCGGCGCCTTCCAGCCGCCCGGGAACAGCTTCTTCGCCTCGTCGTCCGACACCGAGCCGGCGATGATCACGTCTTCGCCGCGTTTCCAGTTCACGGGTGTGGCAACCTTGAACTTGGCTGTGAGCTGCATCGAATCGAGCACGCGCAGGATCTCGTCGAAGTTGCGCCCGCTCGTCATCGGGTAAGTCATCGTCATCTTGATCTTCTTGTCGGGGCCGATCACGAACACCGAGCGCACCGTCGCATTCGTCGCGGCGGTGCGGCCCTCCGACGTTCCCGCTTCGTCGGCAGGCAACATGTTGTAGAGCTTGGCCACGGTGAGTTCGGTGTCGCCGATCATCGGGTACTTCGGGAAATGACCTTGCGTCTCTTCGATGTCCTTGGCCCAGCGATCGTGCGCGTCGACCGGGTCGACGCTCAGACCGATGAGCTTGCAATTGCGCTGCTTGAACTCGGGCTCGATCTTTGCCATGTAGCCGAGTTCGGTCGTGCACACGGGCGTGAAGTCTTTGGGGTGCGAAAAGAGGATCGCCCAGCTGTCGCCGATCCACTCGTGAAAGTCGATCGTCCCCTGGGTGGTCTTGGCCTTGAAGTTCGGGGCCAGGTCGTTGATGCGCAGTGACATGATTGCTCCTTGAACCATGCCGGCTTTGCCGGCGAACTCACTCCCTGATCGGATCCGGTGGCGCGACAACAGCCTAGACGTATGGCGTTCCGCGCTGTTCCGCGCGGCCGTGGGCGCAGACCGTCGTGCGACGGCAAAGACGACTTCCGGCCGGTAAACCAACTCGTCTCTCGACAGGCGCGAGAGTCGGGTCTGCACGCGCCGCAGGCATTGCGCCTGGGCGCGCGGGGCAAGACTCGTCAGACGGCGCCCCGCCGCACCGCAGCCGATTTGCAGCGTCATCAGCGGCTGCACCATCCAGCGGTACGTGAAGCGCTCGCACCAAGGGCGCTCGCAGTCGAAGCCGGTTTGTTGCAGCAGCGCCGCCAGCTTGCGCGGGGTGTCGGTTTGCGCGTGCTGCATCACGCTGGCGTCGCGCGGGTCCGGAGCGGCGCCGAAGGCGTCGAGTTCTTCGGTCCAGACGTCGAAGCCCGGAACGCCGGGGTCGTCGCCCCAGACCGCGACGCCGAGGGCACCGCCCGGGCGCAGCACACGGTGAACCTCACGCAACGCCTGGTTCGGCCGCGGAAAGTGAAACAACACGAACGCCAGCAGAGCGACATCGAAGGCCTGGCTGCGCAGCGCGAGCTGCTGCGCGTCCATCACCGCGCAATCCAGGCCCTCGTTGCGGCCCGCGATGCGCAGCATGCCTTCGGCACGATCGACGCCGACGACGTGCGTGTCGGCAGCCGCAGCGCGCAGTGCAGGCACCAGCGCGCCGGTTCCAGTGCCCAGATCGAGCACGCGTTGCGCCCCGGCCAGCGGCAGGCGATGGATCAGCGGCAGTGCCATCGGGCCGATCACCGGTGCCCAGTGCATCGCATACGCCAGTGCCTTGGCGGAGTATTCGGCGGCCAAGTCGCGCGACGCATCGATGCCGTTCATGCGCAGCCCGCTCGAGAGTCGTGTTGTGCGGCGTTCATTCCCGGACATGATGAGGCGAACCCCCCGACAGCGTCAACAGGCCCTAATCGATTCCAGACTTGATGCTCGAGTGTCGGTCGAGCGCGCGCTGGGTCGGCGAGCATGCGGATCGCGCCGTTCGCGTACGTGTCGCTGCCGTCGAAGAACACTTGCTGGAAGTTGTCGAGCTCGATTCCGACCTGGAAGCGCCCGCCCGCGTTGAACGCGAAGTAGTAGGTGAGCTGCGAGTTGCTGCGACGATGTAGAAGCGGTGTGTCATACCGGAAACCATACGCGCTGTGCGTTCCGCGGCGTTCCGGCTCTACCGGGCTTCGCGCTCGAGTTCGTCGCCGATGTCCTGCACCAAGACAGCCAGCGCGATGTCCCGTGCCGGCACATCTGCACCGTCATCGGGCAGTGCTGTGAGGCAGGCGCTCGCCTCGGCGCTCCGCACCGGTTCGATGTCGGGCCGAGAGAGGTAGTCGCGCAACAGGGCTGCCGCGCGCCGAGACTGTCCCTCCGCGCCGCGAAGGGTTGCGAACGCCAGCAGGCATTCAAGTTGAACCGACGGATTGTCCAGCCTGGCCGGACATGCAATCGCCTCGCGCAAACGAGTCCGTGCCTCGGCGCACTCGCGCCGACGCACGGCGATCCGCACCAGGTTGATCAGCGCCGACGCCTCGGCCATCCGATTGGCCATGCGGCGTGACATGTCGAGCGCCTCGAGGCTGATGCGCTGTGCTTCTTCGTCATCGGCGACGTAGTAGCTGACCACCGCAAGGTTGACCAACAGGTGCGGACGCACCTGCGCAATGCCATGCGCCTCGCTGAGCGCCAGCCCTTCGACAAGGCAAGCCCGCGCGTCATTCCATTGGCCGCGTGTCAGGTGGAGCGCGGCGAGGTTGTTCAGCAGGCTCGCGACACGGACTCTGTCACCCCACTCGCGCTGCTGGGCCAGCACCTCGAGCAACAGGCGTTCGGAGCCCTCATAGTTGCCCAGTTCCTTCTCCACCATGGCCAGATTGGTTTGCGCCGCCGACGCGGTACGAGCATCGTTACCGGCGCGTGCCTGCCGGATCGCCTGCTCGACAAAGTGCTTGGCCTGCAGGTTCTTGCCCCACAGGTAATGGCAGATTCCCAGCACGTTCAGGCACAGCGCGAGAGCTGTGCGTGCGCCGGCGGCGCGGGCATGGGTCAGGCCGCGACGCGCGCCGGCCGCCGCGTCCTCGAGCAGATAGATGCGGAACTTCAGGTGCGCGACCGCAGCATCGAGATTGGCCGCACACGCCACCGGTGGAGTCGGCCCGCTGCAAACGCCGGCTCGTGCCTCGACCAGCAGGTCCAGTCCTTCCTGGGTGCGGCCGCGCAGCTCGAAGAAGCGCATCAACACCAGAGCGCACTGGGTGATCCGGTCCACATTGGCATGCGACACGGCGTGGTGCCACGCTTGCCTGCAGTTTTCGAGATCGGCGTCGATCTCGTCCAGGGCGCGCAGTTCGCCCTTTTCGGCGCCTCGACCCAGCCGCGCAAACTGGCTCAGGAACCAGTTCGCGTGGCTGCGCCGCGCCTGCTCGAGTTGCTCGGCGCCAAGCTTGTCGTTCGCGAACTGGCGGATCAGCGGATGCAGCGCGCAACGCCCACCGGGTGGCATCTGCAATAGCGACTTGTCGGCCAAAGCGGCCAGCAAGGGCAGCGAGGCAGCGCAGACTTCGTGCGCCGCCTGACGCGTGAAGCCGCCGACGAACACCGACAACTCGGCAAGCGCACGCTGCTCGCGCGCCGCGAGCCTCTGCCAGGAACGCTCGAAGGTCGCACGCATGCTGCGGTGTTCGGGGCGCTCCTGCCCGGCGTCGGCGCTGTCGAGAACGTCGAGCGACCGCTCCAGCTCGGCCACGATCTCGGCCACCGGCAGCAGCCGTACCCAGTGTGCAGCGAGCAGAATCGCCAGCGGCAGGCCACCGGTGGCGCGAACCAGCGCGCCGATCGCCTGCGCCTGCCCTCTGGCGTCGAAGTCGGCGCGCGCCGCCACCGCCGATGCGACGAACAGCTGCGCCGCTTCGCTGGCCAGCAGTTCACCTGGCGCCGCCTGCGCTTGCGGCAGCGTCAGGCCGCCCAGCGCCAGCAGCGTCTCGCCGGGAACCGCCAGGCGCACGCGTGACGTGGCACAGATCTTCAGATGCGCCGTGTCGGCGAGCAGTTGCGCCGCGAAGCGCGCCAGGTCGTCGAGGTGCTCGGCGTTGTCGAACACGAGCAGGGTGCGGCGCGTCGCGAGGTGTTCGCGGATCAGCGCCAGCGGTTCCTGCTGCGGGCCCGGGGTGAGCTTGAGTTCGCTGGCGATGCGCGCCGCAATCTGGGCGGTGTCGTGCAGGTCGTCCAGGGCGATCCAGTACACGCCGTCGGCGAACAGCGCCTCTAACCGGCGCAGCGCGCGCTCGAGCAGGCTGCTCTTGCCCACGCCGCCGGGGCCGAGCACGGTGAGCAGCCGGCAAGCGTCACGCGCCAGGCGGGCAGCGAGTTCGTCGAGCTCGCGGGCGCGGCCGACAAACCCATTGCCGGGTGCGACGAGGGCTGTTGCCTGCAGATCGGCCGGCAGCGCGCGATCCGCAAGCAGCCGGCGCACGCGCAGCGACGGCTCGATGCCGAGTTCTTCGTCGAGCCGCACCACGAAGTTGCGATACGCCTGACGCTGTTCGTCGAACTGCCCGAGTTCGCGCTGGGCAGTGAGCAGCGCGACGACGGCGTCTTCGTCGAGTGGGTCGGCGTCGAGCAGGCGGCGCGCGAGTGCCGCTGCCTCACCGGGTTCGCTCTGAAGCTGCGTCAGCCGGATTCGCGTGAGGTCTTGCCAGCGCCGCGCGTGCTGGGCGCGCTCGGCGTCGAGCCAGTCGGTCCACGCCGGGTTGGATGCGTCGTCCATGCCGTCGAGGAGCAATCCGCGGCAGCGCTGCAGCGCGTCGGCAATGCGGCCCTCACGATGCGCCGCTTCGACGTCGTGAACGTCGGTGGCCACCTGGAAGCGCACCAGGCCGGGTTGGGTCTCGAGGGATCCGGTCCACGGCAAGGCACGTGCGAAATGCAGTGCCTTGCGCAAGTTGGTCGCTGCCAACTCACTGCGGTGCCCGGGCCACAACAGCGCGGCGAGTTCGCTGCGCGCGACCCAGCCGCGGCGCAGCGCGAGCAGCGCGAGCAGCTGGCCGCGTCGCTCGGCCGGCAGCGCGAGCTGCACACCGTCGTGTTCGATCTGCGGGCGGCCGAGCAGGGTCAGACAGGTGGGCATCTGCACTTCGCGCAGCGGGATGCGCTGCGCTTCGCGATTGTTGCGCAGCCACCGGCGGCGCCTGCACCGAAACCTGCGTCAAGGCCCTACCGGGTGGCCCAAACCGCTTGCAAGCTCGGCGCGGCCTCCTGAGAAAACGAAGGGCCGCTCCCGAGTTTTCTCACCCCCTTGGGGGGCGGACGACGTACGTCGTCGGCCTGGGGGTGCCATCAGGGCGAGATCGATGAAACGCGCGCGCCGCGTCATGCGCTCAACATGTCGGCCCAGATCGTCTGCGCCCAACCCCAGGCGAAGCCGCCTTCGAGTGCCCAGCGCGAACGCTCGGCGCCCGAGACGCCCCCGCCCGGAACCACCGCGAGCGTCTTCTTCTCCGCGTCCCAGCGGTGCACGCTCGCGACATGGATCGCGTGCCGGTCGTTGATGAAGCTGTAGCAGGTGTTGGCCATCACCGGCGGCAGCGGCGTGCGATCGTTCATCAGGTCGACGATTGCCGCCGCCGCGGTCTTGCCGTGGTGGTTCGCCATGTGCCCCGACTTCGGCATTCCCGGCGCGGACAGCGTCGCGTCGCCGAGCACGTGCACGCCCGGTACCTTCACCGATTCGAGCGTGGTCCAGTCGACTTCGCACCAGCGTTCATTCGCGGTGATCAGGCCGGCGTCGCGCGCGACCTCGGCGGCGCGCATCGGCGGAATCAGGTTCAGCACGTCGCCGCGCATCCGCTCGCCGAGTTCGAGCACGAAGGTCCGATTGGGCACGTCGACTTCGCCCACCGCCGCGTTCGGCCGGTACTCGACGATGCCTGCGTAGTCTTCCTTCCACACCCGCGTGAACAGCGGCCCCTTGGAGACGACCTGCGGGTTCGCGTCGAGCACGATCAGCTTGCTCCTGGGCTTGTGCGATTTCAGGTACCAGCCGATCTGGCAGGTGCGCTCGTACGGGCCCGGCGGGCAGCGGTAGGGCGCGAGCGGCACGCTGATCAGCACCGTGCCGCCGTCGGGCATGGCTTCGAGCTGACGGCGAAGCAACGTTGTCTGCGCGCCGGCCTTCCAGGCGTGCGGAATCTGCTCGGCCGCCTCGGCGCTCATGCCGCGCACGTGGTCGAACAACAACTCGACGCCGGGCGCCACGACGAGCCGGTCGTACGCCAGGCTCGCGCCCGAAACGAGCCGCACCTGGCGCCTGGCGGGGTCGATCGCGATCGCGCTCTCGTGCACGACGTTCACGCCCAGCTTGCTCAGGCCCGCATAGCCGAGCGTGATGTCGGTCATTGTCTTGCTGCCGCCGAGCACCAGGTTCGACATCGGGCAGGAAATGAATTGCCGGTTCGGCTCGACCAGCGTCACTGCGATCGCACCTTCCGACCACAGCCGCAGGTACTTCGCCGCGGTCGCGCCGCCGAACCCGCCG
>JANNKM010000218.1:0-13813 GCA_031396305.1 Rhizobacter sp.
AGTCCAAGGCATACCTCCTTTAACGAAATTAGCTGACAGCAACCCTTCTTGTCGGACCAATGCATCTGCAGGCGTGTACTGGATCCGGGTGACCGAGCGCGCGCGGCACTGAACGCCGTGCCGCGCGTGGCACGGCGCGAAGGTCAGTCGCAGTCCTTGTGGTCCTCGTGGTCGTCGCGGCCTTCGCGGTCTTCGCGGTCTTCGCGGTCTTCGCGGTCTTCGCGCGTCAGGCATGCGGCGTGATTGCCGTTGCCGAGCAAGCGATGCAGCACACGCGCGGCGACGGCGGTGTCCGGGAAGTCGGAGAAAACGCCGTCGATTCCCAGCGCATAGAACTGCAGGTACTCCTGGACCGGGTTGCCGCCGTAGTCGCTCGCAAGCCGGCGCTGTTCGTTGCGGAACGTCCAGGTGTGGACCAGCAGGCCTTCGCGGTGCGCCCGGGCGATCAAGTCGGTGGCCGGCAGCAGCTTGCGCGCTGCTTCACCCGGCCCGGTGCCGGGCGGGTCGGTGACGATGGTGCTCACGATGTAGCGTTTCCAGGGGCCGATGCCGTCGGCATACGTGGCGATTTCTTTCAAGCCCGCGTCGGTCGCGAAGTAGCCGAAGTTGCGCGCCACGAGCACCGGGTTGCCCGACACTGTCCAGTCGTAGGGCCGATCGAACGGGGCGACGTAGGCGAGCGTGCCGTCGACATTTACATCGTCGGCGTCGACGAGCTGCACCAGCTTGACCTGCGTCATCTTGCGCAGCGCTTGCAGGTTGCTTTGTTCGAACGACTGGATGAAGACCGGTGCATCGCGGTGATTCCAGCCGTGACGTGTCAGCACGTTCAGTAGGCGCTGTTCGAGCGCCAGGCCGAGGTTCTTGTGCAACGTCGGGTGCTTGGTCTCCGGGTAGACGCCGATCGTGCGGCCCGCTTTCTTGCTCTTGCGCTTGGCGAGCTTGACGACTTCGTCGAAGGTCGGAATCTGGAACTTGCCGTTGAACTGCTGGGGCCGTTCGCCGAACGCTTGAATGGCACGCAGTGTCTTGATTTCGGCAAGCGTGAAGTCGAAGGCGAACCACCCATTTTCGGCCGCTCCATCGACCATCACGCCAGTGCGGCGCCGGGAAGCGAACTCGGCGCGTGTGGCGACGTCGGTCGTGTTCGTGATGTTGGGTTCATGGCGCGCGATCAGGTGGCCGTCTTTCGTGGCCACGAGATCGGGTTCGATGAAGTCCGCACCGAGTTCGATCGCCAGCGCATAACTCTCCAGCGTGTGCTCGGGCAGGTAGCCGCTGGCGCCGCGGTGGCCGATCACGAGTGGGGCCTTGGGCCGGTCGGCATCGTCGCCGTCGTGGCGTCGATCCGCTGTGGCCGCACCGGTGAAGGCGCCCAGAGCTAAGGCGAGAGCGAGTGTGGCGGCGCCCGCAAGTGTGGTTCTCATGAAACGTCTCCGTTGTCTAGTGCAAGACGTGACGCTAGCGTGGGTGTGTGACGGCATTCTGACAACCCCAGCATGACGAGCGGTGCGCGGTCACGTTCGCACCGTCGCCCCATCCTACTGCCGGCGGCGGCGCGAGGCGTCCCGGGGCTTACCCGATGAGAGGGTAAGCGATGCCTGCCTTGAATTCAGGCCGCGCCGCGAGCTGCGCCGGGTTGCGCGCTGAGCAACGCGGGCCCGGGTTTCCAGCCCTTCTTGCGGTGCTCGGCAACGACGTTGGTCGCGATGCCGCCGCGCATGTTCCAGCGCGCCGTGATGCGCACGAACCGCGGGTTCGTCGCGCTGACGATGTCGTCGAGGATGTCGTTCGTCACCTTCTCGTGGAACGCGCCGACGTTGCGGTAGCTCCAGAAGTACAGCTTCAGGCTCTTCAGTTCGACACAGGTCTTGTCGGCGATCATCTCGATGCGGAATTGCGCAAAGTCCGGTTGCCCGGTGAGTGGGCAATTGCAGGTGAACTCCGGCACCTCGAATTCGATGACGTAGTCGCGCTTCGGCGCGGGGTTGGGGAACACCTGCAACTCTTTGGAGGGTTGCGTCGGCGGCACGGCAGGGGCCTGGCGCTGCGTTGCGCCACGGCGCGCTGAGAGGGTCTTGGGCATGGGGGAAAAGGCAGGAAGAGGGCGGCCGCACGAGGCCGCACAGAGGGCGCGATGGTATCATCGCCGCCGCTCTGAAAGGTCGCGAAGACGCCCGCATTGGAGACCTCATTTCCTCATTGAATCAAGCACATAGACGCTCAGTCTGCGTCCGGCTGTGGCCTGTTGTGGCGGCGGTTTTGCACTCTCCCGATTCCCATGCGCCTGAACTCCATCAAACTGTCCGGCTTCAAGTCGTTCGCCGAGCCGACGCAATTGCAGCTGCCAGGGCGTCTGGTCGGTGTCGTCGGCCCCAATGGCTGCGGCAAGTCCAATGTCATGGACGCCGTGCGTTGGGTGCTCGGCGAGTCGAAGGCGAGCGAGTTGCGCGGCGAGTCGATGCAGGACGTGATCTTCAATGGCTCGGGGTTGCGCCAGCCGGCGAGCCGCGCGAGTGTCGAACTGGTATTCAACAACGAAGATGCGCGTGCCGGCGGGCAGTGGAACAAGTTTGCCGAGATCGCCGTCAAGCGCGTGCTCACGCGCGACGGCACGAGCAGCTACTACATCAATGCCCAGCCGGTGCGACGCCGCGACGTGCAAGACGTCTTTCTCGGCACGGGCCTGGGCCCGCGCGCTTACGCCATCATCGGCCAGGGCACGATCAGCCGCATCATCGAGAGCAAGCCCGAAGAGCTGCGCTTGTTCCTCGAAGAAGCCGCGGGTGTTTCGAAATACAAGGAGCGACGCCGCGAAACCGAGAACCGGCTGAAGGACACGCGCGATAACCTGACGCGCGTGGAGGACATCCTTCGTGAGCTGGGCAGCAACCTCGAGCGGCTCGAATCGCAGGCCGAAGTGGCGAGCCGTTACCGTGCCCTGCAGGTGCGCGGCGAACTGAAGCTGCACCAGCTTTGGTTTCTCAAACATCGTGACGCCTCCAAGGAGCAGGAGCGCCTGGCCAAGGTGGTGGCCGAGGCGCTCAATGCCCTGGAAGAGCGCATGGCCGAGTTGCGCCACGGTGAGGCGCAGCTCGAGACGATCCGCCAGGCGCACTATCAGGCGAACGACGCGTTGCACGCCTCGCAGGGCGAACTCGCGCAGGCCGCGCTGGAAGTGAGTCGCCTCGAGGAGCGCATTCGATTCGTCATCGAAGGCCGGCAACGCCTGGAGCAGCGTCGCATCGAACTCGCCGAGCAGATGCGGCAGTGGCAGCAGCGCCGCGCCGAGGCGCAGGCGGAGCAGGTACAAGTGGCGGCGCAGATCGTCGCGGCCGACGAACAGTGCGAGGCCCTCGTCGCCCGCGTCAGAGAGCAGGGCGATCTGCTCCCGGGCCTGGAAGACGCGGTCGCCGCAGCGCAGGCCGCTGCCAACGAGCAGCGCATGTTGGTTGGCGGCGTGCAGCAGCAGATTCAAGTGCTTGCCGAGCACACGCGGCATATCGAAGAGCAGCAGCGCGGAGCACTCCAGCGCCGCGAGCGCCTGGCCGCCGAGTCTACCCAGCTCAGCGCCCCAGATCTGCAGCGGATCGCCGAACTCGAGGCGCACGCTGGCGCGGCCAAGGAAACGCAGAACGCCGCGGAATCGAGTTTGGCACTGCTCAATGAAAGCGTTCCGCGCCTGGACCTGGAACGCCGCGATGCGCAAGAACAGGTGAACGTCGAAGGTCGCAAGCACGCTGAGCTGAGCGCTCGCCTGGACGCGCTGCGCGCTTTGCAATTGCGCGTTCAAACCGAGGGAAAACTCAAGCCTTGGCTGGCGCGCCATGGCTTGGAATCCTTGCAGGGCTTGTGGACCCGCATTCAGATCGACGCGGGGTGGGAGACGGCGCTCGAGTCGGCGCTGCGCGAACGCCTGAACGCGCTCGAAGTCGGGCGGATCGAGACGGTTCGGGCATTTGCCGGCGATGTGCCGCCCGCCAAGCTGGCGTTCTATACGCCGCCGCTGGCGGCGATCCGCAACACCCACCAGACGCTGCCGCGCTTGTCTGACTTGCTCAAGCTCGGTGACGCCGGATTGCAAGCCTTGCTCAACGATTGGCTCGAAGGCGTGTACACGGCATCCAGCATCGACGATGCGCTCGCGGCACGCGCCCAGCTGACGCATGGCGAAGTGATCATGACGCGCGAAGGCCACGCGGTGAGCCAGTTCGCGGTGAGCTTTTATGCGCCCGACGCCGAAAACGCCGGCATGCTGGCGCGCGCCCAGGAAATCCAGAACCTCGAGCGCCAATTGCGCGCCCAGGGGTCGATCTGCGAGCAGGTGCGTGCATCTCACGTGCGGGCCGAAGCGGGCTACACCGAGGCCGCGCAGCGCCTGGAGAAGTTGCGGCGCGAGGCGGCGCAGGCCCAGACGAGCGCGCACCAATTGCAGGTGGAGTGGCTGCGCCTGTCGCAGTTGACCGAACAGACGAATGCGCGGCGCGCCCAACTCGCCGCCGAGCTCGCCGAGATCGACGCGCAAAGCGAAGAGCTGAGCGAACGCCGTGCAATCGGCGAAGCCAGATTCGAAGAGCTCGACCAGCAACTCGCCACCACGCAGGAACGCCACGCCGACTTCGACGAAGCCCTGCTCGGTGCGCAGCGCAATCTCAACACCGCACGCGAGCAGCTGCGTGCGCTGGAACGGCAGGCGCAGGAGGCCGCATTCACCTCGCGCTCGCTCGCGGCACGCCAAGGCGAACTGGAGCGTAACCTCGACACGGCAACACAACAGATCGCTGCCGCGGCGCAATCGACGGATCAGTTGAGCACCGAGCTGAAGCGGCTCACCGACACGGCCGCCCAGGCGGGCCTGCAGACGGCGCTGGCACTCAAGCTGGATCGCGAAGCGGCGTTGGCCGCCAGGCGCAGTGAGTACGACGACCTCAGCCTTCGCATGCGTCAGGCCGACGAGCAGCGCATGCGGCACGAGCAATCGCTACAGCCCTTGCGCGAGCGCATCACCAAACTCCAGCTCGAAGAGCAAGCGGCGCAGCTCGGCGGGGCGCAATACTTCGAGCAGTTGCAGGCAGCCGGCGCCGACCTCGACGCACTCGGCGCCGGCATCGTGGCCGAGGGCGTCAAGCTCGCCGGCCTGCAGGCCGAGATCGACCGAATTCAGGGCGAAATCACCGCGCTCGGCGCGGTCAATCTGGCGGCACTCGACGAATTGAACGCGTCACGCGAGCGCAAGGCGTTTCTCGACGCGCAGAATGCTGACCTCGTCGAGGCGATGAAGACGCTGGAAGACGCGATCCACAAGATCGATATCGAAACACGCGATCTGCTCAGCGCAACCTTCAACCAGGTGAACGAACATTTCGGCCGCATGTTCCCCACGCTGTTCGGCGGCGGCCATGCCCGGCTCGTCATGACGGGCGACCAGATTCTCGACTCCGGCGTGCAGGTGATGGCGCAGCCACCGGGCAAGAAGAACAGCACGATCCACCTGATGTCGGGTGGCGAGAAGGCGCTGACGGCGATCGCGCTCGTGTTCGCGATTTTCCAGCTCAACCCCGCGCCGTTTTGCCTGCTCGACGAAGTGGACGCACCACTTGACGACGCCAACACCGACCGCTACTGCAAATTGGTGACAGAGATGGCCAAGGGCACGCAGTTCCTGTTCATCAGCCACAACAAGATTGCGATGGAGATGGCCGAACAGCTGATCGGCGTGACGATGCAGGAGCAGGGCGTGTCGCGCATCGTCGCGGTGGACATGCACACTGCCGTGACGATGGCGCAGGCGGCGTGAGCCGGGTTCAGACAGGCTGCCGGCGTTGAGGAGCCCATGAGCAACCTCACCATCGCACTAATCGGGCTCGCCGCGTTGGTGCTGGTCGCCCTGGGAGTTCATGGCGTGTGGACAGCGCGTCAGGCGGGGCGACGGCAAGAGACGACGATGGAGGTTCGCCGTGCGCCCGTCGAGCCGGGTTTCGAGGCGCCCGACGAGGCCGCTGCCGCGCAAGGCCGCGAGATGCCTGCATTGGCCAGCGCCGGCGATGGCCTTCGCGCGAAACGCCAGGCGGCACGCATCGATCCACTGATCGACGCCATCGCCACGCTCGGTGTTGAGCAGCCAGTCAGCGGCGAACACCTGCTGGCGCATCTGCCGGGGTCGTTGCGCGCCGGCAGCAAGCCGTTTCTCATTGAAGGCATGAATTCCCACAGCGGCCAGTGGGAGCCCATCGCCGCAGGCCAGCACTACGGCCAACTGCAAGCCGGCGTGCAGCTCGCCAACCGAAGCGGTGCAATCAATGAGATCGAATATTCCGAGTTTGTGCACGCGCTTCAGCACTTTGCCGACGCGCTGGGCACGAGTGCCGAGTTTCCCGACATGCTCGACGTGGTGGCGCGCGGCCGTGAGCTCGACGCCTTTGCCGGCCAGCACGATGCGCAGCTCGCGGTGCACCTGCGTGCGCGCAGCGCTGCCTGGTCAGTGGGCTATGTGGTTCAGCATGCATCACGCCACGGTTTCGTTCCCGGCGCCGTGGCCGGGCGTCTGGTGCTGCCGGCCGACGAAGAGGGCGCGCCGCCGGTGGTGACGCTCAGCTTCGATGCGAATGCCGCCTTGGCCGCACTCGCCGACGACGCCCAGCACAGCATCGTGCGTGACGTGACGCTGAGTTTCGACGTGCCGCAAACCGACCAGAGCCTCAACCCCTTCGCCGCCTGGCAGGCGAGTGCGCAGGCCCTGTCGCTCGGCATGGACGCTGCCATCGTCGACGACCAGGGCCAGCCGATCAGCGAAGAGGGTTTCGCGACGATCGGCGGCGAGCTTGAGCAGCTCTATGCCAGCCTGCGCGAGCACGATCTTGCCGCCGGCTCGCTCGCGGCGCGGCGCCTGTTCGGCTAGCTTGCGTGAGGCCGACGGTTTGACCGTGGCACAAGCATCCGACGCCCCCGCCGCGCGCGCCGCTGAACTTCGCGAGCTGTTGCAGGAGCACGCGCACCGCTACTACGTGCTCGACAGCCCGACCCTCCCCGACGCCGAGTACGACCGCATGTTTCAGGAGTTGCAGGCGATCGAAGCCGCGCACCCGGAACTGCTGAGCGCTGATTCCCCGACGCAACGCATTATCGGCAAGGTGCTGGAGGGCTTCACGCCGGTACGCCACGCCGTGCCGATGCTGTCGATCCGCACCGAAACCGACACCGAGTCCAGCGGCGCGTTTGTCTTCGACGCGCGCGTGCGGCGCGAATTGGCCTTGGGCGAGTCCGATGCGCCGATCGAATACGCGGTGGAACTGAAGTTCGACGGGCTGGCGATCAACCTGCGCTACGAGGCAGGCGTGCTGGTCCAGGCGGCGACGCGCGGCGACGGCGAGACCGGTGAAGACGTGACGCAGAACATCCGCACCATCGGCCAGATTGCGCTGCGCTTGCGCAGACTCGCCGCGCCGGTGCTGGAGGTTCGCGGCGAGGTGTACATCCGGCGTGACGACTTCGAGGCACTCAATGAACGCCAGCGCGGGTTGATCGCCAAGGGCGCGAAGAATGAGAAGACCTTCGTCAATTCGCGCAACGCTGCGGCCGGCGCGGTGCGTCAGCATGACCCAGCGATCGCGGCGCTTCGACCCTTGAAGTTTTTCGCCTATGGGCTGGGCGATGTTCAAGGCTGGGACGTGCCCGCCACGCACAGTCTGCTGCTCGACGCGCTCGCCGCCATGGGTCTGCCGGTGTGCGCGGAGCGCGATACAGTGCAAGGCGCGGCCGGGCTGGTGGCGTTTCACCAGCGCATCGGCGCGATGCGCGATGCGTTGCCGTTTGACATCGACGGTGTCGTCTACAAGGTCAATTCGCGCGCTTTGCAGCAACGCCTGGGTTTCGTATCGCGCGAGCCGCGCTGGGCAGTGGCGCACAAGTACCCGGCGCAAGAGCAAATGACGCGGGTGCGCGACATCGAGATTCAAGTCGGCCGCACCGGCAAGCTCACTCCAGTGGCCAAGCTCGAGCCGGTGTTCGTGGGCGGCACGACGGTGAGCAACGCGACACTGCACAACGAAGGCGAGACCCGGCGCAAAGACGTACGCGTCGGCGACACCGTGATCGTGCGCCGTGCCGGCGACGTGATTCCCGAGGTCGTCTCCGTGGTGCTGGAACGGCGGCCTGCAGATGTGGGCGAGGCGTTTGACCTCTACAAGCAGCTCGGTGGCCGCTGTCCGGTCTGCGACAGTGCGATTGCACGCGAAGATGGCGACGCCGACTGGCGCTGCTCGGGTGGGCTGTTCTGCGCGGCGCAGCGCAAGCAGGCGATCCTGCACTTCGCCGGGCGCCGTGCGATGGACATCGACGGGCTGGGCGACAAGCTCGTCGAGCAACTCGTCGACGCGGGTCTGGTGCAGACCCTGCCGTCGCTTTACAAGCTCGATCTCGCGCAGCTCCTATCGCTCGAACGAATGGGCGAGAAGAGTGCGAACAATCTGCTGACGGCGCTGGCGGCGCGGCGTTCCACGACGCTCGCGCGATTCCTCTATGCGCTCGGGATTCGCCAGGTTGGCGAGACCACGGCGAAAGACCTGGCGGCACACTTCGGCAGCCTGGACCGCTTGATGCAGGCGGGCATCGATGAACTCATGCGCGTGCCCGACGTTGGCCCGGTGGTCGCGCAAAGCATACGCACTTTCTTTGATCAGCCACACAACCTCGAAGTGATTGCCGGGCTTCGCCGCGTCGGCCTGCATTGGCCCGAGCACGAGCCGGTGCAAGCCGCTGCGGCGCCACTGGGCGGCAAGACGTTCGTGCTGACGGGTGCCTTGCCCACGCTCTCGCGCGACGCGGCGAAAGACCTGATCGAAGCTGCAGGCGGCAAGGTCTCCGGCTCGGTGTCAAGGAAGACCGACTATGTAATTGCCGGCTTGGAGGCCGGCTCGAAGCTGGACAAGGCGCGAGCGCTGGGCGTCGAGGTTCTGGATGAAGCCGGGCTGCACACGCTGCTCCTGAGTGTGGGCGCTGCCGCGGCAAAGTGATGCGTGCCTGCATTCGGCGATGAACGCACCGGGCCAGGATCAAGACCCCTGGCTGGCCGGGCTGTGCCAACGCGCCGATTCGCCGCCCCTTGTGCCGCGCACGGCGCTGACGATCGGCGACCCGCCGGCTCGCATCGGTTCCGTCGAGCCGGGCCTGGCCCAGTGCATGCAAGACGCCGGGCTGCCGCTGCGCAGGTCAGGCCCGGGTTGGCACATCCTGACGCCGCCGGACGCCAGCCTGATGGCGATTGCGCAGTGGTTGAACGCGCGTGGAATCGGTGGCCGCTGGCGCGCTGAAATGCTGGCGGTGATCGACGAACAGGGTCGCGCGGTGGGTGCGATTGAACGCGCCGCAGTGCGCCCCTTGGGGCTGACCACGTTCGCCGTGCATCTGGTGGCGGCGCGCGCCGATGCCAAGGTCTGGGTGCAGCAGCGGGCTGCGGACAAGGCGACCGACCCCGGCCAGTGGGACACGACGATGGGCGGTCAGGTCGGCGCGGGTGAGTCTGTGGCGGATGCGTTGACGCGCGAAACCTGGGAGGAAGCCGGCCTGCATCTGGCGCAAATGCAAGGGCTGCGCGAAGTCGGGCGCATCACGTTTCGCCGGCCGGTGACAGAGGGCTTCCTGGTCGAACACATCGATGTCTTCGACGCGACGCTTGCCGACGCCGTGGTGCCGGCCAACCAGGACGGCGAAGTGCAGCGCTTCGATTGCCTGGCGCCCGGCGAACTGCTCGCATGGTTGCGCGAGGATCGGTTCACGCTTGAAGCGGCGACTATCCTCGTGGCGTGGTTGCAGCGCCGGGGGTTCTTGTAGTCTCGACCGCGAGCAGGTTCAGGTGACCGTGTCGTCAGACTGCTGCGTCATGATCATCGAATGGCGGATCCGGTTGTCGCGCAACGCGCCGGCCGATTCGAGGATGGGGTAGGCGATCGAGCAGATGTGCGAGTTGATGCGCTTCAGGTCGCTGATCAGGTCCAGGTGCAGCGAACTGGTTTCAATGCTCTGCGCCGTGTTGTCGCGCAGGCGCCCGATGTGGTTGGCGGCATATTGGTGTTCGAGATCGCGAAAGCGTGACTTCTCCTCCAGCAGTTTCTTCGCGTCGCGCACCCGCCCGTCGAGGAACACGCCCATGCCCAGGCGCAGATTGGCCAACAGCATGTCGTGCAGTTGGCAGATCTCGGCCATGCCGGCCTCGGAGAAGCTGCGGTTCTTGCGCACCTTCTTGTCTTCCACGTCCTGCACCACGCGCTCGATGATGTCGCCGATCTGCTCCATGTTGATCGTGAACGAGACCACCTCGGTCCACCGCCGGCTCTCCTTCTGCGACAGCGCCTCGCGCGAGATCTGCGTCAGGTACAGCTTGATCGCGGTGTAGAGCTCGTCAACGGTGTCGTCCATGGCCCGGAGCCTTTCGGCCAGCGCCAGATCGTTGTTGCGGATCACGCTCAGCATGCCGCGCAGCATCGTTTCCACCACATCGGCCTGACGCAGCGCTTCGCGCGCGGCACAAGAGATGGCCAGCGACGGCGTGTCCAGCGCCACCGGGTCAAGATGGCGTGGCTTGAGTGAGTTCGGGTCGTCGGCAGCCTCGGGAAGCCAGCGATCGACCCGGCGCCCCAACAGTCCGGTGAAGCCGACGAACACCAGCGCCAGGCACAGGTTGAAGCCCAGATGGAAGGCGACAACCTGGTGGTGCGCGGTGCCCAGCAGTTGCTGCAGGTGGGCCACGCTTTGCGGCAGGAATGGGATGACGAGCAGCATGCCGAGAACCTTGAAGATCAGATTGCCCAGCGGCAGGCGGCGCACCTGCGGCGACGAGCCGCTTGTCGCGAGCATGCCCAATACGCCACTGCCCAGGTTCGCGCCGAGCACCAGGCCGACGGCGACCGTGACGGGCAGGATGTCGGCCGTCGCCAGGGTGGCCGTCAGGAGCACGATCGCCAGGCTCGAGTAGGCGAGCACCGTGAGCACGGCGCCGACGACGATCTCAAGCAGCACTTCGTTGGGCAGCGCGGCGAGCAGGGCGCGCACTGCGGCCGATTCGGTCAGCGGCTGGGTCGCGGCGACGATCAACTGCAGTGCCAGCGTGATCAGGCCCAGGCCGATCAAGGCCCGGCCGACGCGCCCGGGCGCGCTGTTCTGCCTGGAGATGAACCTCACGACGCCCACGAAGATCAGCAGAGGCGACAGCCACGACAGGTCGAATGAAAACACGACCGCCATCAGGCTGCTGCCGACGTCGGCGCCCAGCATCACCGCCAGTGCGGCCGGCGTGGACACCAGACCGCTGCCGACGAAACTGGCGACGATCAGACATGTCGCAGTGCTCGACTGCATGATGCTCGTCACGCCCAGTCCCGCCAGCATCGCCTTGGCGCGATGGTCGAAGCTGCGCGAAAGCACCACGCGCAGGTCTTCGCCGAACACGCGCAGCACGTCGGTGCGCACGATGTGCGTGCCCCAGACCAGGAGCGCGATCGCGGCGAAGAGGTTGAGCAGATGGACCATGGCGTCAATACGGCCGGCGCCGCGCCACACCGGTGGCGCGCGCAGGGCCGTGCCGATTCTGCGCTACAGCACTTCCGAGGCGAAATCGGCCAGGCGCGAGCGTTCGCCGCGCGCCAGCGTCACGTGGCCCGAATGCGGCCAGCCCTTGAAGCGGTCCACGGCGAAGGTCAGCCCCGAGCTACCTTCTGTCAGGTAGGGCGTGTCGATCTGCGCCAGATTGCCCAGACAGACGATCTTCGTGCCCGGGCCGGCGCGCGTGATCAGCGTCTTCATCTGCTTGGGGGTGAGGTTCTGTGCCTCGTCGATCAGCACGAACTTGTTCAGGAAGGTGCGGCCGCGCATGAAGTTCATGCTCTTGATCTTGATCTTGCTGCGCACCAGGTCGTTTGTCGCGGCGCGGCCCCATTCGCCGGCAGCGCCGTCGCTCTTGGAAAGCACTTCGAGGTTGTCGTCCAGCGCGCCCATCCACGGGCTCATCTTTTCTTCTTCCGTGCCGGGCAGGAAGCCGATGTCTTCACCCACCGGCACGGTGACGCGCGTGACGATGATTTCGCTGTAGCGGCGCTCGTCCATCACCTGGCTCAGGCCTGCGGCCAGGGTCATCAGCGTCTTGCCGGTGCCCGCGGTGCCGGTGAGGGTGATGAAGTCGCACTCCGGGTCCATCAACAGATTCAGCGCGAAGTTCTGTTCGCGATTGCGTGCCGTGACGCCCCACACCGCATGCTTCTGGTGCGTGTATTCCTTCACCGTGCGCAGCACGGCCGTCGTGCCGGTGATCTCGCTGACTTTGGCGAACAAGGGTGCCGCGCCAGGGGCTTCGAGGTAGACGAACTGGTTGATGAGCAGGCCGGGTACGAGCGGGCCGCTAATCCGGTAGCAGGTGGAACCGCCCTGGTTCCAGCTCTCCATCGTCTTGCCGTGGCGTTCCCAGAAGTCCGCGGGCAGCGGCAACACGCCGGTGTAGAGCAGGTCACCGTCTTCGAGCGCCTTGTCGTTGAAGTAGTCCTCGGCGGGCAGGCCCAGCGCGCGCGCCTTGATGCGCATGTTGATGTCCTTGGACACCAGCACGACGTCGCGGGTCGGGTGCAACTCGCGCAGTGCCTGCACGACGCCCAGGATCTGATTGTCTGCCTTGCCCGGTGGCAGCCCGGCGGGCAGGCTGACATTGAGCGCCTGGGTCTGAAAGAAGAGCCTTCCTGCGGCTTCACGCCGCCCGGTGCGGCTGAGCAGCACGCCGTCGGACATGGCCGCGGTGTCGCGCGACGCAATCGTCGCGGCCAGCGCATCCAGGTCGCGACTGACCTGTCGCACATTGCGCGCCACTTCCGTCATGCCCTTCTTGTGACCATCGAGTTCTTCGAGCGTGATCATCGGCAAGTAGATGTCGTGCTCTTCGAAGCGGAACAGCGAGGTCGGGTCGTGCATCAGCACGTTGGTGTCGAGCACGAACAACTTGGCGGGGCCGGTGCTGCGCGGCTTGCGTGTTCGGGGCTGCGGCTGATGCGCCGTGGTCCGCTGGTACGCCTGCGGCTCAACCTTGGGCGGTTTGGTTGCTACGGCGGCCGCCGCGGCGCTGTCGTCATACAGATCCAGCACCGGCGGCGCGGTGGGTTCGCTGGCGCGCTGAGTCTTGTGCGGCCGTGTCGCCGGCCGAGGGGCGGATTGGGAGTCGAAATCAGCGGCGCTCAGCAGCGAGCCCCGCTTGGCGGGTGGCTTTGGAAGTGGCATAGGCGAATCGCGACAAACAAAAAGCAAAAAAGCCGCACAGTCGACTGTGCGGCTTGGGTGTGAGCGTCAGAGCTCTCAAGGAAACGCCGGGCCGCCCCAAGTTTCCTTGGCCCCCTGGGCCACGAAGGGGCCCTTTCATGGCCCAAGGGGCGGGCGCCGCAAGGCGACCGGGGGGGCGATTTGACGCATTGATTGATTATGCACAGATGGCGACGGCACTCGATCCGTCAGCCCATGATCGAGCGATCAGGCGTGCAAAGTGGGCACAACGGGCCTGTAGCCAGCGTCAAGCCGCCTTCTTCTGCAGCTTGACGGCCTTGAGCACTTCATCGACATGGCCCGCCACCTTCAAGCCGCGCCATTCGGCGCACAGCACGCCGTTGGCGTCGATCAGGAAAGTGCTGCGCTCGATGCCCTTGACCTTCTTGCCGTACATGATCTTGTTCTTGACGACGCCGAACATGTGGCAGAGCTTTTCTTCGGTGTCGGCAATCAGCTCGAAGGGCAGCTCGAGCCGGCCCAATCGCATATCCGCGCCCGAAGCGCCTGTAGAACGCAAATC
>JANNKM010000251.1:0-5352 GCA_031396305.1 Rhizobacter sp.
GATCATGCCGCGCGCGCCCAATGGGTCGCTCCATTCAGAGTTGTAGCGGATTTCGGTCTTGGCCGGGTCGAGCACCAGGCTGGCTTGCTTGTAGTAGGTCTGGGCGTTGGCTTCGATTTGTTCGCGCGTCAGCGCCGGTCGTGTCGCGTTGCGTCCGGAGGGGTCGCCGATCATCGAGGTAAAGTCGCCAATGAGAAATATCACCGTATGCCCCAGGTCTTGCAACTGGCGCATCTTGTTCAAAACCACCGTGTGGCCGATGTGAATGTCGGGTGCGGTGGGATCCAGGCCAAGCTTGATGCGCAGCGGGATGCCAGTAGCCTCTGAGCGTGCCAGCTTGTTTTGCCAATCCGTTGGCGGCAACAGTTCACTGCAACCCCGTAGCGACACAGCCATGGCGTGCCGTACGGCGTCGGTTACCGGATACTTGCTGGTCAAGATGGACTCAATGCGAAGCGTGGATCAAGAAGCTAATGCCGGCCATTCAAGCCAGCACGACGCGAATACTGGATTCGGCCGGAACCATCCAGCCAGCCCCGCCCAAGTTGCGTCTGCAACGACCCGCGATTCTAGTGGCGAGGAGATTCGAGTCTTGACGATGTGCACGCGACCATCGCAAATGACGGGGGTTCTTGCAATCCATCATCGCCACGGCATGATGGCAGCGCTGCTGATCGCGCTTGCCGGATTCGGCGCCACGGCATTCGGCGTCGCTGTCAACATGCCGCAGCCGGTGGTTTCACCACTTCAGATCATCACCGACGAGATCACGCCCCTGAACACCGACCAGCAGTTTCAGGCGCTGGCGTCACACCGTCTAGATTTCTTCCGCAACGAGGTGACTTTCCCCGGCGAAACAGCCGACGGCCTGCTCGCGCGCCTGAACGTCTCCGATCCCGCGGCGACTCAGTTCCTGCGCACCGACCCGGCATCTCGCGCGTTGTTCGACGGACGATCTGCCAAGTCAGTGCGGGCGCGCGTGGACACCGCAGGTCAGCTGGTCGAGTTGGTCGCCCGTTTCGCCCCCGCTGACCGCAGCCGAGCCAGTACCCACTTCAGTCGACTTCGGGTTGAACTCGTTGCGGGCAGACTGATGTCGATCGTCGAAACTGCCGCGTTGGCGCCGCTGATGAAGGTGGGCAGTGGCGCGGTGGCGAAGTCTCTGTTTGCAGCCACGGATGGAGCAGGAATCCCGGAAGCCGTCGCGAGCCAGATGGCCGATGTGCTGTCGGGCGATATCGACTTTCATCGTGACTTGCGCCACGGCGATACGTTTGCCGTGGCGTACGAAATCATGGTCGCCGATGGTGAACCTGTCAGCTGGGGGCAATTCCCCGGGCGCCTCGTGGCGGCAGAGTTCGTCAGCCGGGGGCGAGAGCACTCGGCAGTTTGGTACCAGGAGCCTGGCACGAAGGGCGGGTACTACAGCTTCGAAGGTCAAAGCAAGCGGCGCGCGTTTCTTGCAAGCCCGCTCGAGTTTTCCCGGGTGAGTTCCGGGTTCTCGGGCCGCATGCATCCCTTGTTGAAGCAGTGGCAGCAGCACCAAGGCATCGACTACGCCGCCCCGTCAGGCACACCGGTGCGAAGCGTCGGCGACGGTGTGGTCGAGTTCACAGGTTCAAAAAACGGCTACGGAAATGTCGTCGAGGTGCGGCACAGCGGAGGAAGAACCACGCTCTATGCGCACCTGCGGCGAATAGATGTGAGGAACGGACAGCGCGTTGAGCGAGGCGACCGGTTGGGGGCAGTAGGCGCGACAGGCTGGGCCACGGGCCCGCATCTGCACTTTGAATTCAAGGTGGGCGGCGTTCCGCGCAACCCGGCGCGGCTGGCACAGTGGACAGACACCGCCCAGATTGGGCCCGGCCGGCAGTCTTACTTTGCACAGTGGGCCAAAGGCCTCCAAGGCCAGATCAATCTGGCGCAGTCCACCGTTCGCGGCGGCCATTACGCCGAGTAGCCGCCTAGCTTGCCGGGCGGCTGGCACGGTGAGAATCATCTCATGTCACCTTACTACATTGGCTTGATGTCCGGCACGTCGATGGACGGCGTGGACGGTGTGTTGGCCGCGCTTACTCCGGGTTCGGATCAAGCACTGCGCGTGCTGTCGCACTCACACTTGCGATTCGACGCAGCCTTGAGCGGCACGATGCTCGGCCTCAATGTTCGCGGTGAAAATGAACTGCATCGCGCCGCGCTGGCGGCAAACGATCTGGCTCGGCGATATTCGGCGTGTGTCGAGGCTCTGCTGTCGAGTTCGGGCGTGAATCGGCGCCAGGTCAGGGCGATCGGTGCACACGGGCAGACCGTGCGGCATTGTCCCGGCGAGTTCGACGGTACAGGCTATTCGATCCAGCTCAACGCCCCGGCGCTGCTCGCCGAGTCCACAGACATCGACATCATCTGCGACTTCCGAAGTCGGGATGTTGCTGCCGGTGGCCAGGGCGCGCCGCTGGTTCCCGCTTTCCATGGCGCCATGTTCGGCGCGATCGCGCCGAACATGGCCGTGCTCAACCTCGGCGGCATCGGCAACTTGACCGTACTCAAGGGAAATCGCGTCGCACATGGGTTCGACTGCGGGCCGGCAAACGCGTTGATGGACTACTGGTGCCAACGCCATATCGGGGCGCGCTTCGATGACCGGGGTGCGTGGGCTCGGTCCGGGAAAATCGTGCCGGGACTCGTCGGATCGATGCTCAACGCGCCGTACTTTTCTCTCGTGCCGCCGAAGAGCACCGGCCGTGACTTGTTCAATCCGCAATGGCTTGCGAGCAATCTTCAAGTCTTCGGCGCCGCCGTCCCGCCAGAAGATGTTCAAGCCAGCCTCGCTGAACTGACGGCAAGTGCTTGCGCCCGGGACATCCTGCGCTACGCCCCAGAGGCGCGAGTGCTCTTGGTCTGCGGTGGCGGTGCGTTTAATGCCTACTTGATGGAGCGTTTGAGCCACCATCTGCCCGGCATCGCGGTAAATACGTCCGACCACTACGGATTGCCTGCAACGCAGGTCGAAGCCTGCGCCTTCGCTTGGTTAGCGTACGCTTTCCTGGAACGCCAAACCGCGAGCCATCCCAGCGTTACCGGAGCCCGTGGGCCGCGCGTTCTCGGAGCGCTGTACCCAGCTCGCTGACGCCGAAATGCAAAGGCCGCCAAATGGCGGCCTCCGTGTTGCGGATCGAGGAAGTATCAGGCGGAGAAACTCGACCCGCAGCCGCAAGTCGTCGTCGCGTTCGGATTCTTGATCACGAACTGCGCTCCGTGCAGATCGTCCTTGTAGTCGATTTCCGCGCCCGCCAAGTACTGCAGGCTCATGGCGTCTATCAACAGAGTAACGCCGTTCTTGCTCATCTGCGTATCGTCATCGTTGACGACTTCGTCGAAGGTGAAACCGTACTGGAAGCCCGAACATCCGCCGCCTTGAACGAACACGCGAAGCTTGAGGTCAGGGTTACCCTCCTCGTCAACCAGCTCTTTCACTTTCGACGCCGCGCTGTCCGTGAAGATCAACGGAACCGGGGGTGCTTCGTCCTGAGAATGACTCGAGATGCCTGCCTCTGCCACTGCGTTCACTGTATGGGCTCCTTCGGAACAATGCCGGTTCGACTGTCAACCATGACTCGGGGTCGCGAGCTTCAGAGCTGGTCGTTCCTCCGACTTCAGCGGCTTCAGCTCGCCGTCGATTGTCGCACCTTGATGCATTTCAAGCACCTCGTAGCGCACATCGCCGATGATGGACGCCTTCGGCTGCAACTCAAGAAGCTCGTCGGAATGCACCGGCCCCATGATCGACCCGTTGATGATCACATGGCCGGCCTTGACCTTGCCAGTGACCCGGGCTTTCTCGCTGATCACGAGAATGCTGGCTTGGTCACCTGCCGCCATGACGTCACCAATGATCTCGCCATCGATGCGAAGGCCTTCTGAGAACCGAAGTTCGCCGCGAATGACTGTGCCTTCACCAATCAATGTTCCGATGGGTGGCTGGGTTTTCTTTCCGAACATGAGCATTCTCCCGGTGTTGCGCTGCACGGCGCCCGAGGCCTAGAGTTGGCCTAGAGCTTGACGGTCTCGGTTGCCTTCGTGGACCCGGACTTGTCAGTCACTTTGACCGACATGCTTTGAACGACGGCCGCCGCTGGGTATTCGATGGTGCCTTCCAGCCTCAAGTATTGCTTCAATTGGAGCTGATGAATACCCGAAGGTAACGACCAGTTCCATGGCTTTCCATCTAGTGTCCCGCTGAGTGTGACTTCATACCGGCCCGAGAACTCCGCAGGCGACTTGCCCGGCTGCATCAACAGCATCTGGTACTTGAGGTTACCTGCGGTCTTCATTTCCGCCTGCAACCCGCGAATGACCAGACCAGCGTTCGGGTTTGCGTTTGCGGGAAGCAGCTTTTCGAAGAAACCGAGATTGCTCTTCAGGCCGACATTTTCGGCCTCAAGGCGGCGCAGGGTCTGCACCAGCGTTTCTTGCGCAGCTTTCTCCGTCTTCAGCAGGCTCTCGGCAATGTTCGCCGTGGACAAGGCCGCTTCGCGCTCTTCGCGCAGCCGTGCAACCTCGACCCGCAGGCCTGCAAGTTCCGATCTTCCTGAACGATCCAGACCAGCGATGTCTTTGCCGAACTCGAAGGCCCACAGGGCCAGTGCTGCCGAAAAACCGCACATCAAGGCAACAATTGCCCAACGCAGCGGCCACGGCAAATGGCTGCGTACGATCATACGAGGCGCGCTGATCGAAAACCTGCGACGCAGCAGTTTCCAGCGCATCATCGCCCTCGTCTGAACCGGAGCTGCCAGCCGCCCGGGGCGACTTGTGCCACGCCCCTGTCGGTCAGCGCTTGCTGAATTGCTTACGGCGCCGCGCGCCGTGCAAGCCGACCTTCTTGCGCTCGACTTCGCGAGCGTCACGCGTCACGAATCCGGCGCGGCTCAGGTCGGGCTTGAGCGCGGCGTCGTAGTCGATCAGCGCCCGCGTAATGCCATGCCGCACCGCACCTGCCTGCCCCGATTCTCCCCCGCCGTGCACATTGACCTTGATATCGAACGCTGCATCATTTGCGGTGAGCACGAGGGGCTGCTTGACGACCATGATCGAGGTCTGACGCCCAAAGTACATTTCCACGGACTTCCCGTTGACCAGGATCTTGCCCGTGCCCTTCTTGATGAACACGCGTGCGACCGAAGACTTGCGACGGCCGGTTCCATAGTTCCAAATTCCAATCATCGCCGCTCCTTCAGAGTTCCAGGACCTTGGGTTGCTGGGCCGTGTGCGGGTGCTCGGCACCGGCATAGACCTTCAGCTTTTTCACCATGGCGTAGCCAAGTGGTCCCTTGGGGAGCATGCCCTTCACTG
>JANNKM010000267.1:0-1826 GCA_031396305.1 Rhizobacter sp.
GGTCAGGGCCTCCATCTCGAGGAAGTGGCCGGTACGCAGGTGCGCATCGAAGGCCGCCGTGTCGTCATACAACTCGTAGAGGAAGAACAACTGCGGGTCGCCGGGGTCGCGGCAGACGTCGAACTGGCGGCAACCCGGCTCCGTCTCGCGCGACGCAGTGGCGTTGGCCACGATCGCGCGCTCGAAAGCCTCGATGTACGCCGGCAGGATGCGGAACTCGACGACGATCGTCAACATCATGTCTCCTCTAGAACATCCATCAAGCGTAGGTCGGAAACCGCGCCGTGATCCGGCGCACGCACTCCAGTACCGTCCGCTCAGCCGCAGAGTTGTCGGCGCCCTCGGCGCGCAGCGCGTGCAGCACCTGCGCGATCAGGTCGCCGATGGTCTCGAACTCGGCGACGCCAAAGCCGCGCGTCGTCGCGCCCGACACGCCGAAGCGCAGGCCCGACATCACCTTCAGGCCGGCCGCGTCAGACGGAATCGGGTTCATGTTGGCGACGATGCCGGCGCGCTCCAGGCTCTGCGCTGCGGGTGCGCCGGTCAGGCCTTTGCTGCGCAAGTCCACCAGCATCAGCGGCGTGTCGGTGCCGCCGCCGACCAGATCGAACCCGTGCCCTTGCAGCCGCTGCGCCAGCGCTCGGGCGTGCGCCAGCACTGCCGCCGCGTAGGCCGCGAACTCGGGTTGCAGCGCTTCGCCCAGCGCCACCGCCTTGGCCGCCACGATGTGCAGGAACGGCGTGCCCTGCAGGCCTGGAAAGACCGCGAGGTTGATGGGCTTGCGCAAAGCTTCGTCGTTCCACAGGATCAGCGCACCGCGCGGGCCGCGCAATGACTTGTAGGTGGTGGTGGTGACGATGTCGGCGAACGGAAACGGGTTGGCGTGCGCGCCACCCGCCACCAGGCCGGCGAAGTGCGCCATGTCCACCAGCAGCCGCGCACCGCCTGCATCGGCGGCGCGGCGAAACGCGGCGAAGTCGAGTGCGCGCGGGTAGGCCGAGCCGCCGGCGATCACCAGTTTCGGCTGGTGTTGGCGCGCGAGATCGACCACCTCGTCGTAGTCGATCAGGCCGTCGCTCGCACGCACCCCGTAGTTCACGACCTTGAACCATTTGCCGCTGAAGTTCACCGCCGCACCGTGGCTCAGGTGGCCGCCGGCGTTCAGGTCCATGCTCAGGATGGTGTCACCCGGTTCCGCCACCGCGTGCAGCACCGCGTGGTTGGCCTGGCTGCCTGAATGCGGCTGCACGTTTGCGAAGCGGCAACCGAAGAGCTGGCAGGCGCGCTCAATCGCCGCGCGCTCGACCGCATCGACGTTCACCGCCCCGGCGTGGTACCGCTTGCCCGGATAACCCTCGACGGTCTTGTTGGTGAGGATCGAGCCCTGCACATCGAGCACCGCGCGGCTGACGATGTTTTCGGAGGCGATCAGTTCGATCACCTCCGCCTGGCGCCGGGCTTCGTTGGCGATCGCCTCGGCGATGAGCGGGTCGGTTTGCGACACCGGGGCACTGAAATAGCCGGGATGGGGGATGGCCGGCGTGCGCATGTCACTCTCCGCATTGAAGCGCGAATCCGGTGAACCCGGGCCTCATCGGTCGGAGAGCGCTAGATTGGCGCCGAGCCCTGCGAACGCCGCTGCGAATCCGCGGCGAAGCCAAGCTTGAACGCGGGCCGATTCAACGACCGCCTTGCGGAAGGCATGTGCGAGAAAGCCGTAGGCCACAAACACCAGAAACGTCATCGCCATGAACACGCCGCTGAGCAGTAACAACTGCGAAAGCGGAGATGGCGCGCTCGAATCGACGAACTGCGGTAGGAATGCC
>JANNKM010000309.1:0-12888 GCA_031396305.1 Rhizobacter sp.
CTGGGGCCTGCGGCCCGTCCCGTCAAGCGGGAGCATGAGCACTTGGGGCGGCCCGGCGTGCTCATGGCCTTCTCCGCGCCCACCAGTGCGCCAGCGTCGGCACCACGCCCTGCGGGAAGAACACCATGGTGGCGATGAGCACCGCGCCGAAGACCATCATCTCGTAGTCCTTCAGCACCGTCAGCAGCTGCGGCAGCATGGTCAGCAGCGCGGCGCCGACCACGGCGCCGAACACCGAGGCCATGCCGCCGAAGACGACCATGATGACCAGTTCGACCGAGTGCACGAACGAGGCCTTGGCCGGGGTGATGAAGCCGGCGTAGTGCGCCAGCAGCGCGCCGGCGAAGGCCGCCACCAGCGCCGACAGCACGAACACCTGCAGCTTGGTGCGGCCGGCGTCGATGCCCAGCGTCCGGGCCGCCACTTCCGAGCCGTGCAGCGCGCGCAGGGCCCGCCCGCTGGGCGACTCGATCAGGTTGAACGCCAGCCACACCGTGCCCAGCAGCACCGCGCCGGCGATCCAGTACCAGGTGCGCTCGCCGGCCACCGTCCAGCCGAACAGCGCCAGCGCGGGCACCGCCATGCCGTCGGGCCCGCCGGTGAGGCGGTCCTCGGTGCCGATGACGATGGACACGATGACGCCCAGGCCCAAGGTCGCCATCGCCAGCGTGTGCCCCTTCAGGCGCAGCGTCGGCCGGCCGATCAGCAGCGCCAGCAGCGCGACCCCGGCGCAGGCCAGCGGCAGCGACAGCCAGGTCGGCAGGCCGAAGCGCGTGGCCAGGATCGCGCTGCCGTAGCCTCCCAGTGCGAAGAAGCCGGCGTGGCCGAGGCTGATCTGCCCGGCGTAGCCGATCAGCAGGTTCAGGCCCACGCAGACGGTCGCGTTCAGCGCCACCAGGATCGCGACCTCGTAGAAGTAGTTGTTGGCCAGCAGCAGCGGCAGCAGCGCAGTCACCGCGGCGAGCAGCAGCAGGCCGCCGCTGCGCGGCCGCGCCCACCAGGGGGGTGGGCCGGCGCGGCGCGCGTCAGACACGTTCGCTGTCGCGTGCACCGAGCAACCCCGCGGGCATCAGGAACAACACGGCCAGGATGATCACGAAGGCGATCGCATCCTTGTAGGCCGACGAAACGAAACCGGCGCCCAGCCCTTCGAGCAGGCCCAGCAGCACGCCACCGAGCACCGCGCCGGCGAAGCTGCCCAGGCCGCCCAACATCGCCGCGGCGAAGCCCTTCAGTCCCAGCATGATGCCGGCGTCGTAGGAGGTGAAGGCGATCGGCGCGATGAGCACGCCGCCCAGCGCGCCCAGCCCGGCGGCGAGGCCGAAACTCGCAAACAGGACGCCGCGCGTATTGATGCCCACCAGCTGCGCGGCGATGCGGTTGCACGAGGTGGCGCGCATCGCCTTGCCCAGCAGCGTGCGCCCGTAGAAGGCGCTCAGCGCGACCACCGCCAGCGCCGCGCCGCCCATCACCCACAGGCTCTGCGGCAGCAGCGTGGCGCCCAGCCATTCGATCGGCTGTTCGCCCGAGAAGGCCGACAGCCGGTGCACGCCCTTGCCCCACAGCAGCTGCGCCACCCCGCGCAGGAACAGGGCCACGCCGATGGTGATGATGATCAGCGTCACGGTGCCGGCATGGCGTGCCGGCTCGACGGCGACCTTCTCGACCAGCAGTGCGACGAGCACCGCGGCCAGCACCGCGAGCGGCAGCACCACCACCAGCGGCAGTCCGAGCGCCAGCAGCGTCACCGCGCTCATGCCGCCGATCATCACGAACTCGCCCTGCGCGAAATTGATCGCGCCGCTGGCGTTGTAGATGATCGAGAAGCCCAGCGCGACGAGCGCGTAGATCGCCCCCGCGGTCAGCCCGCTGGCGACGAACTGGAGCCATGAGCCGGCCATCGCGTCAGCTTCATCGGCCTACTTGACCAGCGTCCAGTCGCCATTGCGGATCTCGAGCATGCGGAACGCGCTCAGGTCCAGCCCCATGTGGTCCGTGGCCGACATGTTGAACACGCCGTCCGCGCCGACGTAACCCTTGGTGGCCTCGAGCGCGTCGCGCACCTTGGCCTTGTCGGTCGAGCCCGCGACCTTCATCGCGTTCACCGCCAGCATCAGGCCGTCGTAGGCATGGCCGCCAAAGGTGGACACCTCGGTCTTGAACTTGTCGCCGAAGGCCTTGCTGTAGCCGATGGCGACGGGTTTCTGCGGATCGCCCTCGGGCAGCAGGTCGGCCACCAGCAGCGCCGCACCCGGGAGCCGCACGCCTTCGGCGGCCGGGCCGGACAGCTTGATGTATTCCTTGGAGGCGACGCCGTGCGACTGGTACAGCGGCAGCGTCAGCCCCACCTGGCGGTAGTTGCGCGTGACGATGGCCGGGCCCTGGCCGAAACCGGCGTTCAGCACCGCCTGCGCGGCGCTGCCCTTGATCTTGGTGAGCTGCGCGGTCATGTCGGTATCGGCCGCGCCGTAGGTCTCGTCGGCCACGAACTCGACGCCGTACCTGCCCGCCACCTTCATGCACTCGCCGCGCATCGACTTGTCGAAGCCGCCGCTGCCGGAGATCAAGGCCACCTTGTTCAACTTGCGCGACTGCAGGTCAACGAAAATCTTCTCGCAGGCCATGCGGTCGGTGTGCGGCGTCTTGAAGACCCACTTCTTCACCGGCTCGACGATGACCACCGCGCCGGCCAGCGAGATGAACGGCACGCCGGCCTGCTCGACCAGCGGCACCACCGCCATCGTCGCGCCGGTGGTGCTGCCGCCGACGATCACGTCCACCTTGTCCTGCTCGAGCAGGCGCTTGGCGAAGGTGCGCGCCTTCTCGGCATCGCCGCCGTCGTCGTAGGCCACGAGCTGCAGCTCGCGCCCCAGCACGCCGCCCGAAGCGTTGAGACGCACGACGTACAGCTCGAGCGTCTTCAGTTCCGGGTCGCCGAGAAAGGCCGCGGGCCCGGTGACGGACAGGAAGGCGCCGATGCGGATCGGCTCCTGCGCCTGGGCGAGTGGAGCGCCGACCCACATGCTGGCCAGGACCAACACGCCGCGGCGCAGGATGTCAACGATGAATCGCATGTCTGTCTCCTTCGGTTTTCGAGGACCACGACACACGGCGACCTCGCGGTGAGGGCGCCGGTCAACACATACACTCACCCAGGCTCGAACCTGTCGCTCGACGGGCGGCGCGCAAACCGGGCCGATCGACGAGAAGGCGGGGACCGTCTTCTCCCCCCTATAGAATCATTCTGGTACCACAATACCGATATGAACTTGATCTGGTCCAAGTTTTGAAGAAGTCCTCCGCGATCGCAGCCTCGACGCCCCGGCGCGCGAGCTCCGCCGCGCCCGGGGTTTCCCGTGATGCCGCCGATGCCGTCGTGGTCCGTCCAGTGCGTCGCGCCGATCTGGACCAGGTCATCGACATCGACGCCACGGTGACCGGCCTTGAAAAGCGCAAGTACTGGGCTGCGGTCTACCGGCGCTATGGCAGCAGCCAGCACGACGACCGGCAGTTCCTGGTGGCGCTGGCGAACGGCCACGTGGTTGGATTCATCATCGGCGAGATCCGCGACTGGGAATTCGGATCGCCGCCTTGTGGCTGGGTCTTCGCCATCGACGTGGACCCGCGGGCTCGCCTTGCTGGCGTGGGCTCGAAGCTTCTGCAAGCCATCAGCGACCACTTCCGGCGCGCCGGCGTAGGCAAGCTGCGCACGCTGCTGGCGCTGGACAATACCTTGATCCTGTCCTTCTTCCGCAGCCAGGGGATGATGGCCGGGCCGCTGATCTCGCTGGAGATGGAGATCGACAGTTGATGCCGCTTCGCCATGGCGGATCCGGAAGCCATCAACCCGAGCCGAATTGCTGTAGCGGAGCGCTCGTCCATGTGACGCCGCGCCGGCCGTCGCGTGGGACCTTCTGGAACGGCCGGGTGGCCTGCCCGGAGGGACTCGAACCCCCGACCCCCAGCTTAGAAGGCTGGTGCTCTATCCGGTTGAGCTACGGGCAGTCTGTGGCCGGCGGATGACTAGACGGGCTTTGGTCGGGGTGGCGGGATTCGAACTCGCGACCTACTGGTCCCAAACCAGTTGCGCTACCAGGCTGCGCTACACCCCGAACGGAGCCGATTGTACGCAGCCCCGTGCGGCACGCCGCGGACCACGCGGCGTGCAAGCACCTGTGGCATGCTGCGGGGCTTCAGGCGCGGACGGACATCGTGCATCATTGCCGTCACCGCGCCTTCGTTCGCCCAAGGATTGCCATGCATCACTTCCGCTTTGTCTGGCTCGCTTGCGGCGCCGCGCTGACGGCGCTGCTGCTGACGGCCTGCGGCACGCCCTACGCGACTCAGGAGAACCGCCTGGGCGAACCGGTCATGTTGCTTGGCCACGATCCGGTGGCCTACTTCACGCGCCGGCAACCCGTGCGGGGCGACCCGGCGATCAAGAGCCAGCTGCCGGGACGCACCTATTACTTCGTCGACGCCGCGAACAAACAGGTTTTCGACGCCGACCCGGCGCGCTTCGAGCCCCAGTACGGCGGTTTTTGCGCGAGCGGCGCGGCGTTCGCGATCAAGCTCGGCTCGGACCCAACGGAGTGGAAAATCGTCGATGGCCGGCTGTTCATCTTCGGCGACATCGCCGGGCGCACCGCCTGGGATCTCGATCCAGCCTGGAACATCGCGCATGGCGACGAAGTCTGGCCCGAGGCACGCGACCAGGGCTGGCGCTGGCAGTCACTGAAACGTTACGCGTTCAAGGTACCCTGGTACAAGAACACCGGCGACATACTGCGCGAGTACGCCGCCAGACACCCGGGGAAGGAATGGCCGCGCTACAACCCGGGTGGAATGATGAACAATCTGTTTCTCGAGCAGCCCGGCTGGCGCGCGCGGCACGGCTTCGGCCCGCAGCCCGTGGTTGGATTTGTCGGCGAAGATGCCTGTCCGCCAGCCTGCCCGGGAACGATCTCAAAGGGATTCAGCTCCCAGTAGGATCTTGCAACGCCCAAAGCAACCGCAGGAGGTCTTCATGAACGACTCGAATCCACGCTGCGGCAATGCACCCCTGCTGCGCCGCACGCTGATCTCGGGCGCGGTGGCGCTGATCGCGGCGCCGGTCTTCGTGCGCGGCGCGCTTGCCCAGGAGAACCGGCGCCCCACGCCGCGCCAGACCGAGGGCCCGTTCTATCCGGTTGCGCTGCCCGAAGACAGCGATGCCGATCTGCTCGCGCATGGCAAGCTGCGCTACGCCCAGGGCCAGCCTGCGTGGCTGGAAGGTACGTTGACCGACACCGCCGGGCGCGCCCTCAGCGGTGCGGCGATCGAGATCTGGCAGTGTGACCAGCAGGGCCACTACCACCACCCGGGCGACGGAGGTCGCGCCGACCCGGCGTTCCAGGGCTTCGGCCGCACCAGCGTCGGAGCCGACGGCGCGTTCCGTTTCCGCACCATCCGGCCCGCCCACTACGCCGGGCGCACACCGCACATCCACGTCAAGGTCAAACTCGCGCGCCGCGAGCTGTTGACGACGCAGTTGTACGTGGAAGGCGACCCGCACAACGCCGGCGATGGCCTGTGGCGCCGGCTCAGCGCGCCAGACCGCGCCGCATTGACGCGGCCGTTTGAGCCCGTGGGCGACGGCGTACGGGCGCACTTCGAGCTTGTCGTTCAGACCTGAGCGCGCTGCGCCCGCGCACCCGCGCGCCTGCTGCGGCTGCGCCAAGGGACGCAGGCACTGGTAATTACTTCCCTCACTCACAGGGGGTGATTTCGGCACGCGCTTGGTAGGAAGCATGCGATCGCGGGATGGGCAGCGTCCCCATGGAATGCCACGATGGCTTCACCATGCAAACGCTGCCAGTGACGCTCAACAAGTCACGGCCACACCGGCCGAGCTGGCTGGTGCGCGGATTGGCGCGAACGATGGCCGCGGCGATGGCCGCCTTGCTGAGCAGCGCCGGCATCGAGACCCAGCAGCGCAAGCTGATCTTCCAGCTCGGCACGCGAACTGGCGAAACCGGTGTGACCGACTGCCAGGACATGGCCGAGCGCTGGATCGAGTTCGATTCCGAAGTCACGGGCAAGCCGGTGCGGCTGCACTCCCTGTGGCTGGAGCGCCCGGAGGCAGACGCTCCGGTGCTGTTGTACTTGCACGGCGCGCGCTGGGACGTCTCGGGCAGCGCGCAGCGCATCCAGCAGCTCAACACGCTCGGTTTTTCCGTGCTCGGCATCGACTACCGGGGCTTTGGCCGCAGCTCCGAGGAGCTGCCATCGGAGGGCAGCGCCTGCGAGGACGCACGCGCCGCATGGAGCTGGCTCGCGGCACAGCATCCGCAGGCCAAGCGCTACGTCTACGGCCATTCGCTCGGCGGTGCGATCGCGGTGCAACTCGCCACCCAGATCGACGACGCGTCCGGCGTCATCGTGGAAGGAACCTTCACTTCGATCCCTGAGGTGTTCGGCACCTTGAAGTGGGGTTGGCTGCCGGTGCGCGCACTGATCACACAGCGCTTTGACTCATTCCACCGCGTCACCCAGATCACTGCGCCCCTCATCGTCGTGCATGGCAGCAATGACCAGCTGATCAGCCCGACGATGGGCCGTGCGCTGTTCGATCGCGCCACCGTGCCCAAGCGCTTCATCCTGGTCGAAGGCGGCTCGCACCACGACACCCACAACGTCGGGCACTTCCAGTACCGCGAAGCGTTGCGCGACTTCTTCGGCCTCAGCGCCTGAGACCCACCCCGCCCGGGGTCGCTGCGCAACCGCGCTACGATGCGCGTGAGGAGAGCCGCCCATGCCAACACCCCCCAGTGCTGCCACGCACCTCACATCCTGCACGGCGAGCGAGTTGTTGCAGTTGTACCGCGAGCGCAAAGCCTCTCCGGTTGAAGCCACTCGCGCCGTGCTGGCACGCATCGACGCGCTCAATCCGCGCCTGAACGCGTTCTGCCTCGTCGCGCATGAGCAGGCACTGGCGGGCGCCGCGCGCAGCGAAGCGCGCTGGGCGAAGGGCGAGCCTCTCGGCGCGCTGGACGGCGTCCCGGTGTCGATCAAGGACCTGATCCTCACTCGAGGCTGGCCAACGCTGCGCGGCAGCCGCACGATCGACCCGAAGCAGCCCTGGGACACCGACGCTCCCGCGACGGCGCGCCTGCGTGAAGCCGGCGCGGTGTTGCTCGGCAAAACGGCGACGCCGGAATTCGGCTGCAAGGGCGAGACGAATTCGCCGCTGACGGGCATCACGCGCAACCCGTGGAACCTCGCCAAGACTCCGGGCGGCTCATCGGGCGGAACCGCCGCCGCGGTCGCCGCGGGCCTGGGCCCTTTGTCGGTGGGAACCGACGGCGCCGGCTCGGTGCGGATTCCCGCGGCGTTTTGCGGCAACTTCGGCGTCAAGCCCAGCTTCGGCCGCGTGCCGGCGTACCCACTGTCGCCGTTCGGCAGCGTGGCGCACCTCGGCCCGCACACGATGAGTGTGCGTGACGCTGCGTTGATGCTCAACGTGCTCAAGCAACCCGATGCTCGCGACTGGACATCGCTGGAATACGACCCCAGCGACATGCTCGACGGCCTGGAGCAAGGCATACGCGGCCTGCGCATTGCGTATTCGCCCGCGCTGGGTTATGCGCAAGGCGTCGTCGATCCGGAAGTGGCGAGCAGCGTCGCGGCCGCGGTGCGCGAACTCGAGAATCTTGGCGCCGTGGTCGAGCAGGTCGATCCAGGCATCGAAGACCCGCTGGACGTGTGCACGGGCCTGTGGTTCGTCGGCGCCTGGACGATCTGGAACACGCTCGACGCGCGCCAGCAGGAATTGACCGACCCCGACTTCCGTGCTGAGGCGCAACTCGGCTCGAACTTGAGCGCACTCGACGTGCAGCGGCTCATGCTCAAGCGCGGCGCGTTGGGCACACACATGCGCCAGTTCATGCAGCGCTTCGACTTGCTCGTCACGCCCGCAGTGGCGATACCGGCGTTCGACGCGCGCCCGGCCGGCCAGATGCGCATGGACCCGAAAGCGATGCTCGGCTGGACGCCGTTTTCATACCCTTTCAACCTGACGCAGCAACCGGCATGCAGCATCCCCTGCGGATTGACGCGCGCCGGCTTGCCCATCGGCCTGCAGTTCGTCGGGCCGATGTTCGGCGACGCGACTGTGCTGCGCGCGGCTCGCGCGTATGAGCGCGTGCGGCCGATCCAACGACCGGTGCTCAACTGACCCAAAAGAAAACCCGGCCGAAGCCGGGTTTCGATTCAAGGCGAGATCAAGCTTACTTGAGGGCCGGCTTGGCTTCGACAGCCTTCAAGTCGACCGGCTTGGCCTTGGCGTCAGCCTTGGGCTTGGCCTTGGCCTTGCTCACGGCAACTTCCTTCGTTGCGACTTCCTTCTTCGCTGCGACAACGGGCGCAGCGGCCGTGGTGGCAGCCGCAGGAGCAGGCGCAGCCGTGGTGGCAGCCACCGGCGCAACCGGCGTCACCGGAGAAACTGCTGGCGTTGCCGGCACGGCCGGCTTGGCGGCAGCTGCCGGCGTCGCTGAAGGTGTCGCCGCGGGTGCAGCAGCCTGGGCAAACGCACCGACAGTGAAGGTCGACGCGATCAGCGCAGTGATGAGGTGTTTCATTGGATATTCCCTTGAGTTGAAGTGACAAGGAGCAGATTGCTCGCCCTCAACAACGCCGACTGGCGGAGCCGAGTTGACCCCGCAGATGTGTCGAGTTGTCAGCCGCGCACGGCGCGCCAACGCCAACGCGATGTCAATCGAAGCGCTGTTCACGCAGCCACTTTGTCGCCACCCACTTCTCTCCCGCGACGACCGGCGCACCGCCGTGCAGCGATCGCGTCATCGGGTGCGGGCGGTCGTAGCTGAAGAACACGGCATTGCCCTTGCACGGTGCCACGTCGAGGTGAACATCAGGGAAGATCGTCGCACCGCCCTGAGCCGGAGTATTCAGGTAGCACACCAGCGAGGCGACGCGTTGCCCGCCGCGCTTGAGGATGCTCGGCGTGCCACTTTGCGCGGGGTCGAAGTAGTCGTAGTGCGGCTTGTACTGCGCACCCGGCCGGTAACGAAGAATCTGCAGCCCTTCGCCGTTTTCCACGGGCCACGCAAGCAACGCGGCGATGCGCTGCTCGAGCCGTTCGATCAGCGCCGTCTCGCCGCGCGTGAAGAACATGCCGTCGCTGGTGCGGGCTTCGTTCACCTCGTTGCCGCCGGTGGCCATCTGTACCGTCTCGGAGCGCACCAGCCGCGCCCGCGCACATTCGACGAGTTCATCGCATTCGTCGTCGGTGAACAAACCGCCGAAAACGATGACGCGCGGATTGCGCATCGCGATCACGACGCGAACGTCGCGGTCGTGCGCGTGCAATGTAGTCACGGGCCCGGCAGCCAGCGGCTCGGGCACGATGCTGGGCGGTGGCAATCCCGCAGCCTTGGCTTGTTCGTTGAGGTGACCGCGAAGTGTTTCTTCGAGGGCCGCGACCGCCACATCTTCACTCCAGCCGCTGCTGAGCATCGCCTTGAGCACCACGTCGGGCGTCTGGCCGGCAGCAGCCTGCGCGACGATCCACTCGCGCAGTTCCGGGGTGACGCTCTGGCTCATGTGAACACCCCGCGCGCCGAGTACGGCGAGCGACCCGCCGCGAAGGTCAGGCCTTGCCTGGGACGGCCCGGCGCGGCAGCTCGCACTGGCCGGTTCGAGAGAAGATGCATCACTTCCCGGATTCTGCCGGAACGAGCAGCGGCTTCATGCACAGCAAGCCCAGCGCCGGGCCCAGCGCGAGCCATGGCAGCACCTGGGCAAGTGGCAGACGAGTGGCCAACCACACGAAGCCGGAGATCGTCGCCACCGAGATCGAAAAGCCGATGCAATTGACGAGCGTCAGCACGCTGCCGACCTGGGCGCGCGGCGCATTTTGCGCAGTGAGTGCGCTGAACTGCGGCGAGTCACCCGACACGGTGGCACCCCAGACGATGATCCAGACCGCCCAGGCCCATGCAGGCGCATCGAGCAGCCACGGCGAGAGCAGCGCGCAGCCGCCGCTGCAGAGCAGTTGGAACGCCGCGACACGCTCGCTGCCGACACGCCGAGCCCACACGCCGCCGGCCACGCAGCTGAGCGCGCCCACTGCGATCGCCGCGAACACCCACCACGCCGCCGCCGCGCTTTCCCAGCGCGCCCCGGCAATCAATGGCAGCAGCACGAAGAACGCGTACAGCTCCCACATGTGGCCGAAGTAGCCGAACGCCGAGGCACGCACCTTGCGGTCATGCACGATGACAAGCAACGCACGTGGCGAAAACTTCGCCCGCGGCGCAAGGTGCGGCCCGTCAGGAACCCAGAGAGCCATCACGACGCCGCCCAGCGCGGCGATCGCGGCCACCGCCCACATCACGCTCTGCCAGGGCCACGAAGCGCCGATTGCGCGCATGCCGAATGGCAGCGCAGTGCCGAGCACCAGGGCACCGACGAGTACGCCCAGCGCCAGACCCAGGCCCTGCGCGTACCAGCCCGCGGCAATCTTCATGCCCACGGGGTAGATGCCGGCGAGAAACACGCCGGTCAGGAAGCGCAGCACGATCAGCGAGCCCATGGAAGGCGGCAGCCAGGCACACAGCGCGGCACATGCCGCACCGGCAAGCGAACAGACCAGGAATACGCGGCGCGGCGAAAACCGGTCGGCGATCGTCCACAGCGCGAATGCCAAGGTGCCAGCGATGAAGCCGAGTTGCACCGCCGCAGTGAACCAGCCCACCGCGGCATCGGGCAAACCGGACTCGCGTTGCAGGTCGGCCATCACCGCGTTGATGGCGAACCACAACGACGTGCCGGCAAACTGCGACAGCGCGATCGCTGGCAGGATGCGGCGGGGAATCGCGGTGTGCATGTGGGGGCGGATTATCAGCGTGCCCGAGCCGAAGATCGCGCAGCGCTTCGTCCGCACCAAGAGCGCGCAGTCGGCGGTGCATATTGCGTTCGAGGTGTCGCGCGGCATGCAAGCCCTGATCGCGCAGCGGCGCGCCAGGGCACGAAGCCCGCGGACTTGCCGGTCATGCAACCGACAGAATTCTGGCTGGGTGTCAATCTGCGAACGGCGCGGACGCTGGGACTGCAGATCCCCCAATCGGTGCTGGTTCGTGCTGACAGGGTGATCGAATGAAGCATCGGCATTCGTGAAGTATTCTGCAGCCTGCGAATCAGCGCTGTCGGCCGAACTCGCAGGGATCACCATGAAGCCAACCGTCATTCAGGTGAAGGTCAAACCCAACGCGCGCGTCAGCGCATTCGAGCAAACGCAAGGTGGCACCTGGCTTGCCCGACTCAAGGCGGCTCCGGTCGATGGCAAGGCCAATGAAGAACTCATCGCGCTCGTTGCTCGGCATTTCCAATGCCGCAAGTCCGCCGTGTCGATCAAGACCGGCGCTTCGGGGCGCATGAAGCTGGTCCGGATCGACTGATGACCTTCCTCCATTGGAAGACCAGCCGATGGGCTTGACGACTTGCTGACATGCCGGCGATGCGGGCGAGAACAAGACGCCGGGTCAGCCTGCTCCTCCGTTCGCTCGGCGGGGGTGTCGTGATCGGCGCGGTGTTCGGGGGCACGACCGGCTTCGGGTTTCGCGACGCGCCGTTCCTCGGCGCGAGCCTCGGCGGCCTGGCCGGCGCCACCAACGGCGTGCTGCTGGTGGCCGCGATTCTTGGCGCCGAGATCTTCCTCCCGCGGACGCGGCTCGGCCATGCGCTCGAACGCGTGCCGTTCCTCGTCACCTTCGCGATGAAATTGCTGGTCTACGGCGCCGTGATCGTGCTCGTCATCGGAGTCAGGCCCGGCTGGCACTTCGTCGGCGCCATCGCCGCCATCTTGCCCAGCCCCGAGCTCACGGCGGCGATCGCCGTGCAGATCGATGCGCCCAGGGCACCGTCGCTGGTGCGCGGGTTCCTGGCCGTGGGTGCCGGCCTCTTCTTGCTCCAGATGGGCCGCCTGGTCGGCGAACAGACCCTGCGCGACATCGTGTTCGGGCGCTACCACCGCTCGCGAACCGAAGAGCGGTTCTTCCTGTTCGTCGACATCGCCGGCTCGACGCCGCTCGCCGAGCGGATCGGCCCCGACGCGGTGCATCGCTTTCTGGGGGAAGTGTTCCGGCTCGCCTCGGACCCGATCGACGATCACCGAGGCGAGGTCTTCCAGTACGTCGGCGACGAAATCGTGATCACCTGGCCGGTGGCCGAAGGGCGCGAGCACGCTCGACCGCTCGCCTGCTTCTTCGCCATCGAACAGGCGCTCGAGCGGGCCGCGCCGCAGTTCGAGCGCAAGTTTGGCGCGGTGCCGCGCCTCCACGCCGCGCTGCACGCCGGCCCGGTGATTGCAGGCGAAGTGGGAGGCAGCCGGCGCGCGATCGTGTACCACGGCGACGTGATGAACACCACGTCACGCATCGAACAGGCGACGCGAGACCTCGAGCGCCAGTTCCTCGTCTCGGCCGACGCGCTGGAGCGGCTCGCCGATCTCGAGGGCTTCGCGCGCGAGGACCTCGGCCTGCAGCGACTGCGTGGCCGCGCCGCGGCGATCCAGGTCTTCGCGGTTGCGACCAGGCCCTCGACGAATGGCGAAAAGACGATATAGGTGGAACCGGGACTGTCGGACCACCGCATCCAACCACCTCTCAAGCAGGTGGTGTCGCGCACGGTCGCCCAGCTCGCTGCGCATTCGGGGGCCTATGTGCGCGGCAATGAGAACAACGCGCACGCGGCAGACGGCGTCGCTTTCTTCGGCAGCGGCCGGCTGCAAGTCTACACGGTGCTCCACCTCACCGGCGAATGGAAGTTCGCGCGGGACTGGGAGCTGTTCGGCCGCATCAACAACGTGTTCGACAAGCGCTACGCCACCGG
>JANNKM010000311.1:0-3081 GCA_031396305.1 Rhizobacter sp.
TCCAGTTTTCCGACGAGAACGCGAACACGGTCAGGTACTCGATGCCGCGCTCGGCACACGCGTGCACCATGTTCACCAGCGTATCCACGCCTTTCTTGTGGCCGAAGAAACGCATCAGGAAGCGCTTCTTCGCCCAGCGCCCGTTGCCGTCCATCACGATGGCGACATGGCGCGGTACCGCGCTGGCGATCGGTGGAGTCTCCTGACTCACGCTGTCGACGACCCGTGAATCGCGGCGTGTGCTGGCATGATGAAGGCGCGCTGCATCAAACGGCCAGGATCTCGGCTTCCTTCGCGGCGACCAGCCGGTCGATCTCGGCGATCGTGCGGTCGGTGAGCTTTTGCACCTCGTCCAGCGAGCGGCGCTCCTCGTCTTCGCCGATGTCCTTGTCTTTCAGCAACTTCTTCGCCGAGTCGTTCGCGTCGCGCCGCAAATTGCGCGCGGCGATGCGCGCCTCTTCACCCGCGTGGCGGGCGACTTTCGTCAAGTCCTTGCGCCGCTCTTCCGACAGCGCAGGCATCGGCACGCGCAGCAAATCGCCCTGAGCCGAGGGGTTCAGGCCGAGATCGGATTCGCGAATCGCCTTCTCGATCTTCGCCCCCATGCCCTTTTCCCAAGGCTGCACGCTGATGGTTCGTGCATCCAGCAACGTGACGTTCGCGACCTGGCTGATCGGCACCGGCGAACCGTAGTAGTCGACATGCACCTGGTCCAGGATGCCTGGGTGCGCCCGGCCCGTACGGATCTTCTGCAGCTCGCCCTTGAATGCTTCAAGGGTTCGCGCCATCTTCGCCTCCGTGGTCTTCCTGATGTCCGCAAGACTCATCTCAAATCTCCTCTCAAGTAAATGTGGCTCTGCCACTTTGCTTGAATCCCCGCGGGGGCGGGCCGGGCTGGCCCGGCCCTGGGGGCGCTCAGACGTGGACCAAGGTGCCTTCGTCTTCGCCTTGCACGACGCGCAGCAGCGCACCGGGCTTGAAGATACTGAACACCTTGATGGGCAACTTCTGGTCGCGGCACAGCGCAAACGCCGTCGCGTCCAGAACTTGAAGGTTCTTCGTGATCGCTTCGTCGAAGCTGATTTCGCGATAGCGCTTGGCGCTCGGATCCTTTTTCGGGTCGGCGCTGTACACGCCGTCGACCTTGGTCGCCTTGAGGACGATCTGCGCGCCGATCTCGGCGCCGCGCAGGGCCGCGGCCGTGTCCGTCGTGAAGAACGGATTGCCGGTGCCGGCGGCGAACACGACGACCTTGCCCTCTTCCAGGTACTGCAGCGCCTTCGGGCGCACATAGGGTTCGACGACTTGCTCGATTGAAATTGCCGACATGACACGCGCCACCATGCCCTCCTGGCGCATCGTGTCGGCCAGCGCGAGCGCGTTCATCACGGTGGCGAGCATGCCCATGTAGTCGGCCGTCGCGCGATCCATGCCGACGGAGCCGCCGGCCACGCCGCGAAAGATGTTGCCTCCGCCGATGACGACGGCAACCTCGACGCCCAGCTTCGTCACCGCCTGGACTTCGCGCACCATGCGCACGATCGTCGCCCGGTTGATGCCATAGGCATCGTCGCCCATCAGGGCCTCGCCCGAGAGCTTGAGCAGGATGCGCTTGTATGCGGGCATGCGGCGAACTCCCTGTGGTCTGATGCAACTCTGGCTTGAGCGATCGTGGTGCCGAGTCTACCTTCGCCCGGCGCCACAGCGGCGCCGCGTCAGCGCTGCGTCAAGGCTCAAGATGTCTTGGCTGCGGCGATCTGCGCCGCCACTTCGGCGGCGAAGTCGTCGGTCTTCTTCTCGATGCCCTGGCCGACGACGTACAACGTGAACGCCTTGATCTGCGTGGCGCGTTCCTGGAGCATCTTCTCCACGCTTTGTTTGTCGTTCTTCACGAAAGCCTGATTGAACAGGCTCACTTCCTTCAAGAACTTCTGCACCGAACCCTCGACGCGCTTGGCCACGAGTTCGGCGCTTTGCACCGACTTGCCCTCGGCCTTGGCCTTTTCGGCGTCTTCGGCCGCCTTCATCGTCGCCACATTGCGCTCCGTCGTGATCAACGCTGCCGGCACATCCGCTGCCGACAGGGCGACCGGCTTCATCGCCGCGATGTGCATCGCGACGTCTTTCGCCGCCGCTTCGTCGCCGGTGTATTCGACGAGCACGCCGATGCGTGTGCCGTGCAGGTAGTGGGCGACCTTGCCAGCGCCGGCGTACCGCCTGAAGCGGCGGATCGCCATGTTCTCGCCGATCTTGCCGATCAGTCCCTTGCGCACGTCTTCGACGGTCGGGCCGAAGCCGTCCTGGCTGTGCGGCAGGGCACTGAGCGCGGCCACGTCGGCGGGATTGTGTTTCGCCACCAGGTTGGCACAGGCTTGCACCAGGGCGAGGAACGCATCGTTCTTCGTCACGAAGTCGGTTTCGCAGTTGACTTCGACGAGCGCACCGGTCGTGCAAGACACGCTGGCCGCGACCACGCCTTCGGCGGCGATTCGCGACGCCGCCTTGCCCGCCTTGCTGCCGAGCTTGACGCGCAGCAGTTCCTCGGCGCGCTCCATGTTGCCGTCGGCTTCTGTGAGCGCCTTCTTGCACTCCATCATCGGCGCGTCGGTCTTCGCGCGCAGTTCGCCGACCATGCTTGCAGTGATTGCGGGCATTCGTATCTCTCCTAGTGCTTCGCCGTCGCACCGTGCGGCGGCGAAATCGTCATTGGCTGGAAAAAAGGGGCTGAACCAGCCCCTGTCTCGACCCCGATGCGGGGCGCGCAATCGTGTTCAGGCGTGTTCGTCGACCTCGACAAATTCGTCGCCCTGCGGCGCCACGGCGTGTACGACTTCATTCATCGCATTCGCCTTGCCCTCTAACACCGCGTCGGCCACGGCGCGTGCATACAGCGCCAGCGCCTTGCTCGAGTCGTCGTTGCCGGGGATCACGTAGTCGATGCCGATCGGCGAGTGCGACGCCCAGCACAATCCATTGCCGACGGGACAGCGCGACGCGCATAATGAGACGCTCGGAAGGGGTCTGGGCGAACCAATAATACCAGGAAAGAGCGTGTGAGCAAACCCGTCCGGGCGCAAATTT
>JANNKM010000321.1:0-2330 GCA_031396305.1 Rhizobacter sp.
CAAAAACTCTCCTCGTCCTCGTTCATCCACACTCCCGAACAAGCCGGACATTTCCATAATCACCGTAGTGACGTCATGGCTTCCATCTCAACCCCGAGTCCTACAGCGGCAAGGACATGCGGACCACGCACCGCGGCATGAACATCAACGAACAGGAGTTCGTGACGGTCCTCGACGATGTGATGGCGGCGCTGGAGTCGAACGACATCGACCCCGGCACGCGCAACGAGGTGCTCGGCATCCTCTGGTCGCTCAAGGGCGAGGTCGTCCGGATCTGATCCGCGACGACGGCACGAATGCGTCGCGTGCAGGCACGACAGTCACTTGGTGTCGCCCGAGAAGATCGGTGCAAGACAACGAGTAGCGGCGCCGGGCCGAAGCCCAGCGCCTGGGTCAGACCCTCTCGAAGATCGCCGCGATGCCCTGCCCGCCGCCGATGCACATCGTCACCAGCGCGTAGCGCCCGCTCGTGCGCTGCAGCTCGTAAATCGCCTTGGTCGCGAGGAACGCGCCTGAGCAACCGATCGGGTGACCGAGCGCGATCGCGCCGCCGTTCGGGTTCGTCTTGGCGGGGTCGAGTTCGAGGCCGCGTGACACCGCGATCGCCTGTGCGGCGAAAGCTTCATTCGATTCGATCACGTCCATCTGGTCGATGCGCAGGCCGGCCTTTTTCAGCGCGAGCTTGGTCGCCGGAATCGGCCCTTCTCCCATGATCTCGTTGGGCACGCCGGCCACCGCGTAGGACACGAGCCGCGCCATCGGTTTGTGGCCGGCAGCGCTGGCCACGCCTGAGTCGGCGAGCACGAGGAACGCCGCGCCGTCGTTGATCCCCGACGCATTTCCCGCCGTGACGCTGCCGTCCTTCTTGAACGCCGGCTTCATCTTGGACAACGTCTCGACCGTCGTCTGCGCCTTCACGTGTTCGTCGGTATCGAAGGTCACGTCGCCCTTGCGCGTTTGTTTGACGATGGGCACGATCTGCGACTTGAAGCGCCCCTGCGCGATCGCCGCTGCGGCGCGGCGGTGCGATTCAGCGGCGAGCGCGTCTTGCTGCTCGCGCGTGATGCCCCACTTGACGGTCAGGTTCTCCGCCGTGATTCCCATATGGCCCACGCCAAAGGGATCGGTCAGGGTCGCCACCATCGTGTCGATCATCTTCGCGTCGCCCATGCGCGCACCGTTGCGCATCGCGGTCGACAAGTAGCCGCCGCGCGACATGACTTCAACGCCGCCGCCGATGCCGTAATCGCAATCGCCGAGCAGTATGTTCTGCGCTGTCGTCACCACCGCCTGCAAGCCCGACGAACAGAGACGGTTCACCGCCATCGCCACCGAGTCCATCGGCAACCCGGCTTGAATCGACGCGACGCGCGCCACGTAGGCGAAGCGGCTGTCGGTGGGAATGCAGTTGCCCACCGTCACGTAGTTGATTCTCTTCGCGTCGACGCCGGACCGCGCAATCGCCTCTTTCATCACCGTGGCGGCGAGTTCGGGCGGCTCAATGTCGGCCAGACCCCCACCAAAACTGCCGATGGCCGAACGCGCCGCCGACAACACGACCACATCACGCTTGCTCATGTCTTGCTCCTTGTAATGCTGCAATTGATGCTCAATGCCCGGAGGCACCCGACGCGCCGATACCGGTCTCCGACCTCACCTGCTGCGCCAGGAAACCCGCGCGGTCTTGCGCGGCGCGCTTACTATTGTCGAGAATCGAGAACAACCAGATGCCGACAAAGCCTATCGTCATCGAAAACAGTGCGGGCGACTGGTACGGAAACAGTGCCGAGCCCTTGGCGTTGCCCAGCGTCGCCTCCCACACCGCGGGGGACACGACCGTGAGCAATACCGACGAAATGAGCCCGAGAAAGCCGCCGATCACCGCGCCGCGCGTCGTGCAGTCTTTCCACAGCACCGACATCAGCAAGACGGGGAAGTTCGCCGACGCGGCGATCGCGAATGCCAGGCTCACCATGAAGGCGATGTTCTGCTTCTCGAACACGATGCCGAGCACGACGGCGACCAGACCCAGCACGAGCGTCGTGATGCGCGACACCTTGAGTTCCGCCGCGCTGTCGGCCTTGCCCTTCTTGACGACCGTCGCATAGATATCGTGCGACACGGCCGACGCGCCCGACAGCGTGAGCCCGGCAACGACCGCGAGGATCGTCGCGAACGCCACTGCGGAGATGAAGCCGAGGAACACGTTGCCGCCCACCGCATTGGCCAGGTGCACCGCCGCCATGTTGCCGCCGCCGAGCAGGCCGCCCTTGGCGTCGAGGAACTGCGGGTTCGTCAGCACGAAGGTGATCGCGCCGAAGCCGATGATG
>JANNKM010000323.1:0-7931 GCA_031396305.1 Rhizobacter sp.
CATTGGTCGTCCCGGCGTACGCCGGGATCCAGGGCGGGGCGGTGTGGGTGGATCCCGGCGGCCGCCGGGATGTCGGTGACCCCCCTGGGCCGACAGTGGGCAGTTCCGCACGGCCACGTCATCGATTCCCTCAAGTCCCGCGCAAAGCTGCCGAAAGGCGGATGACGACAAAGGATCACTCCCATGGCCACGATCTCATCGCCCGGCGTCGGCAGCGGGTTGGACGTGAACAGCATCATCACGCAATTGGTGGCTGTTGAACGGATTCCGCTGACCAAGCTCGAAACCGAGGCGAAAGCGCTCGAAACCAAACTCTCGACTTACGGCAAGGTCAAGTCCGCGATCGCGACGCTGCGCGACGCGGCTTCCGCGTTGACGCGCGCCGAAACCTGGAGCAAGACCACGGGCACGTCGAGCAGCGCGGCGGTGACCGTCACCACGGGTCCCACCACCAAGCCCGGCAACTATTCAGTTCAGGTGAATCAGCTCGCCGCGGCGCAGTCCAATGCGACGGGCGTGTTTGCCACCGCCGATACGGTGGTCGGCGAAGGCACGCTCAGCATCGAACTCGGCACCTGGGGCACGGGCCAATCGAGCTTCACGCCGAAGGTCGGCGCGACTGCCGTCAGCATCAGCGTCGGCCCTCCGGCAGAGTCACTCGCGCAATTGCGCGACAAGATCAACGCGTCGGGTGCCGGCGTCATCGCCTCGGTGCTCACCGACGCCAGCGGCGCGCGCCTCGTGCTGCGCTCCAGTTCACCGGGTGCGTCGAATGCATTCCGGGTCACGGTGGGCGACGCTGACGGCAACCACAGCGACGGCGTCGGCCTGTCCGCGCTGGCATTCGACCCGTCCGCGGGCATCCTGACGATGGCGCAGGCGCTGGCTGCGTCCAACGCTTCGGCAACGCTGAACAACCTGCCCATCACCTCGGAGAGCAATACGCTGACCGACGTGCTCGACGGCATCACGCTGACTCTGAACCAGGCGACCGCCGGCCCCGTGCTGCTGAGCGCGGCGCTGGACACCCCGGCGTTGCGCAAGGCCGTCGACGCCTTCGTCACGGCTTACAACGACTTGAACAAACTGATGGCGGACCAGACCAAGCTGACCAGCGCCGGGCAGAATTCGACCAGCCTGCACGGCGACAGCGCGGCGGTGGCGATACGCAGCCAGATGCGCCAGCTGCTGGGTTCAACCAGCGCCGCGTCCACCACGTTCACCCGGCTCTCGGAAGCGGGGCTGGACGTGCAGCGCGACGGCTCGATCGTGCTCAACGAAACAAAGATCACCAGCGCATTGGCCAACCCGCTCGAGGCGCGCAAGCTGTTCGGCAATGTGGACACGCTGGTCACCGCGAACAACGGCGTCGCCACGCTCATCCGCAACATGGCGGACAGCCTGCTCGGCACCAGCGGCACGATCGTCACGCGCAGCGAAGGCCTGCGCAAGCGCATCGACATGAATCAGGACCGTCAGGAAAACTTGACGAACCGCATTGCCCAGGTCGAAAAGCGCCTGCGTGCGCAATACACGGCGCTGGACCGGCAGATGGCGCAACTCAACAGCCTGTCGGGATACATCAGCCAACAACTGACGGTGTTCAACAACAGCGGTTCAAACTAGGAGCGTTTGCCCCCCAGATTGGTCCGCTTCGCATCGATCCGGCGGCTCAAGTCTGGAAACGCAGAGTCGATATCCAAGCAACAGCAAACTTCCAGGTCACCAGACTGCCATGCAAGCGACCCACGCTCGCTCGAACAAGCCCGATGCACTTGCCAGTGCGTACCGGCACGTGGGCATCGAAACCGGCGTTTCCGCCGCGTCACCGCACCAGCTCGTGAGCATGCTGTTCGACGGGGTACAAGACTCGATCGCCCAGGCGCGCGGCGCCATTCGTGCCGGCGACATCGCGACCAAGGGTCGCGCCATCGCCCGGGCGATGCGCATCGTCGACGAAGGCCTGCACGGTGCGCTCAATGCCCAGGCAGGTGGCACCCTGGCGCGCGACCTGCGCGATCTGTACAACTACGTCACGCTGCGTCTGACGCACGCCAACCTGAACAACGACGACGCGGCGCTGGCCGAGTGCGCACAACTGATCGAGCCGGTGCGCAGCGCCTGGCGCGCGATCGGCGCGCAGGTGCAGCAGCAGGCCGTAGCCCAACCATGAGCCTTAGCACCGCTATGCCGCTCGACCCTCCCCTGCCCGCCTCGCTGCTGAACTACTACGAGGCCATCGAGCAGGCCAGCCAGGACATGCTGCAGGCCGCCCGCGACGGCAATTGGGACCGCGTGGTCAAGCTCGAAGGCGCGTGCGCCTTGCTCATCTCGCACCTCAAGCACGCGGCCGCGAAGAAGGCGCTCGCCCCCGATGAGGCGCAACTCAAGTCGCGCATCATGCAGCGCATCCTGATCAACGACGCCGAAATTCGCCAACTCGCCGAGCCCTGGCTCGACGACCTCGACCGCCTGCTCGCCGGGCGCAACCGCACGGTGCACTGAGTTGGCACGCCCCGGGCCCACCTCTACCCAAGACGCGAGTCCCTGCACCATGGATACGCTGCCAATGTCGCTCGATTCGCTGGCTGCCGCGCATGGTGGCCTGCACGACTTTCGCATGACCTCGGCGGTGGAGATACGCGCCATGCTGAACCGCGTGTGCGCGGCCGGCGCGGTATTGAGCCTGAACGCCAGCAACGGCACGAGCTGGGAAGTCAAGCCCTGGGTCATCGACTCGGCGCGCTCGGCGATGAGCATGGCGTTCGACGGCGACAAGGACGACCCGAAGCTGCAACGCGTGCTCGAGTGCGCCCAGGTGACCGCGGTGGGCGTGATCGACGATGTGAAGATCCAGTTTGACGTGCAGGGCCTGGTGCTCGTGCAAGGCCCCAACTCGGCGGCGTTGCGCTGCGCCGTGCCGCGCGAGCTGTACCGCTTCCAGCGTCGCGAAAACTTTCGCGTCCGCCCTCCCGTACGCAACGCCCCGGCGGCGCGCATCACGCACCCGGGCCTGCCCGCACTGCTGCGCATCATCGACGTGAGCGCGGGCGGCTGCGCCCTGTTCCTGCCCGTCGACGCCCCGCCCATCGAAGCCGGCACCGTGCTCGTCGGCGCGGTGCTCGACCTGGAAGTCAACGTGCGCATCCAGACCGACCTGCGAGTGCAACACGTCTCAACCCTCAACGCAAACGCCACCGGATTGAAGATCGGCTGCCAGTTCGTCAACCCGAACAGCAGCTCGCTGCGCAACCTGCAACACTACATTGCGCAGACGCAGAAGCGGGCGCGGTTGGTGGCGGGCTGAGGCTGGCGGCAACTGCCGCTCACGCAGCCTGACTTGCCGCCCATCGCCGCACGGCTGCCTGCGCCGCCTTGCGCGCAGCCTCCGGCAAGAATGAATGCCGCGCCGCCTGCAGCATCATTTCCCCAAGGTCAGCCGGCGTGAGACCGGTCTCGCGCACCAGCCGCAGCGCCTCGCCCGTGTGGGTGATGCAGGACATGAGACGGTTGTCGGTGTGAAAGCTCAGGCTCACGCCGGCGCGCCACAGCGGCTTGATCTGGTGCAGCGCGATCGACCCCGCCGCGCCGGTGTGCACGTTGCTCGTCGGGCAGACCTCGAGGTGCGCGCCGCTGGCCTGGAAGGCTTCGACAAGATGAGACCGCGCCGGATTGCCGATCGCGTCCGCAAGGCGCACGCCATGCCCGATGCGGCGTGCACCCGCCTGCACGGCTTCGAGTACTCGCTCGGCAGCGTCGGCTTCCCCGGCATGCAGCGTCAACGGCAGGCCGGCGTCGCGCGCCAGCGCCAGCGCGCGGGCGTGTTCGCTCGCCGGGTGGCCGAGTTCGGCGCCTGCCAGGTCGAAGCCGATCACGCCTCGGCCTTGCCAGCGGATCGCCAGGCGCACCGCGCGCTCGGTCTGCGCGGGCGGCAGGTGGCGCATCGAGCAGACGATCAGACCACTGGGCAACGCACATCGCGCCAGGCCTTCGAGCAGGGCTTCGACCGCCGCGTCGCCAGCCACGCCATGCGCCTCGAACAGCAGCGGCGCGATGCGGAACTCGGCGAGCACGGCGCCGTCGGCGGCGGCGTCTTCGGCGGCCTCGAACGCCACGCGCGCCAGCGCCTGCGGCGTGGCCAGCGCGGCAACCGTCAGCGCGAACCCTTCCAGATACGCCGCCAGGCTGCCGGCGTGTGCGTGGCGCTGGAACCAGGCGTCGACGCCCGCCCGGTCGCGAGCCGGCAGCGCCAGGCCGCGCTCTTGCAGCAGTTCGATGAGGGTGGCCACACGCAACCCGCCGTCGAGGTGGTCGTGCAGCACCACCTTGGGCATGGCACGCAGGGTCGTCCACAGCGGATCGGCGCGGTCGAGTTCGGCGTCGTGCATCGGGCCGGATCGTAGTGGAACCCCGGGCTGCCCCGGGGGCGCAAGTGGCGCGGGTCTTGCTATCCCGCCGTCACCACAGCTTTCGGGGCCAGCATCATGCCGAGCGTTCAACCTCTCTTTCGCAGCGTCGTCGGGACGGCGTTTGCCCTCGGCGCCGCCGTCGCGTCCGCCCAGCCCGCGATCGTTTACGACATGGGCGGCAAGTTCGACAAATCGTTCAACGAGGCGGCGTACAACGGCGCGGAGCGCTGGAAGAAGGAAACCGGCAAGGCGTACATGGACTTCGAGATCGCCAACGAAGCGCAGCGCGAGCAGGCGATGCGGCGCATGGCCGAACGCGGCGCGAACCCGGTGATCGGCGTGGGTTTCTCGCAGGGCTCGTCGATCGAAAAGGTGGCCAAGGAATTTCCGAAACTCAGCTTCGTCATCATCGACTCGGTGGTGAAGCTGCCGAACGTCGAGTCGATCGTGTTCCAGGAGCATGAAGGCAGCTTTCTTGTCGGAATGCTCGCGGCGATGGCCAGCAAATCCGGCAAGGTGGGGTTCGTGGGCGGCATGGACATCCCGCTGATCCGCAAGTTCCAGTGCGGCTACGAGCAGGGCGCGAAGTTCGCCAACCCGAAAGTCGAGGTGAGCGCAACGATGACTGGCACAACCCCCGCCGCCTGGAGCGACCCGGCGCGCGGCGGCGAGCTGGCGAAGGCACAGTTCGCGCGCGGCGTCGATGTCGTGTTCGCCGCGGCCGGTGGCACCGGCAGCGGCGTGTACCAGGCCGCGAAAGACGCCGGCAAACTCGCCATCGGCGTGGACAGCAACCAGAACCACCTGCAACCCGGAACCATGCTCACGTCGATGGTCAAGCGCGTCGACAATGCCATCTACAACAGCGCGAAGAAGAGCACTCCCGGCGTGACCGTGCTGGGCCTGAAGGAAGGCGGCGTCGACTACGCGCTCGACCAGCACAACGCGAAGCTGGTGAGCGCCGAGATGAAGACCAAGGTCGACGCGGCGAAGGCTGACATCATCGCGGGCAAGATCAAGGTCGCCGACTACATGGCTGACAACGCGTGCAAGTATTGAGCAGTCTTGTCGCGGCATACACGGCCCTCGTCCCGACTCGTGTAGTGCGTCATCCCGGCGAAAGCCGGGATCCACTGCTCCAAGAGCGCTTGTCGGCCAGCGGTGGATCCCGGCTTTCGCCGGGATGACAGCTGCAGCGCCCTGATGAGTTCAAGCCACGCCACGCCTGCCGTGGCGATGCACGGCATCCACAAGCGCTTCGGTGCGGTGCAGGCGAATCGTGATGTCAATCTGACGGTCAACGCCGGCACGGTGCACGGCATCGTCGGCGAGAACGGCGCCGGCAAGAGCACGCTGATGGCGGTGCTGTATGGTTTTTACCGCGTCGACAGCGGATCGATAGAGATCGACGGCAAGCCAGCGCGCATCGACAACTCGAAAGTCGCGATAACGCTGGGCATCGGCATGGTGCATCAGCACTTCATGCTCGTCGAGACCTTCAGCGCGCTCGACAACATCCTGCTCGGCGCAGAGGGTCATTGGCGGCTGCACGATGCGCGGCACCAACTGCGCGCCAGGCTCGACGCGCTGATGCACGACACCGGCCTGCACGTGCGGCTGGACCGGGCCGTCGAAGACCTGCCGGTGGGCGAACGGCAGCGCCTGGAGATCCTCAAGGCACTCGTGCGGGGTGCGCGAATCCTGATCCTGGATGAGCCCACCGCCGTGCTCACGCCGCAGGAAACGCAACAGCTCTTCGCGACGCTGCGGCGCCTGCGCGAACGCGGCACCACGCTGCTGCTGATCACGCACAAACTCAAGGAGATCATGGCGCTGTGCGACGCGGTCACCGTGATGCGCGGCGGCGCAGTGGTGCTCGACTGCGCGATCGCCGATACCAGCGTCGATGCACTGGCACAGGCGATGGTCGGACGGCGTGTGCAGACCGGGCGCGGCGCGGATGCGGGTGGCGTCACGCCGGGCAACACGCTGCTCGAAGCACGGCATCTGCATTGGCGCGACGCCCTCGACGTGGCCCGCCTCACCGATGTGTCGCTGACGTTGCGCGCCGGCGAAATCGTCGGCGTCGCGGGCGTGTCGGGCAACGGCCAGAGCGAATTGCTCGACGCGCTCGCCGGCCTGCTGGTGCCGCAGCAGGGCGAGCTGGTCGTCGGCAACCGGACCTGCACGCCGCAACACTGGCTCGCGCCCGACAGCGCGCGCGAGCTGGGCATCGCCCATGTTCCGGAGGACCGGCACCGGCGCGGCCTGGTGCTGCCGTTTCCCGCCTGGGAGTCGGCCGTGCTCGGCTACCAGGACCGCGCGCGCTATGGCCGCCGTGGCCTGATGGACCCGCAGGCGATGCATACCGACACCGCGGCGATGATGGCCACCTACGACGTGCGCCCGCCGGACACGGAGTTGCGCTGCGCCAAGTTCTCCGGCGGCAACCAGCAAAAACTCGTGCTGGCGCGCGAGGCGCTGCCGAATCCGCAGGTCCTGCTCGTCGGCCAGCCGACGCGCGGCGTGGACATCGGCGCGATCGAGTTCATCCACGCACGGCTGCGCGCGATGCGCGACGCGGGCGGCGCCGTGCTCGTCGTGAGCTCGGAGCTGGACGAAATCCTCGCCTTGTCGGACCGCGTGCTCGTGATGTGCGGCGGGCGCATTGCCGGCGAGCTACCGATCGCGCAGTGCAGCGAAGGCGAGCTGGCTCCGGCTTGGCGCTGCTGTCAACCGGCGCCGCGCCACTCGGGCGCGGGGCGCGATCGGTGCGGCCGCGCGGTGCGCCCGGGCCACCCGGGAAGCCCGGACCCCCTGGACCGCCAGGACGCGGACCGCGACGTGACCGGCGATCGTCATCGCCACCTTCCGGCTTGGCCGCCGGTGCTTCGCCATGGCCCAAGCGGTCACCACGGTAGACCCAGCACTTGACGCCGATGACGCCGTAGGTGGTCTTGGCTTCCGAGAAGCCGTAGTCGATGTCGGCCTTGAGGGTGTGCAGCGGCACGCGACCTTCGCGGTACCACTCGCAGCGGGCGATTTCAATGCCGTTCAGGCGGCCCGACGACATCAGCTTGATGCCCTGCGCGCCCAGACGCATGGCGTTTTGCATCGCGCGCTTCATGGCGCGGCGGAACATGATGCGTTTCTCGAGCTGCTGGGTGATCGAGTCGGCGATCAGTTGGGCATCGATCTCGGGCTTGCGCACTTCTTCGATGTTCACGTGCACCGGCACGCCCATCAGCTTCTGCAGTTGGCCGCGCAAGTTCTCGATATCTTCGCCCTTCTTGCCGATCACCACACCGGGACGCGCGCTGTATACGGTGATCTTGGCATTCTTGGCCGGGCGCTCGATCACCACTTTGCTGACCGCGGCGTGCGCCAGTTTCTTCTTCAGGAAATCGCGGACCTTGATGTCCTCCTGCAGCATCGCCGGAAAATTCTTGCTGTTCGAGTACCAGCGCGAAGTCCAGTTGCGCTGCACCGACAGCCGGAACCCGATCGGGTGAATTTTCTGTC
>JANNKM010000363.1:0-4215 GCA_031396305.1 Rhizobacter sp.
CCTGGCACCGCATGCTCGTCGCGTCGGGCCGCCTGCCGGCATCGGGTTGAACCCGGTGGGTTGCGCAGCGGCGCGGTCCGTAGACTCGCGGCTTCGAACAGACCAGGAGTTGATCACCTTGGCTCGCATCTTCACGCAGGCCGTGGCCTTGCTAGCGCTAGCACTGGTTGCTAGGTGGGAATCTGACGTTACGGTGCAGTGATTTGCGTGATGGCGTTGCGAGTCAGCACATAGAGCGCGCCGTCCAGGCCCACGCGCATGTCCACGGGTTGACCGACGAGGTTGGCGAAGGTGTAGGCGGCGTTGCCGTTGGCCATGTCGATGATGCCGACAAAGCGCGTTACGAAATCGGCGAAGAAATAGTTGCCGCGCAGCTCGGCGGGGAAGGGTCCGGTGGTGGGATAGAACGTGCCGCCGGCGATTGAACTGCCGATGAAGAACCCGCCAGGCCCGGTACCCGGGACCAACGTGGCGCTGTGTTTGTAGGCGAACAGCGGAGCGTTGATTCCGGCGACGATGTTGTCTGGTCCTTCGCTTGCTGGCCAACCGTAGTTTGCACCCGCCGCACCGAGGTTGATCTCTTCCCAGGTGTTTTCGCCGACATCGTTGATGTGGATGCGACCGGAGCCAGGTTGCACGGCAAACGTGAAAGCATTGCGCAGGCCAGAGGCCCAGATCGCGCGCGCCAGGCCGGTGCGCCCGGTGAACGGGTTGTCGTTGGGAATCGATCCGTTGTCATTGAGGCGCAACAGCTTGCCCATTGGACTGTTCGGGTCTTGCGAGTTCGTTCCAACGGCGTTGTCGCCCACGCCGACGTAGAGTTTGCCGTCGGTGCCGAAGTGCAATGCACCACCGTTGTGGTTGGTGGCGCCCAGCTCGGGCAGATCCAGAATGGGGACTTCGCTGTTCGCCGATGCAATGTTCGGGTTGGAAGGATTGACCGTGAAACGGCTTACCCGGTTGTGGATCGGCGCCACGCCGGTCGTGTAGTACAGGTATACATACGGATCGGTTGTCGAGAAGTTGGGGTGCAATGCCACGCCGAGCAGGCCGCGCTCAGTCCCAGCGTGGTTCGGATCGACCACAAGGCTGACGAATGGCGTGGGCAGCAATGTGCGGTCCGCCAGGACGACGCGCAGCGTGCCGGCTTGTTCGGCAACGAAGAAGCGCCCGTCTGGCGCCTGTGCGAACGCCGTACCGTCGGTGATGTTGGCCCCCCAGGCGTCGGTCTTGCTGTAACCCTGCCCCAAAGCAACGCTGCCACCGAACCGCACCGTCGCACTCGACCACGCCGACACATTGCCCGCCGTGTCACGCGCCCGCGCCCGCACCACGTGCTGGCCCGACGCATGGTTGCCGGTCGGCACGCTCGCCGCGTATGTCGGCCCGGCCGACGTGCTCGCGACCGTCCGGCCGTCCACCTGGTATTCGACGCTCGATACGCCGACGTTGTCGCTGGCCGACGCACTGAGATTCAACATGCCGACCAGGTTGTCGGCAAACGCGGCAGGCGCGGTGAGCGTGATGCTCGGCGCCACTGTGTCACCGCTGCCGGTGGTGCTGTCGCCGCCACACGCCGCCAACAGCGAGGCACCGAGCATCCATTGAATGGTCCACGTGGCGCGCGGTCTGTTCATCGTTTTCCCCTGCCAAGCGCGGAGCCTGGATCAACCACAATCGGCAGTAGCCATCCTACCGTCCAAACAAGCGCGGTGGTTTCACCATGTAAAGCCCGATCCAAAGAGGAGAGATGCAATGAAGTTCAAACCCCTGCTGCTGCCCGCCCTGCTCAGCGCCGCCTTCAGCGCCAGCGCGATCGAGTTCCGCTCCGCGGACACCCACAACGCCGACGACTACCCGACCGTCGTTGCGGTCAGGTACATGAGTGAACAGCTTGAGAAGAAAAGCGCCGGCAAGCACAAGATCAAGGTTTTCAACAAGAGCGCGTTGGGCTCGGAGAAAGAAACCATCGACCAGGTGAAGATCGGCGCGCTCGACTTCACACGCGTCAACGTCGGCCCGATGAACTCGCTGTGCCCGATGACGATGGTACCGACCATGCCGTTCCTGTTCAGCTCGGTCGCCCACATGCGCAAGGTGCTCGACGGGCCCGTGGGCGAGGAAATCCTGAAGAGCTGCGAAAACCAGGGCTTCGTCGGTCTGGCGTTTTACGACAGCGGTGCGCGCTCGATCTATTCGAAGAAACCAATCCGAACGGTCGCCGACGCGAAGGGCCTGAAGATCCGCGTCCAGCAAAGCGACCTGTGGGTGGCGCTGGTCGGCGCGATGGGCGCGAACGCGACGCCGATGCCGTATGGCGAGGTCTACACCGCGCTCAAGACCGGCCTGATCGACGCCGCCGAGAACAATATTCCATCGTTCGACACCGCGAAACACCACGAGGCGGTGAAGATCTATTCGCGCACCGAACACTCGATGGCGCCGGAGATCCTGGTGATGAGCAAAGCCGCTTTCGACAAGCTGCCCAAGGCCGAGCAAGACATGGTGCGCGCCGCGGCGAAGGAGTCGGTGGCGTTCCAGCGCCAGAAGTGGGACGAGCAGGAAGCCAAGTCGCTCGCCGCCGTCACCGCGGGCGGTGCTCAGTTCGTCGAGGTGGACAAGGCGTCATTTCAGGCGGTGATGGGCCCGGTGTACGACAAGTTCATGACCACCCCCGACATGAAGCGTCTGGTCAAGGCGATTCAGGATACGAAGTGACGCTCGCGGCGCCTGCCGCGGCACGTCCGCAGGCCGCGCATGCCTTCAACAAGGCCTGCGCGGCGCTTTCCAAGGCGAGCCTGGTGCTGGCCGTGGTGGGGCTGATCGGCGTCATCCTGGCCGTGCAGGTGCAGGTGATCGGCCGGTATGTGTTCAACGACACGCCCACCTGGGCCGAAGCGCTGGCGCTGCAGCTCGTGCTCTACGTCACCGCGCTCGGCGTGGCGGTGGGTGTGCGCGACGCCGGCCACATCGGGCTCGAATCCCTGGTCGGCCTGTTTCCTGAAGCATGGCGACTCAAGTTCGAAATCCTGATTCACGCCTTGGTCGGAATGTTCGGCGCGATCATGGCCTGGTCCGGCTGGATCTGGACGACGCTCAAGTGGAGCGACATCAAGCCGATGCTCGGCCTGCCGGTCGGCGTGGACTACGCCGCGCTGGTGATCGCCGGCGTGCTGATCGTGCTGTTCTCGATCGAGCATGTGATCGCCCTGCTGCGCGGCGAAGAAGTGGTGCCGGCGTGGAACTGACGGTACTCGCCGTCACGTTCACCCTGCTGCTGTTGATCGGCGTGCCGGTGGCATTTTCGATCGGCCTGGCCTCGGTGGCGACGATTCTTGTGGCGGGGCTGCCGGTGGCCGTGGTGTTCCAGAAGATGGTCGGCGGGATGCAAGTGTTCTCGTTCCTCGCGATTCCGTTTTTCGTGTTCGCCGGCGAGTTGATGCTCTACGGAGGCATTGCGCAGCGCATCGTGCGTTTCGCCAATTCGCTGGTCGGCCATGTGCGCGGCGGGCTGGGCATGAGCAATGTGCTGGGCTGCACGATCTTCGGCGGTATCGCGGGTTCGCCGCTGGCCGACGTGAGCGCGATGGGTTCCGTGATGATTCCGCTGATGAAAAAGGAGGGCTATCACGCCGACTATGCAGTCAACGTGACGACCCATGCGGCACTGGTGGGCGCGCTGATGCCGACCTCGCACAACCTGATCATCTTCACGCTGGCCACTTCGGGCATTGCGTCGGTGAGCGTGTTCAGCCTGATCCTGGCGGGTGTGATCCCGTCGCTGATCCTGACGCTGTGCAATCTGGCGGCGGCGTACTTCGTCGCCGTCAAGCGCGGTTACCCGACGCGCGGTGCGTTTGCCGGCTGGCGTGAAGTGATGTTGTCGTTCGGCGCCTCGGTGCCAGGGTTACTGATCGTCGTCATCATCCTGGCCGGCATTCTGAGCGGCGTGTTCACTGCCACCGAATCGGCCGCCACGGCGGTGTTCTGGGCTCTCATCGTCACCGTGTTCGTCTACCGGTCTCTGAGCTGGGAGCACTTTCTGCAAGCCTGCACCAAGGCGTGCAAGACCACCGGCGTCGTGCTGTTCCTGATCGGCATCTCGGCGGCGTTCGGCTATTTCATGGCGCTGTACGAGGTACCGCAGAAGACCGGCAAGTTGATGCAGAGCATGTCCAGCGAGCCGTGGGTGATTTTCCTGATGATCAACGTGCT
>JANNKM010000385.1:0-1655 GCA_031396305.1 Rhizobacter sp.
CCTCGGCGAGGTGCCTGAGTTTGTTCGCGGAGACATCCGTCACCCCATCATCCGGGCCGGCGCGTTTGCCCAGCCGCGCGACATGGATGCGGTCGGCGACCTCGAACACGTGGGGCATGTTGTGCGAGATCAGCACGACGCTCAAACCACGGTCGCGCACGCGGCGGATCAGGTCGAGCACCATGTTGCCTTCCTTGACGCCCAGGGCGGCGGTCGGCTCGTCGAGGATCACCACATGCTCGGCGAAGGCCGCGGCGCGCGCGACCGCCACGCATTGGCGCTGGCCGCCCGACAGCGTCTCGACGGCTTGCAGCATCGAACGGATGCCGACTTTCAGGTCGTTCATGCGGGCGATGCTCTGCTCGAGCATCTTCTTCTTGTCGAGCATGCGCAGCACGTTGCCGAGGAATCCTTCACGGCGCAGTTCGCGGCCGAGGAACAGGTTCTCGGCGATCGTCATTGCCGGTGCCACGGCGAGGTCCTGGTAAACCGTCTCGATGCCGACGCGTCGCGCGTCCATCGGGCCTTTGAAATGAACTGCCTTGCCGTCGAGCCAGATCTCGCCCTCGTCAGGGATCGTCGCGCCCGACAGGCACTTGATCAGCGACGACTTTCCGGCGCCGTTGTCGCCGATCACGGCGAGAATTTCGCCGGAGCGCAATTCGAAGTCGGCGCCGTCGATCGCGGTGACCTGACCGTAACGCTTCACCAGGCCCTTGGCCTGCATCACGATTTGCGGGGCCGTCTTGAGGGTCGTCGTCATTTCACCGACCTCCCTTGCGCGAAAGCTGGTCGGTGGCGACGGCCAGAATCACCAGGATGCCGGTGACGAGCACCTGGTAGATCGACGACACGCCCATCAGCGTCAGCCCGTTGCGAAAGATGCCCACGATGAGCGCGCCGACCAGCGTGCCCAGGATGATGCCGCGCCCGCCGAACAGACTCGTGCCGCCGAGCACGACGGCGGTGATTGCGTCCAGGTTCTCGGTCTGCCCGGCGTTCGGATCGCCCACACCGGTGCGCGCCACGGACAGCAGCGACGCGATGCCGTAGAACATGCCGGCGATGACGTACACGCCGAGCAGCACACGCTGTGTGGGAATGCCCACCAGCCGGGTCGCCTCGGCGTTGTTACCCACTGCGTAGACATGGCGCCCGGCAGCGGTTTCGCGCAACCAGAACCACACGCCCAGGTACAGCAGAATCATCAACACCGTGCCGTAGGCAACGTTGGTGCCACCGATCGGGAAGGTGCTGCCCAGCCAGGTCATCATTGCCGGCACCTCGGTCACGGTCTGGGCGCCCGAGTAGAGCTGCGTGATGGCGAAGGCGATGTTGAAGGTGCCAAGCGTCACGATGAACGGCGGAAGCTTGATCCGCGTGACCAGCAGGCCGTTGATCAAACCGAACAGCGCCGTGACGCCGATACCCGCCAGAATGGCCAGCGGCGCGGGCAGGCCCAGGTCGGCCGCCAGCTTGGTCATCACGATGCTGCCGAGCGCCATGATCATTCCGCACGTCAGGTCGATGCCGGCCGTCAAAATGATCAGGCTCTGGCCAATGGCAATCACGCCCACCACCATGACCTGCTGCAGGATCAGCGAGAAGTTCTCGCCGCTGAAGAAGCGGTCGGTCGTCGCGCCGAACACCACGCA
>JANNKM010000411.1:0-10010 GCA_031396305.1 Rhizobacter sp.
CCGAAGATCAGCAGCAGCGCCACCGGCACGACGATCTGCAGCCGCTTGGCCGCCGAGGCCAGTTGCTCGAAGGTGCCGCCGTATTCGAGCCAATAGCCTTCGGGCAGCATGATGCTCTCTGCCACGCGCGCTTGAGTCTCGGCGACGAACGAGCCCAGGTCGCGTCCGCGCACGTTGGCCGTGACGACGGCGCGGCGCTTGCCGTTCTCGCGACTGATCTGGTTCGGCCCCGGCGCGATCTCGAAAGCCGCCACTTCGCCGAGTGTCACGACGGCCTTGCTCTCGTTTCCCGGCAGCGGAATGGGCAAGCGCTTCAACGCCTCCATGTCGGTGCGGATGCGTTCGGGCAGGCGCACGATCAGGTCGAAGCGCCGGTCGCCTTCGAACACCTGGCCCGCGCCCTTGCCGCCGATCGCCACTTCGATCAACTCCTGCACTTCGCCGACGCTCAAGCCGTAGCGCGAGATCTTCTTCCGGTCGAGCTTGATCGAGAGCATCGGCAAGCCACTGATCTGCTCAACCTTCACGTCGGCCGCGCCGGGAATGCGCTCCAGCACTTCAGCGACTTCCTCGCCGCTCTTGAGCAGCTTGTCGAGATCGTCGCCGAACACTTTCACGGCGACGTCGCTGCGCACGCCCGAGATCAACTCGTTGAAGCGCATCTGGATCGGCTGCGTGAACTCGTAGTTATTGCCCGGGATCGTTTCGGCCGCTTCCTGCATCGCGCGCACCAGATCTTGCTTAGGAAGCTTCGGGTCCGGCCACTGCGCCTGCGGTTTGAGCATGACGAAGTTGTCGGCGACGCTCGGTGGCATCGGGTCGGTCGCGATCTCCGCGGTGCCGAGCTTGGCGAACACCTTGTCCACTTCCGGGAACTCCATCAACCGCTTTTCCAATGCCGCCTGCATTTCCACCGCTTGTGTCAGGCTCGTACCCGGGATGCGCAGCGCGTGCAGCGCGACATCGCCTTCGTCCAGATTCGGAATGAACTCGCTGCCCATGCGCGTGAGCAGCAGGCCGCTCAAGGCCACCGCGACCAGCGCCGCGGCCACGACGGGCGCGCGGTTGCCCATCGCCCAGCGCAGCGCCGGCTCGTACAGGCTGCGCGCGCCGCGCATCAGGGGGTTCTCGCGCTCCTGCACGCGGCCGGTGACGAACAGCGCCACCGCCGCCGGCACGAATGTCAGCGACAGGATCAGCGCGCCGAACAGCGCCACGACGACAGTGAACGCCATCGGGTGGAACATCTTGCCCTCGACGCCGGTGAGCGCAAAGATCGGCAGGTTCACGAGCACGACCACGATCACGCTCACCAGGCTGGGCGTGAAGACCTCGCGTGACGCCTCGAACACGACCTGGAATCGCTCACCGCGATCAAGCAGGCGATTCAAGCGATGCTGTTCGAGCCCAAGCCTGCGGATGCAGTTCTCGACGATGATCACCGCGCCGTCGACGATCAGCCCGAAGTCCAGCGCCCCCAGACTCATCAGGTTCGCGCTGACCTTGTTCTGCACCATGCCGGTGATGAGGAACAGCATCGACAACGGAATGACGGCGGCTGTGATGAGCGCCGCGCGCCAGTTGCCGAGCAGCGCGAGCAGCACGGCGACGACCAGCAGCGCGCCCTCAAGCAGGTTCTTCGAGACGGTTTCGATGGTGCGATCCACGAGCTTCGTGCGGTCATATACCGTCTTCGCTTCCACGCCCTGCGGCAAGCTGCGGTTCACTTCCACCAGCTTGGTGGCGACGCGCTGCGAGACGGTGCGGCTGTTTTCGCCGAGCAGCATGAACACCGTGCCGAGCACGACTTCCTCGCCGTTCTGCGTGGCCGCGCCGGTGCGAAGCTCTTTGCCCAGCAGCACGTCGGCGACGTCGCGCACGCGCACCGGCACGCCGCCTTGCGTGCGCACCACGATGTCCTGGATTTCCTCCAGCGTTCCCACCTGGCCCGGTGCGCGGATCAGGTACTGCTCGCCGCTCTTTTCGATGTAGCCGGCGCCGACGTTGGCGTTGTTCTTCGCCAGTGCCTCCATCACGTTGTGGAAACTCAAGCCGAACGCCATCAGCTTGGCCGGATCGGGCGTGACGTGGAACTGCTTGACGTAGCCGCCGATCGTATTGATCTCGGTCACGCCGGGAATGTTGCGCAACTGCGGCCGCACGATCCAGTCTTGAATCGTGCGCAGATCGGTCGAGTTGTAGGCGCTGCCATCCATCTTTTTCGCGCCCGGTTTGGGTTCCACCGTCCACATGAAGATCTCGCCCAAGCCGCTGGCGATCGGCCCCATCTCGGGCTCCAGCCCAGGTGGCAACTGGCTCTTGGCTTGCTGGATGCGCTCGTTGACGAGCTGACGCGCGAAGTAGATGTCGGTGCCGTCCTTGAAGATCACGGTCACTTGCGACAAGCCGTAGCGCGACAGCGAGCGCGTTTGTTCTAGGTCCGGCAGACCGGCCATCGCGGTCTCGACGGGGAAGGTGATGCGCTGCTCCGCTTCGAGCGGCGAATAGCCCGGCGCCTCCGTGTTGATCTGCACCTGCACGTTGGTGATGTCGGGCACGGCGTCGATTGGCAGGCGCTGGTAGTTGTAGGCGCCCAGCGCCCCCATGCCGAGCGCGAGCAGCAGCACGACCCAGCGTTGCGCAATGGCGAATTGAAGGAGTTTGTCGAGCATGTTGCTTTCCGGGCTGGAAGGGCTAGCTAGACGGCGGTGTCGCCGTGTTCGTCGGTGCGGATGCGCACGACTTCGTCGAGCGTCACGACGGTGATCAGGCCGTCGCCGGGTTGGCCGGTGCGGGCGTGTTGCGCGATCGTCTGCACGATCGCGGGCGCGAATTCATCGGAACAGGCGATCAGCAGCACGACATCGGAATGACCCGCGACGTCGGCGGCGGCCGGTTGCCAGGCGTGCCCTGGGCCGCGCCCGCGGTGTTCGCCGCGGCCTCGCCAAATCGTGAAGCCGGGGAAGTGAGGCAGTTGGTGCAAGGCATGGTCGACCGGCTCAAGCATGTGCGGCTGGATGATTGCGGTAATCTGTTTCATGGTCGGCTTCTCCCTCAGTAATCGTGCTCAGTGATCGTGCTCAGTGATCGTGGCTCGCACCGGCTTTGCCGATGTCGGCCTTGATGACGAAACTGTTGCGCGCGGCGTAGCGCTCGCCGGGCTCCAGGCCACCGAGCACCTCGACCATCTTTCCGTCGCTGCGCCCTAACTCGAGCGGGCGCGCCTCGAACTTGTCGCCATGGCGGCCGAACACGACGCGCCAGTCACGCAGGCTTTGCACCGCATCGGCGCTCACCGCGAGCGGTACCTTGATCTCGTCTGCGGTCAGCTCCACATTCACCGGCAAGCCCGGGCGCCACAGGCCCTTGGGGTTGGGCAGCACGATGCGCGCCTTCGCCGCGCGAGTCTGCTCGCCGACCAGCAAACCGACATAAGACACCTGGCCGGTCGCCTCGGCCTGGAACGACGCGGCCTTGACGAGTGCCTTCTGGCCCGCCTTGACGACGTTCAGGTCTTGCGCCTGCACCGTGACTTCGACCCACACGGTGGCCAGGTCGGCAACGACAAAGATGTCGGCATCGTCTTTCAGCACCTGGCCGGCGGAGACCTTCTTCTCCGTGATCACGCCGTCGATCGGCGCGCGGATCTCGTAGCGCGTGAGATTGCCGTCGGTGGCCGCAGCGGCGCCCAGCGCGGCGAGCTTCTGGCGCAGCGACTGCTCGGTGATTTCGGCCTCCTGTACGGCAGCGCCGGCTTGCAGATAGTCTTGTTGCGCGGAGATCTTTTCTTCCCAGAGTTTCTTCTCGCGCGCCAGCGTGATGCGCGCGGCGTCGAGGCGCTTGCCCGCCGCGAGCAAGTCGCTGCGCTGGCTCGCCAGCTCCTGGCTGGACAGCACGGCGAGCACCTGACCGCGCCGCACCCGGTCACCGGCGTTCGCCGAGACCGATTCGACCAGACCCGCCAGGCGCGGCACGACGTGGACAGTGCGGTCTTCGTTGAGGCGCACTTCGCCCTGCAGTTGCAGCATGACCTTGATGCGCGCCGGGCCGGCCGCGGCGATTTGCACGCCGCTGTTCTTCACCTGCTCGTCGCTCATCTTCACCTGCGCTTCGACCTGCTCGAATCCGAAGCTGTAGACCTTGCCGGCGTGTTGGGCGGCGATCTTGACAGTGAAGGAGTGCGGCTCCTCGACGTTGGCGTTGCCCTTGAGATAGTCGGCTTCCCTCGCGAACGTGAACGTCTGGGGCTTGCGCCCGAGGCGCTCGACGGCGACCGTGACCTCGCTTTGCGCCGGATCGACCGGCTTTCCGTCGTTGAAGGTATAGATGCGCCAATGCGGCTCGACGCCGGTTTCGAAGATCGTCACTTCGAGGCCGTAGCCGTCCTGCGTAAAGAGGCGGCCGCCATGCGGGCCCTTTTTCGCATTCGCGTCTACCGTGCGCTCGTCCTTGTCGTGGTCCTTTTTGTCCTTCTCGCCTTCGGCGTGCGCGCCGTGGCCATCACCCGCCGGCTCGGCCTTCTTCGCGTTCACGATGTAGGCTCCGAGCGCCAGACCCACGATGAGAATGAGGCCAACGAGCAGGGCCTGCCTGAACTTCGACTTGGAGGGGGATGCTGTGAGGTTCATGGGTCACTCCTGGGGCTTGGTCATGGGTTGGACAGCGGGCTGTGCAGCGAGCTGCACGACAGGCTGTGTGGCAGCCTCGCTCGCGTCGCCGAGCAGCCGGTCGATCTCGGCAGCGGCACGCTGCGCCTCGGCCAGCGCTCGCTGGTGCTGCGATCTGGCCTGGAACAACGTGCGCTGCGCGTCGAGCACGTCGAGGAAATCGAACTTGCCGAGCTCGAATCCCTTCACCGCGGCATCGAAGGCGCTCTGGGCTCCGGGCAACACGTCGCTGCGCAAGAGCTGCGCTTCGGCATGCGCGGCTGCGAGCCGCTCGCGCGTCTGCAGGGCGTCGATATGCAGCCTGATCTGAAGCGCGGCGAGTTCGTCGCGCGCCTTGTCCTCGCGCCGCAGGGCTTCGAGCAGGCCGCCACGATTCGTGTCGAACACCGGCAGCGGGATCGCGACGCCGACGATCGCCTGGCTGCGGCCCAACTCGTTGGCGCGCTTCACGCCCAGGCTGAGCGTGATGTCCGGCGTGAGCTTCGCCCGGTCGATCGCCGTCAGCGCCTGGCGTCGCTGCACCTCGACCTGCGCGCGCGCCAGCGCGGGTGACTCGGTGACGCGCCCCGCCAGCGACTCGGGCGTCGGCAACGGCGGCAATTCGGTGGGAGCGCCGGAGGCCTGCGCGCGCTCGAAACGCGGCGCGGAGCCGCCCCAGGTTGCGGCCAGGCCCTGGCGCGCTGACCTCAGCTCGGATTGAGCCTGCGCCGCTTCGAGCCGCGCCGTGCCTTCGGCGACACGAGCTTTGGTTTCTTCGACCGGCGAAACCTTGCCGGCCTGCACTCGCTTCGCCGCGGCGTCGGTGGCGCGCCTGGCGAGCTCGACCGACTCGGCGCTCAACTGCACCCGCTCCTGCGCCGCCAGCACCGCGTGAAAAGCGGCGGCGACGGTGGCGCGCAGCTCAGCGCGGCGCGTGCGCAGGTCGGCGTCGGCGATGTCGCGTTCGCGCTGCGCAGCATCGATTCGCGCCGCGCGTTTGCCGCCGAGTTCGATCGGCTGGTTGATCTGAATCGTCGTGGTGCGGCTGGCCGAGCGCGTGTCTTCGAGCAAGGTTGACAGCTCCGGGTTCGGCCGCACCCGGCTTTGCAGCAGGGCCGCTTGCGTAGCGTCGACTTCACGCGCCGCCACCACCAGATCGGGGTTGCCCGCCAGTGCCAGCGCGAGCGCGTGTTGCAGTGTCAACGGTGTCGCAGGCTCCAGCGCCGGCGCGGTAGGTCTGGCAGGCTCTGGGGCGGAAGGGCTTTGCGCCCAGCTGAAACGGGCCCCGAAAAGAAAGAGGCACATCACCGCTCCCGTACCGATCCTGGAATGCAGTCCTCGTGCCAACGCTGACAAGCGCATCGAAATCTCCTTGCTGTGAAGTCCGCCGTGTCGGCGAGCGACACGGAACAACGCAAAGGACTCGGCGCAGAGTCAGGCCGCGATGGACCTGAATGATGGAGTTGCAGCGAGTCGCGAGGACTGCCACGCCGAATCAGGGCGTGGCGCTTCGATCGGGTCGCTCGGGACCGGCGGGGACGTGGGAGTTGTAGGCGCAGGCCGCGGTGCCGAAACGCACGCGTGCCCACCCGAAGATCGGCTGCAGGGTCGCGCCGTCGCAGCTCATGTCAGCCCAGACGTGGGAGCCCGCGCAATGCGGATGGTCCGCAGCGAACGAACCTTGATCGGCATCGGCGGCGCCGTTAACCTGTTCGACAACATGTTCGTGGACATGCTCGTGCACATGCTGGCTGAACCGGGGCGTCGAAACCGCCGATTCATGCGTGTACGTGCTCGCCGCTGCCGCCCAGACCCACTGGAACGGCAGCAACACCATCATGAAGATGAGCAGTGCGCGACGCATGGTCGAGAGTGTAGCAACGCAAACTCGTCGTACGCACCCACACAAGCAGGGTGATCGGCCACCAGCCGTGTGGGTTCAAGCGACATTAGCCGATTCCGCACGGTTGTCCCCTTCGTCCACGTGAACGGGCCAAGGCCCGCGCAACAGTCGCAGGCCGTTGAAGATCGCGAGCACAACGAACACTGACCTTGCCCTCGTTCGACGTAGTCCATAGCCACTCGTATACGCGGCTTTCTTCAAATCGAGCCGCTGCCCTGCGCGTACAACCTTGCGGCGCAGCAAGTTCACCTCCACGTCGGCCAGGCGCAGCGGCGCAGCAACGTCGGCTCCATCGAGGTGTAGCGGTGTGGTGCGGCCCGGCGCAGCAGGACCTGAATCCGGGCCGTCAGTTCGGAGAATGCGAAGGGCTTGGTCAGGTAGTCGTCGGCACCGCCCTGCAGGCCACGCACCCGGTCTTCGACAGTGACCCGGGCGGTAAGGATCAATACCGGAGTTTGTTTGCTTTGGCGCAACGCGGCCAGCAGGCTGAGGCCGTCGATACCGGGGAGATGCCGTCGAGCACGAGAAGATCGTACTCGCCCTCCATTGCCAGATGGAGCCCGTCCACGCCGTTGTGTGCCACATCGACGATGTAGCCTTCTTCCGTCAGGCCCTTGCGCAGGTACTCGGCGAGCTTGATCTCATCTTCAACCACCAGAAGTTTCATGGCACCATTGTTCCGCAACGAACCCGCAGTGAGGTGCCGAACTTGTCATCTCCTGGACAGTGGCAGGTGCAGCCCCTGATTCATGGCGCAGACCGGCACACGGGACGAACCGAATTGTCGGTTGTTCGAGCGGGGCCCGGATCAACGACGCTTGGCAAGGACCATTGGGACCCCGCTGAGTTGCGCGCTCACATCGCCGCCATGAGCTTCCGGCGCGACCCGCGCGGGCTCAGCCAGAAGTTTCGCTCGGCTCATTGGCATGTCTGAAACCTTTGAGTCGGCGCCTGCGTTGACCAGCACGGGTTTGAGGTCCAGCCTCTTCGCGACGTTCATGGGGAGACCACTCAGTGCTCCTTCATTGGTGGCAGGTGCGACTTGAGCTTGCACCGCCGAGATGAAGAAGAAAGGCGATGACGGCGAGAACGGTTTTCATGTTGAATCCCTGTGGTTGGTTGGCGTGCGCCTCAGGAACGATGGCTCCCACGACGGCGCCCCTCGGACCTTCGAAAGGCGTATGCGCACTCTAGAAACCAGCAGCCCACCGAACGCTGACACTTCCATTACATCTCTGTCATCAAGGCGGGTGGCGTGAGGTTTCTGGCCGCTCCCGCCGCAGGGGAGCCCGGTGCAACACCGGGAATCACGAACCCGATGCAGTTCGAACCGCCGCCAAATTCGGCGAATACCCTGCCGCCGTGCATGCGTGCAATGGCCGCAACGATGGTCAGGCCAAAACCGTGGCTCTCGCCAGCGCGCGCCCGGGCGTCGTCGGCGCGGAAGAAGCGGTCAAACATGCGCGCCTTGATGCGCTCGGGAATCGGCAGGCCCGGGTTCTTGACCGACAACTTTACGTCTGCGCGGCAGGCTTCAATGGCGACCTCAATGTGTTGCCCACGGTTCGTGTGTTGGATCGCGTTGACCAGCAGATTCACCAAGGCGCGTCGCACCAGCGCCGGATTGCAGTCGATTGAAGCTTCACCCACTCGCGTCCCGGTCAGCCCGGCCTGTTCGAGCAGCGGTTCGCAGTATTTCAGCGTTCGCTCTGCCTCGGCCGCAAGATCGGTTCGCTCGAGTCCTTGCGCCCGGTCACCTTGGTCGGCGCGCGCCAGGAAGAGCATGTCGTTGACGAGTTGGCTCATCTGCTGAAGGTCTTCCAGATTCGAGGCGATCGCTTCCTTGAGTTCGCTTGCGGTGCGAACGCCGGACAGCATCACCTGACTGCCGCTGACGAGGCTCGCCAGTGGAGTGCGCAGCTCATGGGCGACGTTGGCACTGAATGCTTCGACCTGTCGGTAGGCTGTCTCGAGACGATCCAGGACCGCGTTGAACGCTTCGATCAGGCCTTCGAGTTCCGTGGCATCTTGACCATCGACCAACCTCACGCTGAGAGAGTGCGCTGTTATCTTTCCCGCCTGTAGCGATAGGCGTTTGACCGGCGCGAGGCCGCGCCAGGCGGCGATGAAACTCAGTCCCGCGGTGAGGACGATTCCCAACACACACACGCCAATCAGATTGTTGACGTGACGTGCCAGCATCTCGTCGCGCGGACGACTATCGAGACCGAGCACGACGCGCCCACCGGGCCACGGCGAGTCGGTGCCCAGCATCTGCTGAACAGTATCGAACGACACGCCATCTGCGCGCTGCACACGGCCGAAACCGCTGGCGTCGAACGTCTCGTCGACAGGCAGGCCCGCACCGCGATAGACATCGCTGGCGTCGGAGTCGAGGATACGGACCGACAAGCGGCTGTGGCCGATGCGCAGGTCGTCCAGGTGGTGCTTGAGGACCTGGATATCGCGCGCTCGCGCGAACTCGCCGATGAAGTGCTGGACGATACCCAGCTTGCCCCGCAGTTCCTGCCGGTCGGCTTCGGCAAGGTCACGCTCAAAGGCGCGTTGTAGCAGTGCGCCGGCGGCGACGAAAACGAGGAGCGCGATCAATCCCAGGCCCAGCGTCAGGCGGACGGTGATTGAATTCGAGTCGAGCTTCACGCTGACGGGTCGCCACTCGGCTCTCGGCGTTCAAGCACGTAACCCATCCCGCGCATCGTGTGGAGCAGTTTCTCAGGGAATGGATCGTCCAGCTTGGCCCTGAGGCGTCGGACGGCGACCTCTACAACGTTGGAGTCACTGTCGAAATTCATGTCCCAGATTCGTTCGGTCAACTCGGTGCGCGAGAGTACTTCGCCGGTGTGCTGCATCAGCAACAACAGCAATGTGAATTCCTGTGCCGTCAGTTCCAGCCGATGCCCTGCACGTTTTGCCCGGCGCCGGACCGGATCGAGTTCCAGATCGCCAAGCGAAAGCACCGCCCCGTCGACCGCCTTCGCACTGCCGCGCCTCGTCACGGCATGAATGCGGGCGAGCAGTTCCGAAAACGCGAATGGTTTGATCAGATAGTCGTCGGCACCCGCCTCGAGGCCACGAACGCGGTCCTCAACGCCGTCCCGGGCAGTGAGCATGATCACCGGAGTGCGTTTGTGTCTCCTCAAGGTGCGCAGCAGGTCGAATCCATCGATGCCGGGCAGCATCGCATCGAGCACCACCAGGTCGTACTCGCCCTCGAGCGCCAGGTGTTGGCCGTCGATACCGTCGAGCGCGATGTCCACCACGTGTCCGCGTTCGGTCAGGCCTCGTTTCAGGTACCGGGCCAGTTTCTGTTGATCCTCGACGACCAGGATGCGCATGAGTCGGCAATCAACGAAGTTCCAGCATGTCGAACAAGGCCGTGGATGACCGGCGCGTCACGCTACGCGGAGAGAGCCAAGTGAAGTGATTGCTTGGCCCTCAGG
>JANNKM010000457.1:0-3669 GCA_031396305.1 Rhizobacter sp.
CTCGCATGACGCCCAACCCTTCCATCGAGCCGACCCACACCGGGCTACGCCCGACGTGGGCGGCTCATGTCAAAAGTTGGGCGTCACACACCCACCACCACAACCGCGCGGGGCTCTATGCACATTGACGGCACTTGTCACTGCGGTCGAGTTTCCTTCACTGCGCAGATTGATCCCACGAGGGTGATGGTCTGCCACTGCACCGACTGCCAGGTTCTCTCAGGCTCTCCATTTCGCGTAATCGTCGGGGCCCCCATTGAGTCATTCGCAATTCGGGGCCAAACCAACAGCTACGTCAAGGTTGCGGAGAGCGGCAATCGGAGAGCGCAAGTGTTTTGCCCGGAATGCGCCACACCGTTGTACTCAACCGCTCTTGAAACTCCCAGCTCGGTCATCATCCGCCTTGGTTGCGTGGCGCAACGCGCACAGTTGGTGCCAGCATTTCAAGTCTGGCAGCATTCGGCTATGCCCTGGCTGGCAAACCTGAGCGCGATTCCCGGTTCCGAGCGTCAGCAAGCCCTCCCGCCACAGCAGCCACTACCAAAGACATAGCAGCTCGGCCGCAAGTGACGCCCAACCCTTCGTTCAACTTGACGTTCTCCGGCTGGCTACGCCATCGCCACATTGGAAGCGAGGAATTCGAGTACGCCTTTGCTTCGCTGGAAAAATTACTCGAAGACTTTAAGGCAGATGTTGAACTCTGGGAGCAGTTATGAAGGCCATCATCGAGGTTTCAGCCAAGGGCTCTGTCTTTCAGGCTGCGGCAGCACAAGTCAGCGGTGCCCGCAAAGGCCGTACGCCAGACTTTCGGCTCAGCTTTGAATCGGCACGCTCACTGTTTGCGGACCTTACCCCTGCGCGCCTTGACCTACTGGACACGCTGCGCCGAGTTGGCCCCTGCAGCGTCTATGCGCTTGCGAAGGCCGCAGAGCGAAACTACTCCAATGTCCACACGGATGTAGCGCGCATGGAAGAACTGGGTCTGATTGAGCGGAACGAGGCCAGTGAAGTATCGGTGCCCTACGAGTCAGTCGAAATCCTTCTACCTCTTGCACGCGCAGTGGCATAGCGAATGGGGCCGAACCCATCGTTCGAGCCGACCGCTTCCGGCCTGCGGCCTCCAGCGGCGGCTCAACGAAAACGTTCGGCAATGCGAATTCCATTCGTGGCTATGCAAGCGTCTTTGCCCTCCCATTCCACGAGTGCCGCGAAGTCGTTGCCGGCCACCAGTGGCGAGTTTCTGTGTTCGTCGGAGGTCTACCACCGCCGCGCTGCGCAGTCCGGCTCGGGCTGTCCGTCCTTCGGCGGCCAGCGCACCGTCGTGGGCGTCATAGCAAGGAGCAAGCAATGGTCGTGCGCGTCGTAAGACTTGGAACTCCGCGCGAGGAAGCTGAAGGCCTCCGCATTGGCACCGTTCGTCGCCCGCCAAGGGGTGTTCGGAAGGCTGAGTTTGCGTCGCGGAACTGGTACGACGTGTGGTTCCCCAATCTCGCTCCCAGCGTCGAAACAATGAAGCTTGGCCAGGAGGCTGCAACTCCCGCTCAGTGGGCTACATTCAGCAAGAAGTACCGCGCTGAAATGTCTTCTCCTGAAAACCATCACTCGCTCCAGTTGCTCGCCGCCCTTTCTCATCAATCCAACTTTTCTGTCGGGTGCTATTGCGAGAACGAAACGCACTGCCATCGGTCGGTGTTGAGGGTGCTCCTCGCAGAAGCAGGTGCCACAATCAAATAGCCAGAGCGCTCATCCACGTAACGCCCAACCCTTCCATCGAGCGGACAGCCACCGGAGTACCGGCGTCTTCCGCTCATGGCCGCCGGTCCCTGCCCATCGCCCAATCAAGCCAATCTACGTGAAGACGCCTTGGACCTCAGCCACGTTTCTGACAACAATCGTCTTCCGTCGAAAACTCCCGCCACGCGCCTTCACGGCAGCCCCGCTTCCAAGAGCAAACGCGATGTCTACCACCCTTCTGGCGTTGCTTGGCTTTCTGTCGTGGACTTTGCTCCTCCTCGTGCTCATGGAAGCGATCCGCGCCAGGCTGGTTCTCACGCGAGAGGTTCCAGCCAATGGGTTCAGCCCAGATAACTCGGGTCTCTCACCCTTCATGCAGCGCCTGGCCAGGGCACATGCCAACTGCCTCGAGGGGCTACCCCTTTTTGGAGGTTTCATGCTCCTTGCCGTGGTCGCTGGCAAGTCGCATGTCACCGACCCACTTGCCTACGTTCTGCTCGCAGCCCGCGTCGCTCAATCAGCCATCCATCTGGCGTCCACGTCACCCATGGCCGTCACGGCCAGGTTCACAGCCTTCGCCGTACAGATGGGCATAGCCGTCTACTGGGCAATCAAGCTGCACGGTGTGTCGGCGAGCGCCTGAGGCTTGTTGACTGCCTGAAGTTGGCTGCGGGCACCCGCGTCAAAGTGAACCGCGCCGCGTTGGATTCCGTGCACCGCCGGACTAGGCAGCGAGATTGACAGGCACCCCTGCCTTTCGCACCCCCGCCGCCGGCTGACGTGCCGGGCCGCCAAATTCCGGTCCGGCCAAGTCATCCGCGGTGAAGCCGCGGTTCACATCCAGCCCGGTGACCCTCCAGTCGCGCACGGGCAGGAGCGTGGGATGCACGCGCATTTCGGCGAAACGGCTGGGCAGGCGAATTCCTTGCAGCGTCTGGTGATCAAACATATCGACCTGATGCGCGGTGCCCTTCGTCGACTCCAATCCTTCGAGCGAGAAACGCATGCGGCGCATCAGGCGCTCCTTGCGGTCGATGAACAGCGCCACCTGGTCGATGTGGGTGTGCCCCAGGCCGGGCGCGAGCTGAATGCGAAGCACGTCACAAGACAGTCCGTTCACGGTTTCGATATCGCCCAACTCCAGCACCAGGTTGCGCTCGGCCAGCCACATCGGGCCGAGCAGGAACAGGCGGTAGGCGTCAGCCACCAGTGCGGCGGCGGCGCGGCGCTCGGTGTCGCGCGCTTCTTCGCCGTTGTACCAGACGCGCACTTCGCCAAACACATGCGAACTGGGCCTGCGCACGACGAACTTGCGCCCGGACGTTCCGCTGTGGGCCTGCGCAATCACGCCGTCGCGCAGCAGCAGCCGCTCTTCCGACCTGATGCGAAAACCGGGGTCGACGAGGACGGGTTGGAGCTTGTCGATCAAGAGTCGCCATGACCCCTCGTAGCTGACGCTGATGTCGGTCAAGGACTTGAACGCTGCCATGCCGTGCGCCGCGGCGCTTTCGTTCAACAACGACTGAGCCGCCGGCGTCGTGCGCGCCGACAGCGACACCGGCAAGGGCGCCGCGCAGCCGGGCAGCAGGCCCAGCAGCGGGCTGGTGAGGGCGGCGCCGAGAACGGCACGACGTCCGATGTTGGAGTCTGGCATCGTTGAATCTCCGGGGAAAGAGGTTGAAATCGCGCTGAATCGCATTACACACCGAGCGGGAGACGTGCGCCCGTCATCGCCCGGCGAACGGAGGCCTGCGCGCAAAGCGCCGAAGCAGCAGGCCCGGCAGGCGCAGTACAAATTCGATCATGAGCCGCAAATGCATCCAGCTCAGCAACAGGTTGTCACGCCCGTAGCGGAAGTGAGAAACGCCGCCTTCGTCGGAACGCAGGTACTTCACCGGCGCGGCGATGTTCACTGGCGTCACGCCGCGCCACGCC
>JANNKM010000480.1:0-7916 GCA_031396305.1 Rhizobacter sp.
TGTCATCCCGGCGAACGCCGGGATCCAGGACGGTGGAGATCGGCAAAGGGTGGATCCCGGCGTTCGCCGGGATGACATACAAGGGGGATGAGGAAACTTCGGGCGGCCGTGCATTTCCTCGCGAGCCGCGCGCCGGCGCGACCCAGTGGCCTGTTTGCCGTTGGCGGAACGGGTTCGCGGTATAAACGGCGCCGGAGCGCCCAGACCGTGCCGCAGCAACACATCGCCATCCTCGACGACGAACCCGACATCACGCAGTTGCTCGCCACCTATCTGGGAAGCAACGGCTTTCGGGTGACACAGCGACACCAGGGCAGTGCGCTGCTGGAACTGATGGCGGTGGATGCGCCCGACCTGGTGCTGCTCGACCTGGGTCTGCCCGGCGAAGACGGGTTGTCGATCGCACGGCGCCTGCGTGAACACTGGAACTGCGGCCTGGTCATCGTCACCGGGCGCGGCGACGCAGTGGACAAGATCGTCGGCCTGGAAGTCGGTGCCGACGACTACGTGACCAAACCCTTCGACCTGCGCGAGCTGCTGGCGCGCGTCAAGGCAGTGCTGCGGCGCACCCGCGCCCCCGAGGCGCCGGCGCCTGGCGTGCCGCCCCCGCAGGCCGCAACCACGCCGCCGAATCACCGTGCCGGAATCGCCGCCGCAGGCGGCGCCAACGGCGAGCGTTTCCGCTTTGCGGGCTGGCTGCTGGATCGGCGCGCGCGCCGGTTGGCCGCACCCGACGGCACCGAAGTGGCGTTGACGAGCGGCGAATTCGACCTGCTCTGCGTCTTCGCGCAGCATCCGGGGCGCGTGCTGTCACGCGACTTCCTGCTCGAAGCGACGCGCGGGCGCGAGGCGGCGCCGTTCGACCGCACGGTGGACGTGCAGATCGGGCGCCTGCGCAAGAAGCTCGAGGCCGACCCACAAAACCCGCAAATCCTCAAATCGGTGCGCAGCGCCGGTTACGTGCTCGTGCCCCAGGTTCAGGGCGGCTGAGACCTGCGTTTCCCGATGCAGCCCAGCGACACACCGCCCGAGCCACTCGACCCGTCGGTTTTCCGTGGCGTCTTCGACGCCTACCCCGACGCGGTGTTGCTGGTGGACATGCAGGGCGACATCGTGCTGGCCAACACCGCCGCAGCGCAATTGCTGGGCTACAGCATCTTCCAGCTGGTGGGCATGGGCGTTGACGCGCTCGTTCCGCCCAGCGTCACGTCGCGCCACCAAGGGCTGCGCCAGGGTTATGCGCATGCACCCCGCGCGCGCCCGATGGGTGGCGACCTGGAACTCACGGCACGCTGTGCCGACGGCAGCGAGGTGATGGTTGAAATCGGCCTGAGCCCCATGCAAAGCGGCGATGCACGGTTCGTCGTTGCCGCATTGCGCGGCATCGGCGCCTACCCGCGCGTGCGCCGCGCAGTGCAGCGCGCGCGCTACAACGAATACATCGCCCGGGCGGGCCGCGCGGCGGTGGACCTGCGCGATGCGCAACAGTTGATCGCCTGCGTCGCTGCCTTCGGCGCGCAGGCGCTCGAAGTCGAGACGTTCGTCGTCTGGCTGCTGGAGGCGAACCGCCTCGAGTTTCGCGCCGCGAGTGCCTACACGGCCGCGGGCAGCGCCGCGGTGCCGACGATGCTGAACGCGCCTGTGCCCAACCGCGCCGACACCCTTTTGGGCTACGCCACTGCACAGGGCGCGGCGCTGGTCGTTTCGAGCTTCGCCCGCGAAAGCCGCTTCAACGTCACCCCAGCCCAGCGCCAGGGGCCGATCCAGTGCGCGCTGGCGGTACCGATGCTCGACGCCGGCCGCGTCATCGGCGTGCTCGTGGCCAGCTCGGCCAAGGCGGGCCGTTTCGGCGACGACGAAACGGGCTTCCTCGAGTCGCTCGCCAACCTCATCGTCACCGGCCAGCAGCGCGCCCAGACCGAGGCGCAACTCGGCCACGCGCAGCGCCTGGAAGCGGTGGGCCAGCTCACCGGCGGCATCGCGCACGACTTCAACAACCTGCTGACAATCATGCAAGGCAACCTGCAGATGCTCGCCGACCATCCGGACGTGGCAGGGAACACCCTGCTCAGCCAGATGGTCGGTGCCGCCGCGCGCGCCGGGCAGCGCGGCGCGGAGTTGACCAGCAAGCTGCTCGCGTTCTCGCGGCGCCAGACGCTCGCCGCCGGGCCGGTGGACACCGGCGCGCTGCTCGCGGCGCTGGCCGAGCTGCTGCGGCGAACCCTGGGCGAGCGCATCCGTGTCGCACTGCAAGTCCATCCCGCCTGCCCGCGCTGCGTGGCCGACGCCGGGCAGCTCGAGTCGGCCTTGCTCAACATCGCCCTCAATTCGCGCGACGCCATGCCCGACGGCGGCACCTTGAGCTTCAGCTGCGCGCCGTGCAGCGAACTGCCTGACCAAATGCGCCGGGCGCCGGGTGCGGCGAGCCATGGCACGCCGGGCGCGGCCAAGCCGGGCGAGTGGGTCGCGATCACGGTCGCCGACACCGGCGTGGGCATGAGCCCGGAGGTCATCGACCGCGCGTTCGAGCCGTTCTTCACCACCAAGGAAGCCGGCAAAGGCACGGGCCTGGGCCTGAGCACCGTGTATGGTTTCGTCAAGCAGTCGGGCGGGCACGTGCAGCTTCTGAGCAGGCCCGGCGCGGGCACGAGCATCGTGCTGTTTCTGCCTGCCGTAGCCGCCTCGACGGACGCGCCGCACGCACCGGTCCTGCCGGCACCGCAAGCGAGCACCACGTTGCGCGGCGCACGCGCGCTGATCGTGGAAGACGACAGCGGCGTGCGCGACGTCGCGATCCGTTTCCTCACCGGTCTGGGTGCCCAGGTTCAGGCGTATGCCGACGCCGAAACGGCACTGCGCGAGTTGCAGCGCGGCGAGCCGTTCGACCTGCTGTTCAGCGACATCATGCTGGGCGCCGGCATGAACGGCACCGAACTTGCGCAGGCGGCGCATGCGCTCGCACCGCGGCTGGCGGTGCTGTTGACCTCAGGCTATGCGGAAGACCTGGCCGGCGCGAAGGCGGCCGCACCACTGCCTTGGCCGGTGCTGAAAAAACCCTACACCCGCGACGAATTGGCCGCGGCAGCGCACCAGGCTTTGGCTGCGGTGCCCCTCACTCCGGCGCTCTACCGCGAGCAGCAGGGGGACTGATCCTGCGCGCTCTGCGGCCCGCGCGCAAGCGCTACTGCAACACGCTCTGTGTCGGAGTCAAAGCCTACTGGATAAATTCGCCAAGCGCCTCGATGCTCGAAATGCTGATCTCGCGGCGGCCCAGGCGCGCAGCAGCGTGTCGTAGCGGAAGGTCCAGATCTCGCCGGTGTCCATCGCGATCGCGTCGCAACCGTAGCGGCCGCTGGCGATGCCATCAAACCCCAGCCAGCGCCTGGCGCCACGACAAGGCCGGGCGGCTTTGCGGCTGGGCCGGCAGCGGCGCGGCCGGCAAATCCGGCCGCAGCAGCGGCGACGACGCCGCGCCGTGCAGAGCCTGGGAATCGAAGTGAGGGGTCGGGGCATTCATTGCGCTTCTCCTGCTGTTGTTGATTCGATTCCTGTCAGCGTAGGGCGCGTGTGCAAATGCTTGACCAATCGCAAGCCATGCCTCGGTGACGGTGAGTGAATGCTTGGTAAACGTGCGAAGTTGTGCCGTTCGGTGCCAGGCAAAACTCCCGCCGCTGCACCTTTCTTGTGCTGGCGCAAACCAAGACGGCCGTCACGGGGTCAGCATGCTCGCTTGAGGGTCAACGTGCCGACATCACCAGCGCGTCGGCCCGAGGCGGAGGTCGCGCACCCATGAAGGACAACGTGCCGGGAACGGGCCTGTGGCGCAGCAGTACAGCGCTGCCGCAGCCTGCGCCGTCCCCGGGGGTGTACTCCGAAGTCGGCAAGCTGCACACCGTGCTCGTGTGCCAGCCGGGAATGGCGCACGAACGCCTGAACCCGCGAATCTGCCGCGAGTTGGAGTTCGGCGCGCCGTTGTGGGTGGAGCGCGCCCAGCGCGACTTTTCCGAGTTCGTCCGGGCATTGCGGCAGCAGGGTGTCGAAGTGCTGGAATTGCACACACTGCTCGCGCAGACGCTTGAGCAGCCCCAGGCGTGCACGTGGCTGCTGGACCGCCTGCTCGCGCACATGAACCTCGCCGACGTGCTGGGAGCGGAACTGCGCGCCGCCTGCGAGAACCTCGACCCGCAGCGGCTTGCCGAACTGCTGATCGGCGGCGTCACCCTGGCCGACCTGGGCCTGCCGAGCAACGGCGTGATGGGCATGGCACTGCAGCTGCGCCCATTCGTGCTGCCGCCCCTGCCCCACACCCTGTGCCTGCGCGAAAGCCACTGCTGGATCCAGAGCGGCTTGACACTGAACCTCGCCGGAAGGTGCGGCAGAAGAAACGAGGCGCTGCTCGCGGCCGCCGTCTATCGCTTTCACCCGCGCTTCAGCTGTGCCCAGCCACAGTTGTGGTGGGGTGACGCGGACGCCGCGACGGTACGCGCCAGCGCCGAAGGCGGCGACGTCATGGCACTCGGCCATGGCGTGGTGCTGATCGGCATCGGCGCGCGCACGCAGTCGCGGGCGGCGCTGGACATTGCGCGCGGCCTGTTCGAAGGCGGCGCGGCGCATACCGTGATCGCCGCGCAACTGGCGCCCGGCGGCGACGCGCCGCTGGAGCGTTACTTCACGCAGTGCGCGCCCGACGTCGTGACCTACCGGCCCGAGGTGGTGGACCGCATCACGTGCCGGGAATTGCGCGCGGCCGCGCACGGCGGCCCCATCCAGGTGGTGCCGCGCGACGGCGTGCACCTGCTCGACGTGCTGGCGCAGGCCCTGGGCACGCCGACCTTCAATGCCATCGTCACCGGCTGCGAAACGCACGACGGCACGGGCGAACCCTGGGACGACGGCAACGGCGCGCTGGCACTCGAACCCGGCGTCGTGATCGCATTCGAGCGCAATGCGCGCACCAACAAGCGGCTGCGCGGGGCGGGCATCGAGGTCATCGAAATGCCGTGCAGCGAGATCGACCGCATCGGCACCGGGATGCGCGGGCTGTGTTGCCCGATCGTGCGCGCCGCGGTGATGTGAACCGGCACTGCGTCAGAGCAAATGTGGCTTTGCCACTTTGCTCATCCCCCCTTTGTATGTCATCCCGGCGTTCGCCGGGATGACAGTTGCTCACGCCCCCAGCCCGATCGGCGCAGGCGTCAGGCACACGATGCGGCTGAACAGCGCGCTGTACTCCTCGGTGGGTGCGTGCCCGGTGAGCGGATCGCGATTCAACAGAAACTCCACGTCGAGCTCCTCCCAGTCGGCCTCGGTCAGGATGCGCTCAGCCAGCGGCAGCACTTCAAGTTCCTCGGTACGCATGTGGCTCAGATAGAAGTCGACATAGCGCTGCAGCGCCTCTTCGAAGGCGGTGCGGCGAGACTCGCCGAGAATCTCGAACGCGAGCAAGGCACGCTCCACATAGCGGATCTGCCACTCGCCTTGTTCATGCTCCCGGTCCAGCTTGTCGAGCACGGCCAACGCCTCGTCGCTGCGCAGCCTCATCTTCGGAAACAGCAGCGTCGACTCTTTCGGGTGATGCAGGCGCTGCGGAAACTCGTCGATATAGAACAGCATCGCGCGCAGCAGCGCAAAGTCCGGCGCTTCACCGCGCCGACGGTATTGCGCGAGCAACAGCAATACGGAACGCAGCATCGCGGCCAGCGCCGCATGCTCGTCACGGATGACTGTCAAGGTGGCGTGGCTCATGGCGAACTCCCGTGTCAATCCAGGCTCTTTGCACTGTGCGCTTCGCACCACCGCGTGAGCTTGTCGCACATCAAATGCGCCGCCTCTCCCGACCCGAAGACGCGCTTCCCTTTGGATTGATTGGCGTCAAGCGCTGGCGCGCGGCTGGGGCTCATGCTGTGGTGCGCTGATCCCACGCGCCAGAACATCGAAGATCACCCGCCATGGACCGAGCCCCAGAAGACGTCACCACGCCGCGCCGCAATGCAGCGCTGCCTGCGCATCCACTGGAACGCGCGGCCAGCGCCTGGCTCGGCCAGATCGCCGCCGACACGCCCGAGCTTGATGCGCGCTGGGCGAGCCTGGACCACACGACGCGTGCCGCGCTGGCGCAACTCACCGGCGGGGTGTCGCCGGTGTCGATCGCCGCGGCCAGCGCCGACTGGGCGATGCACCTCGCGCTGGCGCCGGGCAAGCAGGTGCAGTTGGTCGAAAAGGCCTTCAAGAAGGCGCTGCGCTGGGGCCTGTTCGCCTACGCCGCGCTGCGGCCCGAGACTTGCCAGCCGTGCATCGAACCGTTGCCGCAGGACAAGCGCTTCGCCGACCCGGCGTGGCAGAGCTGGCCGTTCAACGTGTGGTCGCAGGGCTTTCTGCTCGCGCAGCAATGGTGGCACGTCGCCACCACGGGCGTGCCGGGGGTGAGCCGGCATCATGAGCAGATGGTCAACTTCGGTGCACGCCAGTCGCTGGACCGCCTCGCGCCTTCGAATTTCATCACCACGAATCCGCTGGTGCTGGCGACCACGGTGCAACGCGCTGGCGCGAACCTGTGGCAAGGCGGGCTCAACGCCATCGACGATTGGCAGCGCGCCGTCACCGGCCGCAGGCCCGCCGGCACGGAAGCGTTCGAGGTCGGCGTGAACGTGGCGGTCACGCCCGGCAAGGTGGTGTTCTCGAATGCATTGATCGAGCTGATCCAGTACGTGCCGACGACGCAGCAGGTTCACGCGCAACCGGTGTTGATCGTGCCGGCGTGGATCATGAAGTACTACATCCTCGACTTGTCGCCGCACAACTCGCTGATCCGCTGGCTCGTCGGCCAGGGGCACACCGTGTTCGCGATCTCCTGGAAGAACCCCGATCCGGCGCGCGACCCGCGTGACCGCGACTTCGGCATGGACGACTACCGGGCGCTTGGCGTGATGGCCGCGCTCGACGAGGTGAGCGCCATTTGCCCGGGCGCCAAGGTGCACCTGACGGGCTACTGCCTGGGCGGAACGCTCGCCGCGATCGCCGCGGCGCAGATGGCGCGCGACCACGACGAGCGCCTGGCCAGCCTGACGCTGCTGGCAGCGCAGACCGACTTCGAGGACCCGGGCGAGATTTCACTGTTCATCGACGACAGCCAGGTCACCTTCCTCGAAGACGAGATGCGCGAAAAAGGCGTGCTCGACGCGAAGAAGATGGCCGGCGCGTTCCAGATGCTGCGCTCGAACGACCTGGTCTGGTCATATCGCCTGAACAACTACCTGCTGGGCCGGCGCCAGCCGGTGAACGACCTGATGGCCTGGAACGCCGACGCGACACGCCTGCCGTATCGCATGCACTCCGAATACCTGCGCCAGCTTTTCCTCGAGAACCAGCTCGCGCATGGGCGCTATCTGGTGCTGGGCAAGCCCGTCGCCCTGACCGACATCCGCGTGCCGGTGTTCGGAGTCGGCACGCTGACCGATCACGTCGCGCCGTGGCGTTCGGTCTACAAGGTCCACATCCTCACCGATACCGACGTGACGTTCGCGCTGGCCAGCGGCGGCCACAACTCCGGCATCGTCTCCGAGCCCGGACATCCGAATCGCAGCCATCAACTCTTGCAGCGCCGCAGCGGCGAGCAACATCTGGACCCCGACGCCTGGCTGCACGCCGCGGCTCAATTCGAAGGCTCGTGGTGGCCGGCATGGCAGGGTTGGCTGGCGCAGCACTCGAGCGCCCGGGTCGCGCCTCCGACGATGGGCAACCCAGCCAGGGTCGGTGCGCCGGGCCACCCGGCCCTGGCCGACGCGCCTGGGAGCTACGTTCGCGGGTGAGCAGCCCCTGAGCAGCTGTCATCCCGGCGCAAGTGTCACCCCGTACTCGATACGGGGCCGGGATCCAGGACGGTCGAGCGCGGCGCAGGGTGGATCCCGGCGTTCGCC
>JANNKM010000526.1:0-2844 GCA_031396305.1 Rhizobacter sp.
TGCGACGCCGGCCCGGCGGACAATCTCGCGCTTCTGGCCGCACTCGAGTCGGTGCAGCAAGCCGACCATGCGTATGCCCGGCAGGTCGCGCACGCAGCCATCGGTGATGAAGCCCACCGCCCCCGCGTTGCGCGCCATGCCCAGCAGCAGGTCCCCGGTGACGGCGCAGCCGGTGTAGTTGGCGGCGGCGGCGACCAACACGTCGCCTGGCTGCACCGACTCGAGTGCGGCCAGAAGCGCGAGATTGTCCGCCGGGCCGGCGTCGCAGGTGAGCGCCACGCCACAACACGTGGCCTGCTCGGCAATCGCGGGCTTGATCCGGTAGTCGAGCGCGCCACTTCCGCCGAGTGCGTCGACAATGAACCCCGTGGGCGTGCCACGCAGCGCATCGACAAGCGCCGCGGCGGGCCGGAGGATCGGCCGGTGCTGGATCTTTGGCGCTTCGTCGATCATGGTCCTACCCTGTTGGTTGGGGCAGGCATGGTACCGAGTCTGTGCGCCACGCGTTGAAACTTTCCGCTTCGGGGTTCGCTCGATGCCTGCCGATTCGCTTGCGCTGCAATTCCCGAACATTCGCTCGATGCGGGTGGCGGCGCAAGTGCGATTGCCGCAAGCGGTCTTCGATTTTGCCGACGGCGGCGCCGAGGACGAGGTGACGCTGCGGCGCAACGAGGCCGCCTTCCAGCGTTGGAGTTTTCTGCCGCGGCCACTCGAAGGCGCCGCCTCCCGCGATCAGTCGGTGGCGCTGTTCGGCCAGACCTTGGCCACACCCGTGATCATCGGCCCGACCGGGCTGGCCGGCCTTTTCTGGCCGCGCGGGGAAATCGCCTCGGCGCATGCGGCAGCGGCCGCCTCGACCGTCTACTGCCTGAGCCACGGCTCGGTGTGTTCGATCGAGGAATTGGCAGCGCAGCACCGTGGACTGCGCTGGATGCAGGTGTTCATCTTTCGCGACCGCGGCTTCACGCGCGAGCTGACCCAGCGCGCGCGCGACGCCGGTTACGACGCATTGATCCTGACGATCGACAACCAACTTCTCGGCAAGCGCGAGCGTGACCTTGCCAATGGCTTTGCGATTCCGCCGCGCTTTTCGGGCCGGCAGTGGCTCGGCTTGGCGGCCAAATGGCGTTGGGGCTGGTCGATGCGGCGCGAACTCCCGAGCCTGACCTTCGGCAACTATGTGCGCCCGGGATCGAACGAGTCGCTCGCCACGCTCGCCGGCCGCATGGGCTCGCTGCTGGACCCCGCGATGCACTGGGACGACGTCGCGCAGTTGCGCGCGTTGTGGCAAGGGCCGCTGTTACTGAAGGGCGTCCTGCATCCCGCGGAGGCGCGCCGCGCGGTGGCCCTTGGGGTCGACGGACTCATCGTCTCCAACCACGGCGGCCGCCAGCTCGACGGAGCCGCGAGTTCGCTCGAAGCGCTGCCGGCCATCGTTGACGCCGTGGGGGACCGGACACCGGTCCTGATCGACGGCGGCGTGCGGCGCGGTTCAGATGTGGTCAAGGCGATCGCTCTGGGTGCGCGCGCGGTTCTGATCGCGCGCCCGCAGCTGTGGGGGCTCGCGATCGCCGGTGAAGCCGGCGTGGCGCATGTTCTGGCGATCTACCGATCCGAAATCGACCGGGTCATGGGACTCCTCGGCGCACCAAATCTCGATGCACTGCGGCGGCTCGATCTGCTGGTGAATCGCGGCGTGGAAGAGTCGAAGTAGAGCCGAAATTTGCGGGCCCGATGAGGCCATGCCTGTCAAACGCAGCGCCGATGGCGTTCGATGCAGGTGTCGAGCACCTCACCGCCGCCGCGCTGCCACCAGTTGTTCGCGGAGAAAATTTCCACCTCGCTGTAGCCGGCGTAACCCTGGGCCTCGACGAGTCCGCGAATCTTGCGAAGCTCGATGACGCCGTCGCCCATCATGCCGCGGTCGTTCAACAGGTCGGTGGTCGGCGTGAGCCAGTCGCAGACGTGCAAGGCGAGCAGCCGGCTGCGCCCGGCGCGTACGATCTGCTGCGCGAGCTTCGGATCCCACCACACGTGGTAGACGTCAACGGCGACACCTAACGCGCCACTGCGTGAGGGGTCGAGTTGGTCGCACACATCGAGTGCCTGCTCCAGCGTATTGATGCACGCGCGGTCCGCGGCGTACATCGGGTGCAGCGGCTCGATCGCCAGCGGCATGCGCCGCGCGCGGGCGTCGTCGAGCAGAGAGGCGATGCACTCGGTGACTTGCGCGCGCGCGGCGGCGATGTCGCGGTGCACGGCTCGGCCCTCAAGTGCCCCCGGTAGCCCGCCCACCACGAGCACGAGGCAGGGCGCGCCGAGGGTGCACGCTTCATCCAGCGCGCGCTTGTTGTCGTCGCGTGCGGTTTGGCGGCCGGCAGGGTCGGCATAGGTGAACATGCCGCCGCGGCAGTATCCTGAGAGTTCGATGCCGTGCTCGCGCAGGCGCTTTGCAGTGGCCTGCAGGCCGGCTGCCGCGACCTGGTCGCGCCACGGTGAGATGGCGCGGATGGCGCGCGCTGCGCATGCGTCGATGATCTCAAGCAACGGCCAGTCGACGCCCCGCTGCTTGCGCACCGTCGCCGTGTTGATCGACAGCCAGCGGTGGTCTTGCGTGAAGTCGCGCATCACTGCAACTTACAAGCCGCCAGCTGCCGGGCTCACCCGACCACGCCATGCAAGGCGAGCAGCGTCTTCATGCGCCGCACCGCGAGTTCGGGCTGTTCGATCAGACCGGCGGCATCGGCGAGGCGGAACAGTTCGGCGAAATGCGGCAGCGAGCGCGTGCTCTGCTGGCCGCCGACCATCACGAAATGATCCTGGAACCCGTTGATCCAGGCCATG
>JANNKM010000535.1:0-5745 GCA_031396305.1 Rhizobacter sp.
ACCACCACCCCCACCACCCCCCCCTCCGCCGCCACCCCCCCCGCCACCGCCGCCGCCGCCGCCCCCGCCACCGCCGCCCCCGCCACCACCGCCACCACCACCACCACCACCGCCGCCACCGCCGCCGCCAGCCGGCAACGTTGCGGCGGGGAAGGCGTTCTACGCGAACACGTGCATGAACTGCCACGGCACGAGCATGGCAAGCAGCACGATGGTCGACACGTCCGCCAAGTTGACCTCGGTGCTGGCGGGCATCGGGAGCCATTCCGCGCTGAGAGCGAGCATGACGGCGCAGAACATCCTGGACGTATCCGCTTACATCGCGGCGCCTGTGCCGAAGTAGCGCGGGCCTGGGAGTCGGTGTGGGCAGATCTGGGCCCACACCGGCGCCAACGTCCCGACCCGTTGCGCGGATGCGCCGCGGTCAGGGCGCCGGGTGCCGGCCTGCGCCCGGCGGCGGTTCAGCGCCCGCCCAACCCCATGGCCCGGCTGATCACTTCTTTCATGATCTCGTTCGTGCCGCCGTAGATGCGCTGCACGCGCGCGTCGACAAACGCGCGGGCGATCGGGAACTCCCACATGTAGCCGTAGCCGCCGAAGAGTTGCAGGCATTGGTCGATCACCTTGTTCTCCAGGTCACTGACCCAGTACTTGGCCATCGACGCGGTGGCAGTGTCGAGCTTGTCTTCAAGCAGCAGCGACAGGCACTTGTCGACGAACACCTGCGCCACCTGCACTTCGGTCTGCAATTCGGCGAGCTTGAAGCGCGTCGTCTGGTAGTTCGCCACGGCTTGGCCGAACACCTTGCGCTCTTTCACGTACTCGATCGTCCAGTCGATCGCCGCCTGGGCCTTGGCGACGGCGCCGATTGCAATTTGCATGCGCTCCCAGGGCAGTTGCTCCATCAGGCTGACGAAGCCGCGGTTCTCGGCGCCGAGCAGGTTCTCAATCGGCACGCGCACGTCGTTGAAGAACAGCTCGGCCGTGTCCTGCGCCTTCAGGCCGATTTTCTTCAGCCGCTTGCCGGCCTCAAACCCCGGCATGCCGCGTTCCACCAGCAGCAGGCTCGTGCCCTTGGCGCCGGCAGCGGGGTCGGTCTTGGCGACGACGATCACGAGGTCCGCGTGCCAGCCGTTCGTGATGAAGGTCTTGGAGCCGCTCAGCAGGTAGTGCTCGCCTTGCAAGTCAGTCTTGCGCAGGGCCGTGCTCTTCACGCCTTGCAGGTCGGAGCCGGCAGCGGGTTCGCTCATCGCGATCGCGCCTATGGTGTCGCCACTCGCCAGCATCGGCAGGTACTTGCGCTTCTGCGCCTCGCTGCCGTAGTGCAGGATGTAGGGCGCGACGATTTCGCTGTGCAGGCCAAAGCCGATGCCGCTCCAGCCGCCGCGGCTCAGCTCTTCCATCTGCACCACCGAGTAGAGCTTGTCGGCCCCGGCGCCGCCGTAAACCTCGGGCATCGTCATGCACAAGAAACCGTTCGCTCCCGCTTTGCGCCAGACCTCGCGATCCACATAACCCTGCTCTTCCCACTCGGCATGGAAAGGCGCGATCTCCTTGTCCATGAAGCGCCGAAAGCTGTCGCGAAACGTCTCGTGGTCGGCGCTGAAGAGGGTGCGTTCGATCATGGTGGGCCTCGGCAGGGTGGGCCTGGCGATTATGGCCACCGGAAGGTCGCGAATGCGTCCACGCTCCTATACTGCCCCGATGCCTTTCTGACCCTCAATCCTCAGGAGATTCCAGCATGACGCAGGCCTTCATTTTTGATGCGATCCGCACGCCGCGCGGCAAGGGAAAAAAAGACGGCAGCCTGCACGAAGTGAAACCGGTGAACCTGCTCGCCGGCGTGCTCACCGAACTGCAGCGCCGCAATGATTTCGACACTGGGCAGATCGACGACGTCGTGATGGGCGTGGTGTCGCCGATCGGCGAACAGGGCTCGGTGATCGCCAAGGTTGCCGCGCTGCGCGCCGGGTGGGACTGGCGTTGTTCGGGCGTGCAGATCAACCGCTTCTGCGCGTCGGGTCTGGAAGCGGTGAATCTGGCTGCGCAGAAAGTGCGCTCGGGATGGGAAGACCTGGTCGTCGCCGGCGGCGTGGAAAGCATGAGCCGGGTGCCGATCGGCTCGGACGGCGGCGCCTGGGCGCAGGACCCGGAAACCAATGCCGCCACGAACTTCGTACCGCAAGGCATCGGCGCGGACCTGATCGCGACCATCGACCAATTTGCGCGGGAAGACGTCGACGCGTTTGCCATGGCCTCGCAACAGCGCGCGGCCAAGGCCAGGGAGGGCGGTTTCTTCGCCGGCTCGGTGGTGCCGGTGAAAGACTTCCTCGACCAGACCATCCTCGATTTCGACGAGTTCATCAAACCGCACACCACGCTCGCCGGCCTGGGCTCGCTGAAACCCGCGTTCGAGCAGATGGGCGCGATGGGGTTCGACGCGGTGGCACTGTCGCGTTACCCGCAAGTCGAGCGGATATTTCATGTGCATCACGCCGGCAATTCATCGGGCATCGTCGACGGTGCGGCGGCGATGTTGATCGGCTCGGAAGCCGCCGGCAAGACGCACGGTTTCAAGCCGCGCGCGCGCATCGTCGCCGCGGCGCTCTCCGGTGACGATCCGACGATCATGTTGACCGGCCCGATGCCCGCGGCGCGCAAGGCGCTGGCCAAAGCGGGTTTGACAATCGATGACATCGACCTGTTCGAAGTGAACGAGGCGTTCGCCGCCGTGCCGATGCGCTTCATGAAAGAGATGAACGTGCCGCACGAAAAGGTGAACGTGAACGGCGGCGCGATCGCGATGGGGCATCCGCTGGGCGCCACCGGCGCGATGATCCTGAACACGCTGGTCGATGAGCTGCACCGGCGCAAGCTGCGCTACGGCCTGGCCACGCTGTGCGTGGGCGGCGGCATGGGCATCGCCACGATCGTCGAGAGGATCTGAGGCAATGCAGACGATCCGTTATGAACTCGACGGTGGCGTCGCGACGCTGACGTTCGACGCCCCCGGCGAGCCCGTCAACACGATGAGCGAGCAGTGGCAGAGCGATCTGACGCAGACGGTGGCCAGAGTGGTCGCCGACAAGGAGCGAATCCACGGCATCGTGCTCGCGTCAAGCAAAAGCACGTTTTTCGCCGGCGCCGACCTGAAAGGCGTGATGCGACTGACGCGCGGCGACGCGGCGCGCATGTATGTCGGCGTCGAAGTGATGAAGAGGAACCTGCGCACGCTGGAAACACTGGGCAAGCCGGTCGTGACCTGCCTGAACGGCGCGGCCCTGGGCGGCGGCTGGGAGCTGGCGCTCGTGGGGCACCACCGCATCGCCGTGAACGACCCGAAGATCCAGTTCGGCACGCCCGAGGTGACGCTGGGGCTGATCCCAGGGGCTTCGGGAATCACGAAGATGACGCGGCTGCTCGGCTTGCTCGCGGCGCAGCCGTATCTCGTCGAGGGCAAGTTGTTCGGACCGAAAGAGGCGCTCGAGATCGGCGTGGTGCATGAGCTGGTGGCCGAGGCGAGCGCGCTTCGCCCTGCGACCCTGGCCTGGATCGAAGCGCACAAGAGCGACCCGGGCGCCGCGGTGCACCCCTGGGACGCGAAGGACTACCGCATGCCCGGTGGCACGGCGAGCAACCCGAAGCTCGCGCCGCTGCTCGCCGCCGCACCGCTGCTCGCCGCCGCACCGGCGATGCTGCGCAAGCAGACGCGCGGCATGTACCCGGCCCCCGAAGCGGCGCTGGCGTGCATGGTCGAGGGTTCGCTCGTCGACTACGACACTGCGCTGCGCGTGGAGAGCCGCTACCTCGCGAAGCTGGCCGTCGGGCCCAACGCGAAGGCGATGATCAACACGTTCTTCTTCAATCTGAACGCGATCAAGAGCGGCCAGTCGCGCCCGGGCAAAACGCCGCGCTACAAACCTTTGCGCGTCGGTCTGTTGGGTGCCGGCATGATGGGCGCGGGAATCGCGTATGCGCAAGCGAGCCGCGGCATCTCCACTGTGCTGAAAGACGTGTCGCTCGACAAGGCCCAGGCCGGCAAGGCTTACAGCACCAGGATCACGCAGCCGCGCGTCGAGAAGGGCCGCATGAGCGCGGCCGAGCAGGCGGCGCTGCTCGCGCGCATCACGCCCACCGACATGGCGGCCGACTTGCAGGGCTGCGACCTGATCATCGAAGCCGTGTTCGAGAACCGCGAACTCAAGGCGAAGGTTACGCAGGAGGCCGAACCGATGCTCGCGCCGGGTGGCTTCTTTGCCTCCAACACCTCGACGCTGCCGATCACCGGCCTGGCGCAAGCCAGCACGACGCCCGACAAGTTCATCGGCATCCACTTTTTCAGCCCGGTCGACAAGATGAAGCTCGTCGAGATCATTCGCGGCAAGGCCACCGACGACGAGACCGTCGCGCGCGCCTTCGACTATGTGCAGGCGCTGGGCAAGATTCCGATCGTCGTGAACGACTCGCGCGGTTTCTTCACGAGCCGCGTGTTCGGCACCTTTGTGATGGAAGGCGCGGCGATGCTCGGCGAAGGAATTCCCGCGCCGGTGATCGAACAAGGTGGCATGCAGGCCGGAATGCCGGTCGGGCCGCTCGCGGTGATGGACGAGACGTCGCTCGCCTTGAGCGTGCATGTGCTCGACCAGACGCGCGCCGACCTCAAAGCCGAAGGCAAAGGCTACGTCGCCAAGCCCGGCGAGCTGCTCGTGGAACGCATGGTGAAGGAGTTCAAGCGCGGCGGGCGCGCGGCGGGCGGCGGTTTTTACGACTATCCGACGGGTGGGAAGAAGCACCTGTGGAACCAGCTCAAGCCGCTGTTCGAAAAGCCCGCGCCTGCAGGCGGCTGGAACATCGACGAAGTGAAGGATCGATTGCTCTATCGGCAGTCGGTGGAAACCGCGCGCTGCCTGAGCGAGAAGGTATTGACGAGCGTCGCCGACGCCAACGTCGGTTCGATCTTCGGCATCGGCTTCCCGGCGTGGACCGGCGGCGCGATGCAGTTCATCTACGGCATGGGTATCGAGGCGTTCGAGAAACGCTGTGCCGAACTTGCGCTGCGTCATGGCGACGGCTTCGCGCTGAGCGATGCTGTGAAAGAGTCGATTCGCAAGTTCGAGCCGCGCTGGTAGTGCAAGTGTGAGCTGCTGACCAATCTTCAAGACCGCCATGACAACAAGGGCACTCTTCCTCATTCCGGTGGTCGCCGCACTTGCCGCGTGCGCCATCAACCAGAAGGTGACGCCCGTCGAAAGCTTCGACGGCAAGCAGGTCTGCATCATTGACAACCCGGCGGTGGTGCAGGCCGGCTTCATCGTCGCCTACACGCAAGCGCTGGAACAGAAGGGCTATACGGTGCAGCGGCTCGCCGCCGAGGCCAAGATCACCGATTGCCCGGTGACCTCGACCTACACCGCGAACTGGCGCTGGGATCTGGCCCTGTACCTGGCGTTCGCCGACATCAAGGTCTTCCAGGGTGGCAGGCAGATCGGCCAGGCCGTTTGCGACGCCATGGGCGGCGGCGCGAACATGAGCAAGTTCATCAAGGGCGATGAGAAGATCCGGGAGCTCGTCAACCAGCTCTTCCCTGACGGCCCGAAAACGGCCACGCCTGCCACAAGGACTTGATGCAGGGATGCCGGTTTCGCGTCGCCGCTACGCCACAGCGTAGTACCCCGGCACCATGCGGTCCGGCAACTGCACATGCGGGTGGCTGCACAGTGCGCCCAGCGTGATCGCGCCGCTCAG
>JANNKM010000546.1:0-13139 GCA_031396305.1 Rhizobacter sp.
GCCCTGGTCGACAAGTACAGCTACCGCGATGAGCTGAAGACGATCGCGCCGACCTACCGTGACAACCAGATGACAGTGGGCGGCAAGATCTACGGCTTCCCCGATGACGGCGACGTGTTCATCATGTACTACCGCAAGGACCTGTTCGCGCGTGAAGACCTGCAGAAGGCCTACAAGGAGCAATTCAAGGCGGATCTGGCGGTGCCCAAGACCTGGGACGAGTTCCAGCAGGTGGGCAGCTTCCTGACGGAAAAGCTCAAGGGCGAGGGCATCTACGGCGCATCGATGTTCCGCGAGCCGGGCTACGGCAACTTCATGTTCCAGGAACGCTTTCGCAACGAGGGCGGCAAGTTCTTCGACGCGAACATGAAGGCGACCCCGAACACGCCTGCCGGCTTGAAGGTGCTGAAGGGTTGGCTCGCCGAAAACAAGTTCATGCCCAAGGGCGTGGAGAAGTTCGGCTTCGTCGAGAACCTGGCGGTGTTCGTCAAGGGCGAGAGCGCGATGACGATCTCGTGGCCGCCGTACGGGCGCTTCGCCGCGGGCTACCTGGCCAACGAGAAGGCGCTCGACTGGGTGCCGAAGACGCAGATCGCCGGCAAGGTCGGCTATGCGCTGCCGCCCGGCGGCCACCCGCAGCTGGCCGCCGGCTTCGCGCTGTCGGTGGCGTCGACGTCGAAGAACAAGGAAGCCGCGTATCTGTTCATCCAGTGGCTCAACAGCGAGGAAATCAGCAACCAGCGCGTGCAGTTGCCCTACGCGCTGCGTGACCCGTTCCGCGATTCGCACTTCACGAATCCGGGTTACCTCGCCCTGTGGCCTGACGCGAAAGACTATCTGGCCGCACTCGGCGCGGGCGCGAAAACAGGCTTGCTCGACCTGTCGCTGATCCAGACCGACAAGTACGAAGAGGCGCTGCGCCAGGGCATCAGCAAGCTGTGGGCCGGCGAGGACCCGCAGAAGATTCTCGACAAGGTCGCCGCGGATTGGGACGCCGTCACGCAGCAGGTTGGCGCGGACAAGCAGAAGGCTGTGTACGAGGCCTGGGCCGCGAAGTCCGGCGCGTATCCGAAGTAGGGCAGCGCCAAGGGCCGATGGTGGGCGGGCTGGTCCGCCGCCTCGGCTGTCGTCCCGGCGAAAGCCGGGATCCACTCCTCGCCGAGCGCCCTGGATCCCGGCCCCGTGTCGAGCACGGGGTGGCACTTTCGCCGGGATGACACGGTCGCTGCGGCACATGCCTTCTGCAATTCATGCCTATTGGAACCGGCACACGCGAGCGCCATTTCAAGCACACGCTGATCGCGCCGTCGATCTTCGTGCTGTTGCTGATTGGCGTGTTCCCGCTCGTCTATCTGCTCGTCGTGAGCTTCCAGGGCATCACGATGACGAACAACGACACCAGCTTTCACGGCTTGCGAAACTTCGCGCTGCTGTTCAACGACGCACGGCTGTGGGAATCGCTGCTGCACACGCTGGTCTTCACGGCGATCGCGCTGCCGCTCGAGCTGATGCTCGGCCTGCTGATGGCGCAATTGTTCATCGACCATCTGCCGGGCCGGCAGATTTTCGTGGCGCTGCTGGTGCTGCCGGTCGTCGTGTCGCCCATCGTCGCTGGCGCGACATGGTCGCTGATGTTCGACAACCGCTTCGGGCCGATCAACCAGGTGCTCGGCTGGTTCGCCGGCCAGGATGTGACGCTGCTCTGGACGATCAGCCCGAACCTTGTGTACCCGGCGATCCTGGCCGCTGAAGTCTGGCAGTGGACGCCGTTCATGTTCCTGCTCCTGCTCGCGGCGCTGTCGGCCGTCGACAAGTCGCAGCTCGAGGCGGCGCAGATCGACGGCGCCGGCTACTGGCGCACGTTCTTTCGCATCGTCCTGCCCGCGATCTGGCCGGTGATGGCGGTCGCGATCCTGATTCGCGGCCTGGATCTGTTCCGTCTGTTTGACATCGTGTGGGTGCTCACCCGGGGCGGGCCCGGCACGAAGACGGAAACGCTGTCGATCTTCACCTATGTGAAAGGCTTTCAGCAGTTCGAGACCAGCTATACCGCCGCGGTGGCGCTGCTCATCATCGTGGGGCTGTCGATCGTCGTCACACTGGCCTTGCGCCGCGTCGGGTTGTCGCGATGAAGCTGCAGCAGCGCCGCACCGTCAAGCTCGCCGCGCGTTACGCCGGCGCCATCGGATTGACGGCATTTTTTATCTTCCCGATCTACTGGCTCTTCATGATGTCGTTCAAGACGGCCGACGAGATCTATGCCTATCCCCCCGTGTGGTGGCCGGCGAGCCTGAGGTTCGACAACTACCTCGTCCTGTTCAAGGACGGCGACGCCGCGGCCGTGGGGAACAGCCTCGTCGTCGCGAGCCTGAGCACCTTGGCGGCGATGTTCCTGGGCACCCTTGCCGCCTACAGCCTGGCGCGCCACAAGACCGGCGGCGAACACCTCGCGAACTGGATCATCTCGCAGCGCATGGTCCCGCCGGTGGCGGTGGTGTTCCCGATCTTCCTGCTGTATGTCTGGTTCCAGGCGGTGGACACCTACTTCGGGCTGATCCTGCTGTACACGGCGTTCAACCTGCCGTACGTGATCTGGATGATGCGTGGCTACATCCTTGACATTCCGATCGCGCTGGAACACGCCGCGCTGGTGGACGGCTACACGCGCTGGCAGGTGCTGTTCAAGGTGGTCTTCCCGATGTGCCGCGCCGGCCTGTTCGCCACCGCGGTGTTCACGTTCGTGTTCGCCTGGAACGACTTCATCTTCGCGCTCGTGTTGACGCGCACCCAGGTGGTGACGTACACGGTGCAGGTCACGCACTACTTCGGCGGCCAGTCGAACTTCTGGGGCAAGATTTCGGCGATGTCGGTGCTCGGCACGCTGCCGATCTTCATCGTCGTGGGTTTCTTGCAGCGTTACCTGGTGCGCGGGATCTCGCTCGGTGCGGTGAAGGGATAGAGCTCGCGCTACCATTTGGGCCCGCTGCGGCTCGCGCTCGGTTTGCCCTGCGCATGCCGAACCCGAGCCCGGCCCATCACTTGAGCGGCACCGCGGAGACAAGCACTTGGCCGACCTGAAAATCACCGCACTCCACAAGTACTACGGCGCCATGCACGCCGTGCGCGGCATCGACCTTGAAATCCCCGCCGGCGAGTTCACCGTGCTGGTGGGCCAGTCGGGCTGCGGCAAGAGCACGCTGCTGCGCGCGATCGCCGGGCTGGAGGACGTGCACCAGGGAACGATCGAAATCGCCGGCGAAGTGGTCAACGACCTGCCGCCGCGCGAGCGCGACATCGCGATGGTGTTTCAGAACTATGCCCTGTACCCCTACATGACGGTGTTCGAGAACGTCGCGTTCGGCCTGCGCGCGCGCAAGACGCCCAAGGCGCAGATCGACGCCAAGGTTCGCGCCGCCGCGAAGATGCTCGGCATCGACCACCTGCTCGAGCGCCACCCGCGCCAGCTTTCCGGCGGCCAGCTGCAGCGCGTCGCGATCGGCCGCGCCATCGTGCGCAACGCGCGCCTGTACCTCTTCGACGAGCCGCTGTCGAACCTCGACGCCCAGCTTCGCGACGAGATGCGCGGCGAAATCAAACGGCTGCACCAGGAACTCGGCAAGACGATGATCTACGTCACCCACGATCAGATCGAGGCGATGACGATGGCGGACCGCATCGTGCTGATGCGCGACGGGCGCATCGAGCAGCAGGGTGCGCCGCTCGACCTGTACGAGCGCCCGGCGACGCGCTATGTTGCCGGATTCCTCGGTTCGCCGGCGATGAACTTCATCGATGCCCGGTTGGTGGCCGACGCGTCGGGCCTGGGCGTGCGGCTGGGCAACGGCGTCGTGCTCGCGCTGCCGCCTCACCGCCATGACCGATATGCGCAGCATCGCGACAGCGCGGTGGTGGTCGGCGCGCGCCCCGAGCACATCCGCCGGGTCGACGACGCGCAGCTGCGCGGCGGCCTCGCGCGCTACGCAGCCCGCATCGACCTGGTTCAACCCACCGGTTCGCGCACCTATGGAACGTTCATGCTCGGCGGCACCCAGGCTGTGGCCGAGTTGCTGGCACATGACGTGCCCCGGGTGAATGAACACGTCGAGTTGGCCATCGACATGAACCGGGCCGTATTGTTCGACCCGAAGAGCGAAGCGGTGCTTTGATCGAGCGCTCGGATTGGCACCGTGTCTCATCGACCCAGTTCGCCTCGCGCATCATGTCAACATCGCTTGTCATACCGGCGAAGCGCCGCCCCGTGTCGAGCACGGGGCGGCACTTTCGCCGGGATGACGGTTGCGCCGCAACGCGCCAACCGTGAACACCGCAATCCCTGAGCCCCCACAGGAGACAAACGCATGAAGAACCCGTCGCGCGCCATCAAGCTCTGCGGCACGGAGCAACCCGAGGTCGTCGGCCGCATGCTGCACGCCGGGCCGATGCAGGTTGAATTCGACAACGGCCAACTGCGTTACCTGAAAGTGGGCGGCGTCGAGGTGTTGCGCGCGGTCGGCTTTCTGGTGCGCGATGAGAACTGGGGCACCTATACGCCGAGCATCAGTGATCTCGTGATCGACCAGCGCGGCGACTCCTTTTCGGTGTCGTTTCACGCCGTGTGCGCGCGGCCAGGGCAGGAAATTTCCTACGACGCGAAGATCGACGGCCGGGCGAACGGCAACCTCGACTTCTCGGCCACGGCGGTGCCGAAAACCGACTTCCTCACCGCACGCACCGGCTTCGTCGTCTTGCATCCGCTCAAGGGCGTCGCGGGGCAGGCCCTCAGCGTGGAACACGTGGACGGCACGACGCAGCACGCGACGTTCCCGGCGCTCGTCGACCCCGTCCAGCCGTTTCTCAACGTCCGCGCGCTCACGCATGAAGTGGTGCCCGGCTGCAAGGCGACGGTGCGCATGGAAGGCGACACCTTCGAGATGGAGGATCACCGCAACTGGACCGATGCGTCGTTCAAGACCTACGTGCGGCCGCTCGCGCTGCCCTGGCCTTACACGTTGCCCGCCGGCATCGGGGTGACGCAATCGGTGGGCGTGGCCTTGTCGGGCAGCGTGGCCGTCCGTGCTGCCGTCAGTGGCGCCGGCGCCGCTGGAACCAGTGTCGAAGTGAAGCTCGGCGCGGTGACAAACAAAAGACTTCTGCCGCTGGGTCTTGGCGTGCCCGCGGAAGAAATCGACGCTGCGCTGCGGCGCGGCGACTTGCTCAAGCTCGCCGCGCCGCGCCTCCTGCAATGCCATTACGACCCGCGCCTCGAACATGGCCTCAAAGAGCTGAACGGCTATCGCGCCCTTGCCGAGCGCACGGGTGCTGATGTCGTGCTGGAGATCGTCGTCGCGAGCGTCGATCAGTTCGCGCAGGAGTTGCGCGGCGTCGCCGCGCAGGTGGCGCAGGCCGGGCTGAAGCTCACCGCGGTCGCGGTGTGCCCGGTGGGTGACTTGAAGTCGGTGCTGCCGGGCGGCAAGCGCCCGCGCGCAGCACCGCTGGAAGAGCTCTATGCGGCCGCGCGTTCAGCGTTCCCGGGCGCAAAGGTCGGCGGCGGCATGTTCTCGTTCTTCACCGAACTGAATCGCAAGCGCCCACCCGCGTCGCAGCTCGACTTCGTGATGAACACGACCTGTCCGACCGTGCACGCCGCCGACGACCGTTCGGTGATGGAAACTCTCGAGGCATTGCCCTACCAGGTGAGCACGGCGCGCGCCTTCATCGGCACGACGCCTCACCGCGTGGGCCCGAGCGCGATCGGTTGCCGGGACAACCCGCACGGCGCGACGTTCACGCCCAATCCGAACAACCAGCGCGTGTGCCTGGCGCGTTCGGACCCGCGTATGCGCGGCCTGTTCGGCGCGGCGTGGACGCTCGGCTACATCGCCACGCTGGCACGCACCGGCGTCGAGGCGCTGACGATCGGCGCGCCGACCGGGCCGCTGGGAATCGTTTACCGCTTGGGCGAAGATGCGCAACCTTACTTCGACGACCTGGCAGCACCGGCGGTCTACCCGGTGTTTCATGTCATCAGCGGGATCGCGCGCGGCGCAGGCGCGGCGCTCGTCGATGCGGCGTCATCCGACGACCAGACGGTACAGTGCCTGGCCTACCGGGCCAAGGCGGGCGGCACGACGCTGTGGCTCGCCAACCTCACGGCGCAGACGCAACAGGTGCGCATCGCCGGCACGAACGGCGCCGCGATGATCTCCGCCCTGCTCGATGAAAACAGTTTTGAGACCGCCACTGCGGATCCGGTGCGCTTCCAGCAATCCTGGAAGGCCACGGGCAACAAGCTGACACTCGAACCCTACGCCGTGGCGATTCTCGCCATCGGAGCCTGACCACCCGAAAACCGGAGATCCCCATGAAGCCGAATTCGATCAAGAGTGAAGTGCTCGCCGGCACGCCCGTGGCCGGCGCGATGATCTTCGAGTTCTTCTCGCCCGGCATGTCGGCGATCCTGGCCAACGCCGGCTGCCGCTTCGTGCTCTACGACATGGAGCACACGGGCCTCGGATTCGAGACGCTCAAGTGGCTGTTCGCGAGTTGCCGCGGCTTGGCCGTCGAGCCGATGGTGCGCGTGCCGCGCGGCGAATACACCTGGATCGCCAGGGCGCTGGATCTGGGTGCGCGCGGCGTGATGATCCCGATGGTCGAGTCGGAAGATCACGCCAGGGCCATCGTGCAGGCGTGCCGCTATCCGCCGCTGGGCCGGCGCGGTGCGGCGTTCGGCTTCGCGCAGTGCGACTACGAAGGCGGCGATGTCGGCGAGAAGATCCGCAGGTACCACGAGCGCACGCTGGTGATTGCCCAGATCGAGACCGAACGCGGGCTGGAGCAGGTAGAGAAAATCGCCGCCGTCGACGGCATCGACGTGCTCTGGGTCGGCCACTTCGACCTGTCCAACTTCATGGGCATCCCGGCGAAGTTCAACGACCCGCGCTTCGACGCGGCAATGCGCAAGGTGGCGGCGGTGGCGCGCGCCCACGGCAAGGCGGCGGGCTTCATGGCCACCGACGCAGCGTGGATCGCGCGGGCGCGCGAAATGGGTTTCACGATGATCGCCGGCGGCACCGACACCGGCCTGCTGGAACTGGCGATGAAGAACATGGTCGGGCAGATTCAGGGCGCGGCGCGATGAGCGCGCGCATTCTCGTCGGCCTGTCGCGCGACATCCTCGCAAGCAGCGGCGAGCCGTCGTTCGGCAACGCTGCGCTGGCGCTGCTGAACGACGAGCCGCGCATCGACTGGGAGTTCCTGCCTGAGTCGGTGGCTGAGATCACGCCGGACATCATGGCGCGCTACGACGCGCTTTACGTGAACTCACCGCGCGTGGGCGCCGCGTCGGTGGCACGCGCCGATCTGCGCGTCAGGATCGTCGCGCGCCACGGCGTCGGCGACGACTCGGTGGACGTTCCCGCGCTCGCGGCCAAGGGCGTCATCGCGACCAACACGCCGGTCGCGGTGCGCCGGCCGGTCGCGGTGGCGGCGCTGACGTTCATCTTTGCGCTGGCCGGGCGCCTGGTCGTGAAAGACCGTCTGACGCGCAGCGGCCGCTGGAATGAGCGCACCAGCCACATGGGCCTGGGGCTGACCACGCGCACGCTGGGTGTGATCGGCGCCGGCGGCATCGGCCGCGAACTGCTCGCGCTGGCGCGGCCGTTCGGCTGGAAGATGCTGGCGGCCGACCCCTATGTCGACCCAGCCGCCGTGGCAGCGCTCGGCGCGTCATGCGTGCCGCTGGAGCAGTTGCTGCGCGAATCCGATTTCGTTGTCGCCACGGTGCTGCTGAACGACGCGACGCGCCACCTGATGAACGCGCAACGCTTCGCGCAGATGAAACGCAGCAGCTACTTCATCAACCTGTCGCGTGGACCGATCGCCGACGAAGCCGCGCTCATCGCCGCCTTGCGGGGCGGCAGCATCGCCGGCGCGGGTCTGGACGTGTTCGAGCAGGAACCCGTCGCCTCCGACAACCCCCTGTTGGCGATGGACAACGTGCTCGTCACGCCGCACGCGCTGTGCTGGACCGACGAATGTTTCGACGCGATCGCGCGCGAGGGGCTCGGCTGCATCGTCGACTTTGCGAATGGGCGCACGCCGAAGTCGGTGATTCGGGTGGCGGGCTGAGCTTGACGCACGCGTCACTGCGCCGACGCTGAGCGGCTCGAAGCAACGACCGCGCCGCATGAGCGAAGCCCTGATCCTGCTCGCCACGAACTTCCTGTGGGGTGCCTATCACGCGGTCCAGCCCGGTCATGGCAAGACGATTGCCGCGGCCTACATCGTCGGCGCGCGCGGGCGTCCGGTGGATGCGTGGATTCTCGGCATCTTCGTCACGCTGTCGCACACCAGCGGCATCGTGCTGGTGGGCGTACTCGCGTCGCTGGGGTTGCCGGGGCTGGAATCGAAACGCATCGAGGTCTGGCTGAAAGTGCTCACCGGCGTATTGATCGTCGCGATTGGGCTGTGGACGCTGTGGACGCAGCGCTCGTTGTTCAAGGTGGCGGGCGAGGCCGCACTGCCTGAGCCTGACGGCAGGATGGCGCACCGCCACGACGGCCTGCCCGGACACGAGCATGCGCATGGACACGCGCAGCATGACCACGAGACCGGTTCGCACAGCCATGGCTTTGGCATTCAGCACAGCCACGACCTCGCGGCGGTGATGAGCAAGCGCCCGAGCCTGTGGATGCTGATCGGTTTGGGGCTGGCCGGTGGCCTGGTGCCCGACCCGGTGGCGCTCAGTCTGTTGATCCGCGCGCTCAGCGACGGCCAGGTGATCGTCGGGCTGATCGGTGTGTTCGTGTTCAGCCTCGGTTTCGCCGCAGTGCTCGTGGCGGTGGGCGTCGTCGCGGCGGCCGTGGGCAAGCGGCTTCTGGACTGGTTGAGCGGGCCACGCGCGGCGCGCCTTCAGATCGGCATGTCGGCGCTGATCGTCGTCGTGGGCGTGGCTCTGACGGTCATCGCGCTGGGCGAGATGGTGCAGCTCGAGGGCACACGCGGCGCCGGGTGATGCGGCGTCGCCCGGGCATACCCAAGCCACGCATCAGCGCGCTGCCTCGCCGGCCGGCACCATGCCCACGAAACCGCTGATGTCGGCGTACCAGACGCTGCCCGACTTGTCGACCGTCACGCTGTAGGGCCGGGCGCGTTCGCGCGGCAGCTTGAATTCGACGACTCTGCCGTCGCGCAGCCGCCCCAGGCTGCCCTTGCGCAGCATGCCGAACCACACCGCCCCATCGGGCGCGACTGCCAGGCCGGTCAGGCCGACCTTCGCCTCGCCGAGGGCAAACTCATCGAACTTGCCGGTCTGGAAGCGGCCGATGCGGTCGGTGCGGAACTCGAGAAACCACACGGCGCCGTTTCCAGCGACGGCCACGTCGGTCGGCGACACGCCGGGGCTCGGTATCTCATGCTCCGTCATCTTGCCGTCGGGGGCGATGCGCAGCAGCGAATTGCCGCTTTGCAGCGTCGCCCAGACGACACCGTCGGCCGCCACCGCAACGCCATACGGCCCGCCACGCGCGGAGTCAATCGCGTGGCGCGTCAATTCGCCCCCCTTGACGCGGGTGATGCTGTAAGCCGTGCTCTCCGCAAACCAGACCGATCCGTCCGGCGCCGCGGCCATGCGGCCCAGGCGGGCGATCGGCGTACCCAGCTTGATGGCTCGCATCTGCCCCGCTGCCGACACCGCCACGATGGAGACCGTGGCCGCATCCGTGACCCAGACCGTGCCACCTGTGTCCACCGCGATGCCAATCGGCTCGGTGCTGCGCGACCCCTTCGAGTAGCGCTCCACCTTACCGTTGCGCACTACCCCCACGGCATCGGAAAAATCGATGCTGAACCAGACGCTGCCGTCCGGCGCCACAGCCACCGCGGTCGGGATGTCCGTGGCCACCAGCATGGGGTACTCGACAACCTGGGGGCTGCGCGCGCCGGACGGCCACATCCAGACCGCAACCGCCGCGGCGAGGGGCAACGCAATCAGCGCAACGAGCGCTGCGCGACGATGCTGTTTGAGCAAGGAATCCGGGTGCATCGGGCGAAGTCCGTAGGGTAGGAGGGAAGGGTTTCTTGTCTTCTCAAGCGTCGCGGTAGGCGTGCGCGAGCCGGTTCGCCCCGATCCAGCCGCCGATCAGCAGCAGCAACAGGAACGCACCGGCACCGACAATGCTCACCGGGTCGAGCCGCGACAACAGGTTGGTACCCTGTTCGGCGCGACGCCGCTGTTCGGCATAGGGCACGAGCGAAAACCCGGCGTACAGCGTCTGCGCGTCCTCGGGGTCGCGCAACAGGGGGCCGGCTTCCAGGTGCACGGGCAACGCGCCTTCCACCTGCGCCCAGGTCTTGCCGCCGTCGCTGCTGCGCAGCAGGCCCTTGTGCGTCGTCAGCACGATGGCCGCGCCGGCCTGCGCGGTGGCGATGCCGCGGATCGAAACTGTGGCTTCGGCGATCGGCGCGCCCGAGGCCCGCCAGGTGGCGCCAAGGTCGTCGCTGAGGTGCAGCCGGTTGCCCGAGGCGGCCCACAAGCGGCCCGGATGGCCTGGATCAGCGCGCTCAGCGGCCAGGGTCTGCACCTGCCCCTGCGGCAGGCCTGCGTCGCGCGGCGCCCAGGATCTCCCGGCGTCGGCGCTCGCCCAGACGCGTCCGTCGAACACCGCGAACAGCGTCTCGTCTGGCGCAGCGACGACCAGCAACGCCTGACCGGCGACATCCGGCAGTTCCCCTCGCCCGACGCGCCCGAACCTGGCACCGTCGTCCACGCTTGCGTACACACCTCGCGCCCCGAGCAGGTAGACCCGCCCGGGTTGCACGCCCGGCACCAGCGCCCGGCCGGGAATCGCAGTCTCGGGCGCGTCGCTCTTGCGCCATGCAGCCGCGTCGACAGCGACGAATACGCCGGCCGGCGTGGCAGCCCAGGCAGTCTTGCCGTCGGCGGCGAAGGCCACTGCCAGCGTCGGGCCGTGGAACAGCTGCGGCGCCTCGGGCGCCCAATCGCGCCCGGCGTTGCGCGAGCGCAGCAAACGGGTATCGGTGGCGTACAGAATGTGGTTCGGATCCGTTCGGCTCACCGCCACCGCGAGCGCCGCACCCACGAACAGGCCGGCGTCGGCAGGCAGCCAGGACTGGCCGTCGTCGCGCGAGCGAAACATGCCACCCCAGGCGCTTGGGTCATGCGCGCTCGCGGTTGCGGCGCAGGCCAGCAGCGCGGCGGCGGTCAGGAAACGGCAGAGGCGTTGCACCAGGGATGTTGAACTGAGTTGAAACCGAAACAAAAAAGCTGCGAGGAGCCGGGTTGCCCCAGCAGCTCGCAGCCTGCGCTTGTCCGCTTCAGTGTCGAACTACTTCTTGCGTGAGGCTTCGCCGGGCGCCAACGCGATCTCCGCCAGGCGGCCCCCGTTCATGCCGACCCAGAAGTTGCGCGTCAGCGGGTACTTGGCGCTGTACGACAGCGGCTCGTGCGCCGCCACGCAGTTCTGGTAACCCCCGGTGACCTTGTAGCACTTCTCGTAGGCCAGGAACTGCTGCACCGAATCGGTTTGCTGAATGTTCGCCACTTCCCAGTCGCGGATCGCTTCCCAGGACGAGTAGGCGTCCGAGCCGAACATCAGCTTGCCGACGCTCGTGGGCACTTCCAGCAGTTGCGAGCCCGCCGTGTGCGCCCGGTGCGCGGCGTGGATCTTCACGCCGGGCATGATTTCCATGTCGCCATTGACGATCACGGCCTTGCCGCGCAGGACCTTGCTGTAGATCTGGTCCACGGTCTTGGGCGGGTAGCCGCAAGCGGGTGTGCGGTTACAGCCGCCCTTGTCGAAATTGTGGGCGCGGATTCGCTCATGGCCGGGGTAGTTCAGCGACCATTCGATGCCGCGCAGTTCTTCGGCCTGGACGTACAGCATCGCGTTGGGGAATTCGTCGAGCGAGCCGGCGTGGTCCCAGTGGCCGTGGCCGATGACGATCTTGGAAACATCGGTGGCCTTGAACCCCAGCTGCGCGATTTGCTGCGACAGCGGCGACCAGTGCTTCGTGCCCGTGGCCTGATGGTAGTCGGTCTGGTTCCAGCCGTTGTCGTAGAGGATCAGTTCCTGCCCGCACTTGATGACGCCCACGTTGACCGGCAGGTCCACCGTGTTGACGTTGTTCTTCGGGTCGGTGCTGCCCTGAATGAAGGAGCGGTCGGGATGGAACATGCCGAAGGGCACGCCCATGAAGCGGCTGTTCTCGACCAGCCACACCGAACAATTCTGCGCCTGGGCCATTCCTGTGCCGAGGGTGCCTGCCGCTGCCAGAGTCGCACCTGCGAGCGCCTTGAATATCTGCCGTCTCATCATGTTGTCCCGCCTTTCTTGGTTGTTGATCCCACCTACTCCACTTGCTCTTCAGCCTGGTCAGTTCGGCTTGATCTCGCCGGGCCAGAGCTGCTCACCCACCTCAAGAAGTATTCCGGAGGCCTGCTCCGAGATCTCTTGTGCCTTCAGCAAATGCGCATCCTTGCCGTCTTGCACCACCTTGACCATCTCCAGCGACGCATCGCCGTAGGCCTGCAGCGCGCCCACGTAGCGGCCGCGCAAGGCGTGCATCGAAGCCGGTGCATCAAGGGCACGCGCCGCCGACTCGGCCTGGCGAAACACCGCCGTCAGCGGCACCACTTTCGTGCCCACGCTGGCGCGGTCGGCATCGCCCATCTTGTAGGTCAGGCCGGCGAATGTCATGCGCACCGCCGCGGTTCGAACCTCGGAGTGGATGTTCCACAGCGCCTGCGAGAACCGCTCTTCCGCCGCACTCAATGCGGGGCGCGGGTGCTCGGAAAACGCGTGCGCTCCGGCTTGCGGCTGCACGGCAGGCGCGGCCTTGTGCATCTCACGCCACGCGGCAAATGCAACAACAGCGGCCAGCCCCGCGAGCACCAACCCCAATCCCAGGCTCTTGGCGCCGGGCCGAAACAACTGCGGTGTGGTGTTGGCGGAACTCATGTCACATATAGCCTAGGCGCTACGGGCCAAGCCGTCAATCGAACTGCGCCCTAGGAAGATCCCATCCACAACACCCACTTTCCATGCCAGGTAGCAGCCCAGGCCCAAGCTCAGCACACCGGCCGCAACCTGCAGCACGAGGCTGAGATAAGGTAGGCGCTG
>JANNKM010000237.1:0-1865 GCA_031396305.1 Rhizobacter sp.
GCACCGACAAGAAGGTGCCATTCGGTTCGGTCGCGCTCACGGCCTACGTGCCGCACAACTACCCGCTCGACAAGCTCGAGCCCTGACTGCTTGTCGTACTGACAGCCCTCGACCATCGCCTGCCCGAGGCCCTGCGCCAGGCCGCCGTGCACCTGGCCCGAGACGATCATCGGATTCACGATGTTGCCGAAGTCGTCGACCGCGGTGAAGCGATCGACGCGCGTGCGTCCGGTTTCGGTATCGACTTCGACTTCGCAAACGTAGGTGCCGGCCGGATAGGTGAAGTTGGTCGGGTCGTAGAAGGCGTTTTCGTTCAGTCCGGGCTCGAGCTTGTCGAGCGGGTAGTTGTGCGGCACGTAGGCCGTGAGCGCGACCGAACCGAATGGCACCTTCTTGTCGGTGCCCTTCACTTTGAACTCGCCATTTTCAAACTCAATGTCGCTGTCGGCCGCCTCCAGCAGATGCGCGGCGATCTTCTTGCCTTTGGCGATGACCTTGTCCACCGCTTTCACGATCGCCGTGCCGCCCACGCTTAAGCTACGGCTGCCGTACGTGCCCATGCCGAACGGGATGCGCCCAGTGTCGCCATGCACGATCTCGACGTTTTCGATCGGAATGCCGAGCTTGGACGCGACGACTTGCGCGAAGGTCGTCTCGTGACCCTGGCCGTGGCTGTGCGAGCCGGTGAAGATCGTCACCGTGCCGGTGGGGTGGACGCGCACTTCGCCGGCCTCGAACAGGCCGGCGCGGGCGCCCAGCGCCCCCGCAATGTTGCTCGGCGCGATACCGCAGGCCTCGATGTAGCAGCTGTAGCCGATGCCGCGCTTCAGCCCCTTCGCTTCAGTCGCCGCCTTGCGCGCTTTGTAGCCCGCCACATCGGCGAGTTTGATCGCCTTGTCCAGGTGCGCCGCGTAGTCGCCGGTGTCGTAGGTCAGGCCCACCGGCGTCGCGTAGGGGAACTCGGTGATGAAGTTCTGGCGGCGAATCGCCGCCGGGTCCATCTTCATGTCGCGCGCCGCCTGTTCGACGATGCGCTCGACGACATAGGTGGCCTCGGGCCGGCCCGCGCCGCGATACGCGTCCACCGGCGCCGTGTTCGTGAACACGGCCTTGACTTCGGCATAAATCGCCGGCGTCTTGTACTGGCCGGCGAGCAGCGTCGCATACAGGATCGTCGGCACGCTCGAGGCGAACGTCGACAGATACGCGCCCATGTTGGCGATCGTCTTGACGCGCAGCGCGAGGAAGTTGCCCTTCGCGTCCATCGCAAGTTCGGCCTTCGTCGCATGGTCGCGGCCATGCGCATCCGTCATGAACGATTCGCTGCGCTCGGCCGTCCACTTGATGGGGCGCCCGACGCGTTTGCTGGCCCACACCAGTGCCACGTCTTCCGGATACAGAAAAATCTTCGAGCCGAAGCCGCCGCCGACATCGGGCGCGATGACGCGCACTTTCGACTCGGGCAGGCCGAGCACGAAGGCACACATCAGCAAACGCTCCACGTGCGGGTTCTGGTTCGCGACATACAGCGTGTAGCTGTCGTCGTGTTTCGTGTAGCCCGCGTTCACGGCGCGCGGCTCCATCGCGTTGGGAATCAGTCGGTTGTTCACGAATTCGAGCGTGCTCACCTTCGCCGCGACCTTGAATGCGGCGTCCACCGCGTCCTTGTTGCCGTGGCCCCAGTCGTAGCAGGTGTTGTTGGGAACGTCGTCGTGCACCAGCGAACTCGCCTTGTCGGCGCTGCTGATGTCGATCACCGGCGGCAGTTCCTGGTGCACGACGACGTTCCCAACAACACCTGCTACGACTGGGGCCACGGCAACAAGGACGCGGTGGACGCCGCATTCAAGGTCGCGGCGAAGGTG
>JANNKM010000112.1:0-23817 GCA_031396305.1 Rhizobacter sp.
TCGCCCATTGCACCTTGCGCCCGGCGAAGATACCGTAGCCGGCACCTAAAACCGCGTCGAGTTCGGCATCCGCCACGTCGATCGCCGCACGGTCGAGAACGCGCGCCGCCTGCACCGCGTCCACCGCGAAGCTGCGCAGGCCGCGCCGCACGTGGCACCAGGCGTCGAGGTACCAGTTGTCGCGGTAGTGGATCAGGCGCTGCGGCGAGACTTCGCGCTCGCGCCGCTCGTTGCGGCCGCGGCCGTGGTAGTCGATGTTCAGGCGGCGCCGTTGCAGCAGCGCCGTGCCCACGGCCTGGAAGTGCGGCAAGTGCACCTTGCGCGCGCCGACTGTCTGCACGCGGATTCGGCGCACGACCTCGCTGCTGACGTCGCTGTTGAGCATGGCGCTGGCGCCGGGCTTGGAGCGGGTGCCCACGCCGAGCAGCTTGTCCAGGCGCGCGGTCAGCGGTGCGATGTGCGGGCGCAGCAGCCCGCCGGCGTCGAGGTGCGCGAGCAGGTGCTGCATCGTCAGCAGCGCGTGGATCTCTTCGGCGCTGAACCACAGGCCGGGCAATTCGTATTGCGTGCCGAGCACGGCTACCGTTGGGTCGATGCGCCAGCCCTTGCGCTCGCGGTCGAAAGCGATCGGCGCGTTCATTCGGTCGCGCAGGTGTGCGAGGTCGCGTTTCAGCGTGGCGGGAGAGACGCCCAGTGCTTCGAGCAGCGCAGGCTTGGTGAGGCACTTGCCGGCGTCGAACCAGCTCTTCAGCTTGTACAGGCGCTCGGTCTGGCTCATTGGGGCTTTGGTACTCCGTTGCAGCGCAAGCGAAACAAGTTTCTCCGGGCGGCCCTTGGTTGGCAGGATCATGGCCATTGGATCCCGGCGTTCGCCGGGATGACAGGCGGCGCGTCTGCGCGATCATGCCTTCAATCCCCCGAGCCGCCATCCCCAATCTTGTGGAGATGGAACACCTGCGGCCCTGAAAACCCGCCTGCATCAAGGCACGCAGATCCAAAGAGAGCAAGTCGTTCTATGCTTGCGGTATGCCCAAAACCCTTTTGATCGTCTATCACACGCTGACCGGCGGCACGCTGCAGATGGCGCAGGCTGCTGCGGGCGGCGCCGACGACGCGGAAGATTCGCTCACGGTGCGCCTGGTGCGCGCGCCGCAGGCGACACCCGCCGACCTTCTGGGTGCCGACGGCTACATCTTCGCCACGCCCGAGAACCTGGCGTCGATGGCCGGGCTGATGAAGGACTTCTTCGACCGCACCTATTACCCGGTGCTGGAGCGCCTGAACGGCCGGCCCTACGCCTGCATGGTCTGCGCCGGCAGCGACGGCCAGACCGCGGCGCGCCAGGTCGAGCGCATCGCGACCGGCTGGCGCCTGAAGCAGGTCGCGCCCACCTTGATCGTGTGCACTCAGGCGCAGACGCCCGAGGCGATTCTGGCGCGCAAGACGATCGCGCCCGACGACCTGCAGCGCTGCCGCGAACTGGGCGCGACGCTGGCCAGCGGCCTGATGCTGGGCGCGTTCTAGAGCCGGGCCACGGGGCGAGTGCCCGCAACACAGATCACCAAAGGCACACCATGATCGTCGAACGCATCTGGACCGGCAACGCGTACCGCAACTTCAATTACCTCATCGCCTGCCCCGAGACCGGCGAAGCGCTGGCGATCGACCCGCTCGACCATGAGAAATGCCTGTCCACCGCCATGGCGCGCGGCTGGCGCATCACGCAGTTGCTGAATACGCATGAGCACCACGACCACACGGGCGGCAATGCCGCGATGGTGGCCGCGACCGGCGCGAAGCTGATTGCGCACCATCGCTCAGGCGCCAGCATTGCCGGCGTGGACCGCGGCGTGAAGGCGGGCGACGTGATCAAGGTGGGCAAGACCGTGGAGCTGGAATGCCTGGACACGCCGGGCCACACGATGTGCCACGTCTGCCTGCGCGCGCACGCCGCGAATGGCGACCAGCCGGCGCTGTTTTCCGGCGACACGTTGTTCAACGCCGGCGCGGGCAATTGCCACAACGGCGGCAACGTCGAGTCGATGTTCACAACCTTTGCCGAGCAGCTCAGCAAGCTGCCCGACAACACACGCATCTACCCGGGCCACGACTACATCGAGAACAACCTGAAGTTCACGCTGTCGCGCGAGCCCGACAACGCCGATGCGAAGGCGCTGTTGCCCAAGGTTGCCGGCCACGACCCGGCGAATTCGATCGTGACGACGCTCGCCGAGGAAAAGCGCTTCAACACGTTCTTCCGCCTGACGAACCCGAGCGTGATCGCCAGGCTGCGCGAGAGTTTTCCCGAGCTGCCCGAGCAGCCCGACGCGAAAACCGTGTTCATCAAGTTGCGCGAATTGCGCAACAAGTGGTGAGGCTGGGCGCTGTCAATCGCGCCGGTTGACGGGCGGGCCGGCGTGGGCCAACGCGCTTGCCGATGCAGTGAGCGAACGCTGCGCCGTGCTTCCGCCGACGGCGTGATTCGCTATCGGCGCGCGTGTGCGTTGCGCACCCTCAGATGCGATATCCTGCGTCGTGAGCCGCTGTCCGGTGCGGCGCCCTTTCCTGAACGCCATGCCCATGAGTCTGTCCGCCCCTTCACCCGAAGTTGCAACGGCACGCGTCACCGAACACTGCGACGTGCTTGTCATCGGCGGCGGACCGGCCGGCTCGACGGCTGCGGCGCTGCTGGCCCAGCAGGGGCGAAAGGTTGTGCTGCTGGAGAAAGCGCACCACCCGCGTTTTCACATCGGCGAGTCGCTGCTGCCGGCGAACGTGGCGCTGTTCGACAAACTGGGTCTGCGCGAGCAGGTCGAGGCGATCGGCATGCCCAAGTACGGCATCGAGTTCGTCGCGCAGGAGTACGACCACACCAGCTTTCTCGAATTCGCCGATGCCTGGGACAAGACCATGCCCTACGCGTGGCAGGTGCGGCGATCCGTGCTCGACGAAATGCTGTTCCGCAACGCCGCGGCGCGTGGTGCGCAGGCGTTGGAGGGCTGTCGCGTGCGCGACGTGGAGTTTGACGCCGAAGGCGCCACCGTGCACGCCGAACTCGAAGACGGCGCGGGCGGCAAGACCCAGCGCACCTGGCGCGCCAGGTTCGTGCTCGACGCATCGGGCCGCGACACGCTGCTCGCGACCAAATTCCGCTGCAAGCAGAAGAACCCTGCGCACAACAGTTCGGCGCTCTTCGGCCACTTCACGAACGCCGAGCGCCTGTCCGGCCGCCTGGAGGGCAACATCAGCATCTGCTGGTTCGAGCACGGCTGGTTCTGGTTCATCCCGCTGGCGGACGGCACGACGAGCGTGGGCGCGGTGTGCTGGCCGTATTACCTGAAGTCGCGCGAGAAACCACTGCGCGAGTTCTTCGCCGACACGATCGCGCTGTGCCCGGAGCTGGCGCGCCGGCTGCAGCACGCGACCCTCGTCGACGACGCGGTGCACGCCACCGGCAATTATTCTTATCTGTCCACGCACAGCAGCGGCGAGCGCTACCTGATGCTGGGCGACGCCTACACCTTCATCGACCCGATGTTCTCTTCAGGCGTGTACCTGGCGATGCACAGCGCGTTCGACGGCGCCGAGCTGGTGGCCACGGCGCTGGATCGGCCTCACGAGTACGCCCGCGCACGCAAGCGCTTCGAGGCGAACATGGCGAAGGGGCCGCGCGAGTATTCGTGGTTCATCTTCCGCGTCACGAACCCGTCGATTCGCGAAATGTTCATGCAACCGGCAAACCCGCTGCGCGTGAAAGAAGCGCTGCTGTCGCTGCTGGCGGGTGACCTGTACGGCAAGACGCCGATCTGGGGTTCGCTGCGCGTGCTCAAGCTCATCTACTACATCGTGTCGCTGAAAAGCCTGCGCCGCACCTGGCGCGGCTGGCGGCGACGCCACTTCAACATTCGCGACATGGGGCCGTTGAAGGGCGAGACGATCCAGCAGGCGCGGTAGGGGAATTGATGTCACCCCGGCGCAAGCCGGGGTCCACTGCGCGGCTGAACGCGCCCTGCGCCAGAATCGCGTAACGCTTTCATCCGAAAGCCGGCATACAAGGGAAACGAGTCATGTCGAACATCGGATTCATCGGCGCATCGGGTCTGATGGGCCATGGCATGGCCCGCAACCTGCAGGCCAAGGGCCATCAACTGCACCTCACCGTGCACCGCGACCGCACGCGCATTGTCGACCTGCTCGCTGCCGGCGCGCGCGAGCAGGCCACACCGGCCGCGCTGGCCGATGCCTGCGAGACGGTGTTCATCTGCGTCACCGGCTCGCCCCAGGTGGAGCAGGTGGTGGCGGGCGAGAACGGCCTGCTGGCCAAGACCAAGCGCGGCAGCCTGATCGTCGACTGCTCCACCAGCGAACCCGATTCGACGACGCGCCTGCGCAGCCAGTGCGCGGCACTGGGTGTGCATTTTGTTGACGCACCGCTGGCGCGCACGCCTGTCGAAGCCGAGGCCGGCAAGCTCAATGTGATGGTGGGTGCCGACGCTGCCATCATGGCGCGGCTCGAGCCGCTGCTGCGCTGCTTTGCCGAAAACGTGTTCCACGTCGGCGCCCCCGGCGCCGGGCACACCGTCAAGTTGCTGAACAATTTCATCGCGCAGGCGATCTGCACCGCGTCGGCCGAGGCGTTCGCCGTGGGGCAGCGCGCCGGCATCGACCCGAAGCGCCTGGTCGACGTGGTCTCGGCGGGTGGCGTCAACTCGGGTCTGTTCCAGGCGATGGCGAAAGCCTTGAGCGGCGACATGGCGGGAATCAAGTTCGAACTCGACAACGCGCGCAAGGACGTGCGCTATTACACCCACCTGGCCGAGAGCCTGAACGTTCCCACGGTGGTCGGCGAAGCCGTGCACCAGTCGCTTGCGCTGGCCAGCGCGCTCGGCCACGGCCGCAAATACGTGGCGTCGCTGATCGAGGCGCAGGAGCAGGTGACGGGGGCGAAGCTCATCCCGCGCTGAGGACGGCCTCGGGCTCCACCCTGTCCCGCAAGCGGGAGAGCAACTGTCATCCCGGCGAATGCCGGGATCCAGGATTGTGAACTGAGGGTGGATCCCGGCCTTCGCCGGGATGACAGGTTGACTCGAGTCTTCAAGCCTGCGGCGGTGGCGGCGCCGCCGGCTTGAGCAACACCAGCGACAGCGCGCCGACGCTGCACAGCATCGCCAGCCACTGCAGCGGCCCGAGCGGTTCGCCGTGCAGCAGCGCGCCGGAGATCATCGCCACCACCGGTACGAGGATCGCCGCCAGGCCGGCCACATTGGCCGGCAGCAGGCCGACGATGGCGAACCAACACAGGTTGCCGATGCCCATCGGTACCAGCGCGATGTAGCCGATGACGACGAGCGTCGTCGTCGAGGGCATGAACCATTGCCAGTCGCCGAACCATGCGGCGCCCAGCGTCATCGGGACCGCGCAGATGAGGAGTTGCCAGCCCGTCAGCACCATCGCCGACACGACGATGCCCGAGCGCTTCAGGATCAAGGTGCCGATCGCCCAGCCCAGCCCGGCGAGCAGGCCCAGACCCATGCCGAGCGGCGCTTGCGCGTAGGCCTCGAAACTCGGCACCATCAGCAGCGTCACGGCCGCCGTGCCCAGCAACACCGCCATCACGATGCGCCGCGTCAGGCGCTCGCCGAGCACCGCCCAGGAGATCAGCGCCGACCACAACGGCATCGTGAAGCCGAGCACAGCGGCCTGGCCGGAAGGAATGAGGATCGCCGAATACGTGCTCGCGATGTTCCAGAGCACGAGATAAAACGCGGTGGCGCTGCCGATCGTCGGCCAGGCCGAGCGCGGTATCGCGAGCGACTGGCCGCGGGCGCGCGCCACCGCCAGCAGCATCACACCGGCGAGCGTGACGCCGATCGCGCGAAACGTCCACACCGAAACCTCGCGCACCGCATAGGGAAACAACGGCCAGTTGGTGCCCCACACCAAAGTCAGGATCGCGAGCAGGATCAGGGCGCGCGGCGGGATGCGGTGGGCGTCGGCAGTGGTCATTCGCGCCGAGGCTCTCACGCGGGCCCGTGCTTGGCAAGCGGATTTCGCGCCGGACGCGCCGATACAATCCGGCCCCTTTCGCCGTCGACTGTGGCCCGGATTGCCGGGCCGCTGCCTCATGTCCACACCCCTGCGCGACCGCCTGTTCGTCCTGTCGCAGTACCTTAGCCCCAAGCGGGCGATGACGGCGCTGGGTGGCGTGGTCGCCGGGGCGCACGGCGGCGCAGTGACGCAGACGATCATTCGCCGCTTCGTGAAGCGTTTCGGCGTCAACATGAGCGAAGCCGCGCAGCCCGACATCGGCGCCTATCCCACGTTCAATGAGTTCTTCACGCGCGCGCTCGCACCCGGCGCGCGGCCGATGGCGCAAGCCGACCTGGTGTGCCCGGTGGACGGCGCGATCAGTGCATTCGGCGCGATCGAATCCGATCAGATTTTTCAGGCCAAGGGCCATCGCTACTCGAGCGCCGCGCTGCTGGGCGGCGACGCCGGTCTGGCGGCACAGTTCGACGACGGTCACTTCGCGACGCTCTACCTGAGCCCGAAGGACTACCACCGCATCCACATGCCTTGCGCGGGGCGCCTGCTGCGCATGATGCATGTGCCCGGCGCATTGTTCTCGGTGAACCCGGCGACGGCGCAAGCGGTGCCAGGCCTGTTTGCGCGCAACGAGCGCGTCGTGTGCATCTTCGAGACGAAGTTCGGCCCGCTGGCGCTGGTGCTGGTGGGCGCGACGATCGTCGGCAGCATGGCCACGGTGTGGCACGGCGTCGTGAATCCGCCGCGCGGCGGCGTGCTGCGCGACTGGAGCTATGCCGACCAGGACATCCGCCTCGCCCAGGGCGCGGAGATGGGGCGCTTCCTGCTCGGCTCGACGGTGGTGATGTTGTGGCCGAAGCTGGCGCTGCAATTCAATCGCGCCTGGTCGCCGGGCGCGGCGGTGCGGCTCGGGCAGGAAATGGCGCGCATCGGCTGAGCAACTGTCATCCCGGCGAAAGCCGGGATCCAGGATAGTGAACCGAGGGTGGATCCCGGCTTTCGCCGGGACGACATACAAGAGCCTGACCCCGTGGCGCGAATGCGTTACGCTCATCGCCCTCGATCCCACAGGAGCAGGCGATGAAGCGAACCTCGAAATCGTTGGTCGACGAGGCGATGACGCAGGTCACGACCTATACGCTCGAGCAGGCGCGTGCGCTGCATGGCGAGCCGGGGGTCCAGTTCGTCGACATTCGCGACGTGCGTGAACTCGAGCGCGACGGCGTGATCCCCGGCGCGCTGCACGCACCGCGCGGCATGCTCGAGTTCTGGGTCGACCCCGAGTCGCCCTACCACCGCGACGTATTCGCGCAGGACAAGGAGTACGTGCTGTTCTGCGCCGCAGGGTGGCGCTCGGCGTTGGCGACCAAGACGCTGATGGACATGGGCATGCAGCGCGTGGCCCACTTCGACGGCGGCTTCACGGCGTGGAAAGAAGCCGGGGCGCCGGTGGCACAGAAGACCGAGAAGCCGGCGAAGGCGTAGTTGCGTGGATCTGGTCTCGTCACTGCGCATCCAGGCGCACGCCAATCACTTGGCGAATCGACGCCTGCTCGGCGCCATCGCAGCCTTGCCGGATGCCGAATTCATCGCGCCGCGCATCAGCTTCCTTCCGAGCATTGCGATGACGCTGAACCATATCCTCGCCGTGGATGAGTATTACATCGGCGCCCTGCACGGTGACGCCGCATTGCCGGCGAAGTACGACGCCTTTGTTCCAGCGCAGTCCATTGCCGAACTTGCACCTCGCCAGGCGGCAAGCGACCAGCGCCTGATCGCCTGGTGCGATCGGCTCGATGCGCCGGGCTGCGATCGGATCGTCGACATGGACCGTGGCGAACATGTGCAGCGCGACCGAGCCGGCCACGTGCTCGCGCACCTGTTCATGCACCAGACGCACCATCGCGGCCAGGTTCACGCGATGCTTTGCGGCACGACAGTGAAGCCGCCGCAACTCGATGAATTTCTGATGCCCAGCGATGCGAAATTCCGGATCGTGGACATGGCTGCTCTCGGTTGGAGCGAGGCGGTCGTGTACGGGCCGCTCGAACCCCAGGGCTAGAATCGTCGCGTTGACGTATACGTCAATTGCGCAATCCGACCGCGCTGCGCCCTCCAAGGAATCCATGCCCGCACTCGCCTCGAAACTCAATCCACGCAGCGAAGAGTTCAAGGCCAATGCGGCGGCGATGCGAGGGCTCGTCGATGACTTGAACGCGAAGCTCGCGCAGATCGCGCTCGGCGGCGGCGAGGCGGCGCGTGCCAAGCATCTGGCGCGCGGCAAGCTGCTGCCGCGCGAGCGCGTCGAGATGCTGCTCGACCCCGACGCTCCCTTCCTCGAGATCGCACCGCTCGCGGCGCTGAACATGTACAAGGAGCGCGGCGGCGTTGACGCCGCACCGGGCGCCGGGCTGATTGCCGGGATCGGCAGGGTTTCGGGGATTGAATGCCTGATCGTGTGCAACGACGCCACCGTGAAGGGCGGCACCTATTTCCCGATGACGGTGAAGAAGCATCTGCGCGCGCAGGAGATCGCGATGCAGAACCGGTTGCCGTGCATCTACCTGGTCGATTCGGGCGGCGCGAACCTGCCGAATCAGGACGATGTGTTCCCGGATCGCGAGCACTTCGGCCGAATTTTCTTCAACCAGGCAAACATGAGTGCGCTCGGCATTCCGCAGATCGCCGTCGTGATGGGCTCGTGCACGGCGGGCGGAGCCTACATGCCGGCGATGAGCGACGAGTCGATCATCGTGAAGAATCAGGGAACGATCTTTCTCGGCGGTCCGCCGCTGGTGAAAGCCGCGATCGGCGAGATTGTGAGTGCGGAAGACCTAGGGGGCGGCGACGTGCACACGCGGCTTTCGGGCGTGGCCGACCATCTGGCGCAAAACGACACGCACGCGCTGGCGATCGCGCGCGCAGCCGTGGCGAACCTGAACTGGCGCAAAGAGGTCGCGATGCGCTGCACGCCGCCGCGCCCGCCGTTGTTTGACGGCGCCGAGCTGCACGGCGTGATCCCGATCGACACGCGCAAGCCGTACGACGTTCATGAAATCATCGCGCGCATCGTCGACGGTTCCGAGTTCGACGAGTTCAAGGCGCGCTACGGGACGACGCTCGTGACCGGGTTCGCTCACATCGAAGGCCTGCCGGTAGGCATCGTCGCGAACAACGGCATCCTGTTTTCCGAGTCGGCGATGAAAGGCGCACACTTCATCGAACTCTGCGGCCAGCGCAAGATACCGCTGATCTTCCTGCAGAACATCACCGGCTTCATGGTCGGGCGCAAATACGAATCAGAGGGAATCGCCAAGCACGGTGCGAAGATGGTGACAGCCGTCTCCACTGTCAACGTGCCCAAGTTCACCGTCATCATCGGCGGCAGTTTTGGCGCGGGAAACTACGGCATGTGCGGGCGCGCCTACAGCCCCCGCTTTCTCTGGATGTGGCCGAACGCGCGCATTTCCGTGATGGGTGGCGAGCAGGCGGCCAGCGTACTTGCCACCGTCAAGCGCGACGGCATCGAAGCCAAGGGTGGCAATTGGTCCGCCGATGAAGAAGCGGCGTTCAAGCAACCGATCCTCGACCAGTTCGAGCATCAGGCGCATCCCTATTTCGCGAGCGCGCGGATTTGGGACGACGGCGTCATCGATCCGGCCGACACGCGGCGTGTGCTTGGGCTGGCGATCAGCGCGAGTTTGAATGCGCCGATCCCGGATGCGAAGTTCGGTGTGTTCCGCATGTAGGCGGCGCACGATGGACCTGCGCAGCCACTTCACCATGCTCGCGCGCTACAACGTGTGGGCGACGCGAAAGCTTTTCGAGCATGTGGACGCTTTGCCGGAGGACCACTATCGGCGCGACGTCGGGTTGTTCTTCAAGAGCGTGCACGGCGCCTTGAACCATCTGCTGGTCGGCGAGCACGAAGTCTGGTTTCCCCGTTTCGCGACAGGAGCTTCGCCGAGGCGTGCGTTGAATGAAGAGATCGAAACCGACCGGGTTCGCCTGCGCGAGCGCTTGCTCGACGCAGCGCCGCGTTGGGGGCCGCTGATTGCCGGCATCCCGGATGCGCGTTGGGGTGGGACCCTGGATTACGTCACGACCAACGGCGTCCCGCAGAGCCTGCCCTTCGCAGCGACGCTCGGCCATGTCTTCAACCACGGTACGCACCACCGCGGCCAGATCACCGCGGCGATCACTGCGCTGGGCCACGCCTGCCCCGAGATCGACTTGGTGTGGATGCTGCAGGCGCAGGCTGCGGCGCGATGAACGGGACACAACATGTTTAAGAAGATCCTGATCGCCAACCGAGGCGAAATCGCCTGTCGGGTGGCGGCCACGGCGCGACGCCTCGGCGTGCGCACCGTCGCTGTGTTTTCCGACGTCGACGCGCAGGCGAAGCACGTATTGGCGTGCGACGAAGCCGTGCACATCGGCGGCAATGCACCCAAAGACAGCTATTTGCGTGGCGAGCGCATCATCGCCGCGGCCTTGCAGTGCGGCGCGCAGGCGGTGCATCCGGGCTACGGCTTCCTGAGCGAGAACGAAGACTTTGCGCAGACCTGTCTCGAAGCCGGCCTGGTCTTCATCGGCCCGCCGCCCTCGGCGATCAAGGCGATGGGCCTGAAGGCGCAATCGAAAATCCTGATGGGCCAGGCCGGTGTACCGCTGGTGCCCGGCTATCACGGCGCCGATCAGGACCCGGCGCTGCTGAAGCGCGAGGCGCAGAAGATCGGCTTTCCGGTGCTGATCAAGGCCAGCGCGGGCGGCGGCGGCAAGGGCATGCGCATCGTGCCGAAGGCGGAAGAATTTGACGCGGCGCTCGCCTCGTGCCAGCGCGAGTCGCGCAACAGCTTCGGCGATGACGCGGTGCTGATCGAGCGCTACGTGACGCGGCCGCGCCATATCGAGATCCAGGTGTTCGGCGACACGCACGGGAATTGCGTGTACCTGTTCGAGCGCGACTGTTCGGTGCAGCGGCGCCACCAGAAGGTTCTGGAAGAGGCTCCCGCGCCGGGCATGAGCGAGGCGCGGCGCCGCGAAATGGGTGCGGCGGCGGTGGCAGCAGCCAAGGCCGTGGGTTAAGTCGGAGCGGGTACTGAGGAATTCATTGACGAACCCACCGCGGACGGGGATTTGCGCTTTTTCTTCATGGAAATGAATACGCGGCTCCAGGTCGAGCACCCGGTGACCGAGGCGATCACTGGCCTGGACCTGGTGGAGTGGCAGTTGCGTGTCGCATCCGGCGAGCCGCTGCCGCTGCGCCAGGAGCAGCTGCGCATGCACGGCCACGCGATCGAGGCGCGCATCTGCGCCGAGAATCCGGATGCCAACTTCCTGCCGGCGACGGGCCTGCTTTCCGTGTATCGCACGCAGCCGTGCGCCGAGTTCGAGCGGGCCTCGACCGCCGCGGCCACGCTGACTGCCGGGTTGCGCATCGATTCTGGCGTACGCGAAGGCGACGCCATCTCGCCGTATTACGACTCGATGATCGCCAAGCTCATCGTCTGGGGCGAAGACCGCGCCCAGGCGCTGGCCCGGCTCGACGCGGCGCTGGCGGGAACGCACATTGTCGGTCTGCACACCAACGTGGCGTTTCTGCGGCGCATTGCCGCAAGCAAGGCATTCGCGAACGCCGACCTCGACACGGCGCTGATCGAGCGCGAGCGCGCCGCGCTGTTCAACGCGGCACCCCTGCCCATCGAGGTGGCAGCGGCCGGCGTCGTGGCGCATGCGCTGGCCAGTGAGCGGGAACTGGAGGGCGTTGACCCCTGGTCACGGCGCGATGCGTGGCGCCTGCACGGCGCCGCGGTACGGCGCTTCGACCTCGAGCTTGAGGGCGTGCGCACGAGTTTCATGCTTGAGCGCAACCATGCCGGGGCGCAATGGCTGGTGCAGGGTGCGCGGCGCTGGGCGTACCTGGCCAGAGCGCGCGGGCAGGCGCGCCATGACGTGAGCCTGGGCGAGCAGCGCTGGCCGTTGACAGTGCATGCGCTGGGGGAGCGCTACGCGGTCTACGCGCCCGATGGCATGGCGCACCTGAGCGAAATCGATCCGATCGCGCACGCCGCGGACGGTGCCGCGGAAGGCGGCCGACTCACCGCGCCGATGCCCGGCAAGGTGGTGGCGTTCCTGGCCGCGCCGGGCGATGTGGTGAAACTCGGGCAAGCGCTGGCCGTGATGGAGGCGATGAAGATGGAACACACGATCACCGCGCCGCGCGACGGCACGGTGCAGGCATTGCTGTATGCCGTGGGTGACCAGGTGCTCGAAGGGGAAGAGCTGTTGCGCTTGGAGCGCGTGGCGTGAGCTGTGCCGCGGCGCGCGACGCGCTTCAGTTGCCGTGGCTGCGCGACACCAGGCCCAGGCGCGCCAGCCAGCCCACCTTGATGTTCGTGACCTCCGCTGGCGTGTCGTTTGTGCCATCACGCTCGGGCGGCAGGCTCAGGCCGAAGCCCGAGGTGTCCTTTGCCCAGGCCATGTCCTGCGTCGTGCGGCCCACGGGCGCCGCGGGCTTCTTCGATCGTCTGAGGGCTCGGCTGGCTTTTTCAGCAGCCGCCGCCGCGGCGCGGCGCGCGCTGGCTTTGGCCTCGGCGCGGTGCGCGCGTTCGAGTTCGTGGGCCAGGGCCACCAGATCGGGCACTCCCGAACCCCGGCACAGGCGAAGTGCCGCGCGCGCCTCGAACCCGCCCTGCATGAGCACGCCGATCTCGTACTCCTGGTCGAGTTGGCGCCGCAACATGAAGTGCAGCCGGGTGGCTAAGCGCAAACAAGCGGTGGGGTCCAAGACAAGGCTCCTGACAGCGTGGTGCATTGTTGCGGGCCACCCGTGCCTGGCGCCATCCCCGGTCTGTGGGGACTGTGATGCGCCGATCGCATTGGCGCGCCATCACCCCCTGATTCGAGGGGTTGGCGCCGGGGTAGACCGGTGCGGTGGGGTGGCGGCTTGAGTGCAGCGGAGCTTGATGACCGGCCGGACGGGCTGCGGCGCGTCACCCAGCATCTGCTGCAAATCAAACACCCGCATCCGCCGGTGTGGCTCGATGTCGCCGTTCGCACGTCGCAAGAAGCCGCCGACGCGCTCGGCGTTCAGGTGGGCCAGATCGCCAAGAGCGTCGTGTTTCGCCGCAAATCCGATGATGTGGCGGTGCTGATCGTGACCTCGGGCGACAGGCGGGTCGACGAAGCCAAGGTGGCGGCTCGGCTCGGTGCGTTGGCGCGTGCCGACGCCGCCTTCGTCAAGCAATCGACCGGATTTTCGATCGGCGGCGTCGCGCCGCTGGCGCATGTCACGCCACCGGTCACGCTGGTGGACCGCGAGTTGTTCCGTTTCGACCGCGTCTGGGCGGCAGCCGGCCACCCGAACGCGGTGTTCCAGGCGAGCCCGGATCAGTTGGTCGCGCTCACCGGAGCGCCGGTTGCCGATGTCACGCAACTTGATGTCCGGCAGGGTGTGCCCAGCCCCTGCATCGACGTGTGCCGGATCGACGCGCGCACCGGGTGGTGCGAGGGCTGCAGCCGCACCATCGAGGAGATCGCGCAATGGGCGGCACTCGACGATCACGCCAAGCGCGAAGTCTGGCAGCGCCTGGGTCAACGCCGCGAACAGCTTGGCACCTTGGCAGGAGATCAGCAATGAAGCAGTTGCGTTTCTGGTTCGACCCGGTCTCGCCCTACGCCTACCTTGCCTTTGAGCGTCTTCCCGAGGTGCTGGCGGGGCAGTCGTATGCAGTCGAATACCGGCCGGTGCTGTTTGCCGGCTTGCTGCAGCACTGGGGGCACAAAGGGCCGGCGGAGATCGAACCGAAACGTGCCTGGACCTTCCGTCAGGTTCAGTGGCTCGCAATGCGCCACAACATCGGATTGCAGACACCGCTGCAACACCCGTTCAACCCGATCGCCTTGTTGCGGCTGGCCCTGGCGTGTGCGCCAGCCGGCGAGGCGCCGAACCGGCGCGTCGTTGAGGCCCTGTTTCGCCACGTCTGGTGTGCGAACGGCGCCGACGCGAACGAACCGGCGCGCCTGGAAGCCCTTCGGCAAACCCTGGCGCCACGCCGCAACCCGCAAAGCGGTGAGGTCAAAGACGAGTTGCGCGAGGCCGGGCGCGAGGCGATCGATCGCGGCGTGTTCGGCGTGCCGACGATTGAAGTCGATGGGCGCCTGTTCTGGGGGCTGGACAGCCTGGAGATGCTGGCCGAATGCCTGCGCGGACAGGCTTGGTTCGGCCAGGGGTGGGACGCCGCCGGGGCGCCGCGCGCAGGGGTTCAGCGGCCCAGCAAGTGAGGCGTTGGCCGGGACGCGTCAGCGCCGCAGACGCCAGGCGCGGCGCATCGAAGCCCACGCAACCGCATGCTGCGGATCCTGCTCGCGAAGCGCAGCCACGTAGCGGCGCCAGACAACGAAAACCAAGCTCGCAAGCAACCCGAAAAGCGTGCTCGCGATGACGATCAATGCGCGTGAGGGTTTCGACTTCTGATCCGGTGGCAGGGCAGAGTCGACGTGCTGCAGCGCCGGTCCTTCCTTCGCTTCATCGAGCTTGGCGATCTCGAATTGGCGCACCATGCTCTCCAACAGCGTTTCCTGGAGTTTGAGTTCGCGTCGCGCGCGCACAAATTCGATCGCCGCTTCCGGAATCCTGCCCACCGGCATATCCACGGCGCTGCCACTGCGACCGCGTGAAGATTCCATGCGTGCGAATTCGGCGCGCAACGCCGCCAACTCGGACATCAGCTTGCGCACCTCGGGGTTGTCACCGGTCGCGGCGGTGCGCAGCACGGTCAACTGGACCTCGCGTTCGACGATCATTGCGCGCAGTTGCGCGGCGCCGCCGATCAGCGCTTCGGCTTGTTTGTCGAGCACGATCACGCCTGACTTTTCTTGCACGGCGCGCATCGCGAGTTCGGCCTTGATGAGGTTCTCTTTGACATCCTTCAACTGCTGCTCGAAGAACACGCGCCGCAGTTGCGCGTCGGACACGGCCAGGCGCCCGAGCACCTTGGTGACCTCTATCACATGCGCGTTGGCCAGGTCTGCGGCGAACTTCGGTTCTTGATCGTCGACCTCAACACTGATGACGCCGCTCTTGCGGTCGGCCTGGACCCGAACCTTGTCGGGCATCGTCTTGCGCAATGCCTCGAATGACTTGAGTTCGTAGCGCGACTTGAGGTCGAAGCGCGCATCGAGGGCGCGCACGACGCTTTCGCTCTTCAGCAGGGCGACGTAAAGCTCGTCCGGCGATTTGGCACTTGCGGTCAGGCCGCCGGCCAGGCCCCCCATGGCGCCCAGCGCGGCCAGAGCGGCCGAAGCACCGCTGTTTTGCTGCTGCGACACCGGAGGCAACAGTGTCGTGCGCGCGGTGAAGATCGGTGGCAACAGCAGCGCGAACGCCACCGAGGCCAGCGCGGCAAAGGCAGTGACTGCAGCAATCTGCGCCTTGCCCTCGCCGATCCACGTCAGCAAATCAACGAGGCTGACCGATGGACCGTCGTCGTCCTGCGCATAGGGCTGCTCGGGCGCGGTGGTTGACAGATCGTCCAGTTTCATTGCCGCCACCCTCAATTCTTCAGCGTATTGATCGCGGCGATGCCCAACCCGAACTGCGAGAAGATCAGTGACCAGTCCTTGAGGTTGCGTACCAGCGCGCGACCCCAGGTTTCGAGATCCAACTGGTTCGGCATGATCAGCGCATCCCCGGGTTGCAGTCGTTCGTCTTCGAGCGGATTGCTGCGCCAGAAGCTGCGCCTTTCGCCGGCGTGGTTGACAGTACCGTCTGCGCGCAGGATGAACATGTTCGACGGGTCGGCGGATTCGTCGACTCCGGCGAGCTTGAGGTAGTCGCCCGCCGTGCGGCCGCCTTTCCACAGGAAAGCGTTGCTGTTCACCACGGCGCCAGCCACCGTCACAAAAGCCGGGCGCGTGGGCACGCTGATCCGGTCGCCGTGATCGAGGGGCACATCGGGCAGGGCGTCGAGGTTTTTCACGTCGGGAGGCAGTTCGAGGGCGATCCGACCATTTGGTTCTACCCGAGACAAGCGAGCAAGTTGCGCCTGAGTTGCGGCATTGCTCACTGCGGCGGTGTTGGCAGCGGACACCTCGTCGCGCCGGTTCGCGGCGTCGCGCGCGGTCTGGGTCGCCGAAAGCGCTTCGAGCCGCGCGATTGCCGCAGCCAGGTTTTCGCGCTGGCGCTGGCGTGTCTCTTCGCGGCTGAAGTCGAGTCCGTACACGTAGGCGTGCGGCGTGAAGCCGCCGACACGGTCGATCAGACCCTTCAAGGTCTCGCCCGGCCGCAGCTGGTAGACGCCGGGTGCGTACACCTCGCCCTCGACCGTGACCAGACGCGTCTGGCGCGCGACTGGAACGCGAACGTCTTTCTGGCTGTACACCGTGACGACATCGCCTGAAAGAAGCTCCAGGTTGTGCGCCGGGTCGCTGTCGAGTACGGCCTTGCCCAGATTGAACGGAATGACCTGAGTGCTCAGATCGCGATCGATCAGGCGTTCGATGACGGCGTAGTCCCAATTCAGCTCGTCGAACAGCGGTGCCGTGGTTTTCTTCGTGCGCGGGGCCGCGGCCCGGCTTGCCGATGATGAATCGGCACCCTGCTCGCCGCTTCGGCGCGTCCTGTCGATGGTGGATGCGGCAGCCTGCCGGCCTGTGGAGTCGAGGCGCTCGCCTTCATCGAATTCCAGCACTTGAACAAGCAGATTCTTGCGCTTGTAGAAGTCGGGAGTGACCAGCGCCTCGCGGTCGGGAATCAGGTCGCGAATGCGCATGCCCGGGCGGTGCGGGTAGCGCAAGGGTTGGGCGACGTGACCCCTGAGCGTCACCGCATTCGCAAAACGCGGTGAAATCGGCAACAGCGTCAGCAGATCGCCATCGCGCAGCGGCTTGAGCAGGCCGACGTCGTCGAGTCGGAATTCTTCGACGAAGCGCACTGCCTGAGACTGAGCGCCGTCGACTCTTTCGAGCTGAGCCCGGTTGCGGTCGGCAAGCACGGGTGCGCCGCCAGCGTACCGAAGCAGATCTCGCACCGGCTCGGCAGCGCCTTTCAATTCGTAGATCGCGGCCAGGTCGAGCGCCCCGGTCAAGGCTACGCGCGGCCCCACTGCCTGATAAAGCACCACGTCACCGGCTGAGAGTTGCGTGTCCCTGGACTTGTCGCCGAGCACCAGGAAGTCGTAAAGGTCGATTTCAGTCACGTCCTTGCCGTCGCGCCTCAGTACCACTTTGCGCATCGACCCGTAGGGCGCCGGTCCACCGGTCAGGGCGATTGCCGACAACAGTGTGGCCTGCCCCGGCAAGGTATGCACCCCTGGCCGCACGGCCGGCCCGACGACGTAAAACCTGACCGCGCGCAACCGACCGAGTGCGACACTGAGGTTGAAGTTCGTGTAGAGGCGGGCGAACTGCGCGCGCAGCAGTCCTTCGAGGTCCGACGCCTTGACGCCCATCACGCTGAAGCTCCCAACCCTGGGGAGGTTGAGCATGCCGTTGCGGTCCACCGTCGTGCGGTAGTCGACATCGATTGAACCCCAGGCGCGCAGGATCACTTCGTCGCCTGGGCCCAGGCTGTAGCTGGCGGGCACCGGAATGCGGTCGGGCGCCGCGAGGCCGTCTGCCGAATCCGCGAAAAAGCTTGCGCCGAAGATTGGCAGCAAGCGCCCCGTGGCCGCTTCCACGAACTTCTGGAACTCGCTGGGTTTGAGGGCGACGGCGTTGCTGCGCCGCTGCGCCTCGGTCTGAGTCCAGGTCGCTGGCGCTGCAGGACTCAATGCCGCGGGCAGGCCGACGCTCTGCGGTGCACTGCCTTCGGTACTCGCGCTACTGGGGCGAGGGTTGTTGCCTGGAGCGTCGCGATTACGTGGACCAGGCGTCTGGGTGTAGCCCGGAACGTTGAAGGTGCCACCCGACATCGGTTCGTCGGCAGACTGCGCCCTTGCATTGCCACCCAGACAAACCGCCGCGAGCAAGGCCAGCGAAGAGAAGCGAAGAAATGTCATGCGCGGCGCGGCCAGGAATCTGTGAAAGTAAAGTCGTGTCGGCCAGGACTGGCGGCGCCTGAGCCCGCAGGCTTTCACGGCACAGTTCGGACGACCAGCCAGCAACCCGTCAGTGCGCGATGTTAGCGGATGGCTCGTCGCCGCCCTCTTGAGTAGATCCGGCTCTGCCGGTCTACTCAAGCCCTCGCGGGGGGCGGGCCGGGCGGGCCCGCCCCTGGGGGCGCTAAGTTGCACTGCGCCAAATGAACAGCGCCTGCGGCCGCTTCAAGCGGTTCGCAGGCGCCAAGGGACCAGCAGTGGGGCGCGAAGGCTCGGGCGCTACCGCAGCCGAGGGTTACTCCTTGCGATAGTCGTCGTGGCAGGCCTTGCAGGCCTTGCCGGTTTCACCCGCCGCGGCCTTGATCGTGTCGATGTTGCCGGTCTTCGCGGCGACATTGAACTTGACCATTTCTTCCTGCATCTTTTCAGCCAGGCGCTTCACCTTGTCGCCATCGGTCCAGAGTTCCGGCTTCGCGCGCGTGTCGCCCTTGTCTGTGCCCGGAAGGAACGCCACATAGGGCAGTTTCGACATTGAGGTCGCGATCTCGGCGCTGTCGGCGGCCACCTTGGCGTCAAATGGGATGCGGCCGTTGGCCATGGCGGCGACGCGACCGAAGTGCGTCCCCATCACGGTGAACACGGCCTTGCGATATTTGATGGCATCTTCAGGCTTGGCGAACTGCGCTGCCGCGGGCAGGGCGGTTGCCAGAGCCAGCACGGCGGTAGCCAGCGACATCATGGTACGGAACACTTCTCTCATCGGGTCTCTCCTAGGGTTGGTCGTGATGGGGGGTTGGGCCTTTGCGAGCACGATAGACTCGCCTGCGAAACGCAACAGCGCCGCGCAGTGTACGAAACGGCGCAGACATCTATTCCGCGCGATTCTCTGAACCACGGGAAAACCACAGGTCGGCGCGCGGCGGCCTTGTCATCTTGCGGTAATCTGCGCCCAGAGAAGGCAGCCGAGGCAGCAGTGACATGACGGACACCTTGCGCAAGATTCGCATCTGGGATCTGCCGACGCGAATCTTTCATTGGGCGCTGGCAGCTGGCGTGATCGGCTCGGTGGTCACCGCCAAGATCGGCGGAAACGCGATGGTGTGGCATTTTCGCTTCGGCTATCTGATTCTGACCTTGCTGGTCTTCCGTTTCGTCTGGGGCCTGGTGGGCGGGCACTGGTCGCGCTTCGCCACTTTCATCTACTCGCCTGCAACCCTGTTGCGCTACCTGCGTGGCCATGCCCGGCCCGAAGAGCATCTCGACGTCGGCCACAGCCCGCTGGGGGCGGGCTCGGTGTTCGCCCTGCTCGCCATCCTGACACTGCAGGTCGGCACGGGCCTGTTCGCCGACGACGAGATCGCCAATGCCGGGCCACTGGTCAGGTTTGTTTCCTCGGCCACGAGCAGCCTGGCCAGCGGATGGCACAAGAATTTCGGGCAGTGGCTGATCATTGCCCTCGTGGTGCTGCACCTGGGTGCGATCGCGTTTTATCGGTTCCGCCGCGGCCGCGACCTGGTGCGCCCGATGCTGACCGGCGACAAGATGCTCGCCGGCAGGGTTCCGGCCTCGGCGGATGGCGCCGGCCACCGCGGCATGGCGCTGATGCTGATCGCCCTTTGTGCGGCAGTGGTCGGCTGGCTGGTGAGCCTGGGCGGGTAGACTGCATTGCCATCCCCGCCGGCCTTCCAGGAATGCCACCACCAGACATCGAACTGAAGTATCCGGACGCGCCGGAGCTGATCGATGCGGCGCGCGAGTTGTTCCGCGAATACGCTCGCAGCCTCGAGGTTGACCTGTGCTTCCAGAATTTCGAAGCTGAGCTCGCGGCGTTGCCAGGTGAATATGCGGCGCCCGGCGGGCATCTGCTGCTCGCCTTCGTCGATGCCGAGCTGGCCGGCTGCGGGGCGTTTCGTCCAGCGGCCGAGGCTGACTATGCGAACGCTTGCGAAATGACGCGGCTCTACGTGCGGCCGGCGTTTCGTCGCTTCGGTCTGGGGCGCCTGCTTGCGCAACACTTGATGGATGAGGCGCGCCGCAGCGGATACTCCGCGATGCTGCTCGATACGCTGGACGACATGGAAGCGGCGCGGGGTCTGTATGGAGCGCTCGGCTTCGAGGAGATCGCGCCTTACTACTTCAACCCCATCGCCGGTGCACATTACTTGAAAGCGAACTTGTCTTGAGAGCGCCCCCAGGCCGACGATTACGTCGTCCGCCCCCCGAGGGGGGATGAAAAAAGTGGCAGAGCCACATTTGCTCATGAGCGGATCTTCTTCAACGCGGCGCGGGTGCTGAAGGGGACCGGTTGCTTCAGACCTTCCGACAGTTTCGAACGGATGCACGATGAACAATCCCTTCACGCAGATGCTTCGAGCCAGCGGCGGCCATCCGCCGATCGGCACCTGGCTGGTCTCGGCAAGCAGCATCGTCGCCGAGGCGGTGGGCTGCGCGGGATTCGACTGGGCCGTGATCGACATGGAGCATGGTCCGAGCGAAGTGATGGACGTGATGCACATGCTGCAGGCGCTGGGCGGAACCAAGACGATCGCGATCGTGCGCGTGCCGAGCAACGATGCGGTGGTCGTGAAGCGTGTTCTCGACGCTGGCGCGGGAACGGTGATGTTCCCGTTCGTGCACAGCGCGCAAGCGGCGCGCCTCGCTGTGGCCGCGACGCGCTTCGCGCCGGAAGGTGTGCGCGGCGTCGCTTCGATGAGTCGCGCGTCGCGCTTCGGCACTTCGCCGAACTACTTTCGCACCGCGAACCACGATGTCGCCGTCATCGTCGAGATCGAGTCGGTGCAGGCGATTGAACAACTCGACGCCATGGCCCAGGTGGACGGTGTCGACGCATTCTTTCTCGGCATGTCCGACTTGTCGGCAGCGCTCGGCCATGCAGGGCGGACGAACCACCCGGCGGTGGTGGAACAGATGTCGCGTGCCGTGCAGCGTTGCAAGGCGCTGGGCAAGCCGATCGGCACGGCCGCCATCACACCTCAACTTGCGGCGCAGTACCGGGCGGCGGGCTTCGACTTCATCGCCGTCGCATCCGACCTCGGTCTGATGATGAGCGGTGCGCAAGGCGTGCTCGCGGCACTTCGCACCGCTGGCGACGACCACGTCCACACCTTGGCCAGCGGTACACGAACCGCAACGCCGTGAGCGGCAAATGAAGGGATCCGATGACACAGCACAGTGAAGCGGTGTTCGAGTTGCACGCCGGCGCATTGCGCCTGGCGCTGCGCCCGGACTTGGGTGGGTGCATCGCCGGCTTGTGGCACCGCGACGTCGCCTTGTTGCGCAGCGGCGACCCGGCGCAGCTCGGCTCGGCCAGGCAGGCGGCGTGTTATCCGCTCGTGCCGTACTCGAATCGCCTGGCGTACCGGCGCTTTCGCTGGAAAGGCCACGACTACGCGACAGCACCCAACTTCGACGCGAGCCCCCATTCAGTGCATGGCGTGGGCTGGTTGCGGGCGTGGAACATTGTGGCGTCGAGTGCGGTCGACGTTGGGTTGCGCTACCGGCACGAGGCCGACGCGAATTGGCCCTTCGCATTTGAGGTCAGCCAGCACTTCACGCTCGCGCCGAGCAGCCTGCGCGTTCAGCTCCAGTTCACGAATCTGGCCGACATCGCGCAGCCAGTCGGATTCGGATGGCACCCGTATTTTCCGAAACGTGCACGCAGCCGGCTGCATGTGGAGTTGTCAGACCGATGGGACAGCGACGCGGCTGAACTCCCGGTGCGCAAGGTGGCACAGCCCGGGATCGACAGCGACATCGCGCATCTGGACTTCGACAACTGCTTCGAGGGCTGGCGCGGCCCGGCGCGCATCCGCGACGAAAAAATGTCGCTGCAGTTGACGTCGTCGATGCAGCGGCTTGTGGTCTACACACCACGCGACAAGGACTATTTTTGCGTCGAGCCGGTGAGCCACGTCAGCAACGCGATTCACATGGCCGACCCGCTGGCGCAGGGCTTGCAGGGCGTGGCTGCCGGCGAAACCCTGCAGGCGTGGATGCAACTCGACATGGCGATGGTCTGAATCGCCGCCCCGGCGCGCGCGGCTTTCCACGTATAATTTTTGGCTGTACAGAAATAATTTGTGTCCCGTGCCATGACCGACCGCAATGCCGATCGCGTGGCACGCAACGGATTCGAAGACGAGGATGACGATAGGCCCGTGAAGGCCCTGACGCGCGAAGAGGCGGGGGTTCTGCGGGAAAAAAATCCAGGGGTATCGCCGTGGCGCGTGGTATGCACGCAAGCCGTGGTGGGTGCGGTGGTGGCGCTGCTGTCTTGGTGGATCAGCGGCACCGCCGAGGTGGTGTGGTCGGCGCTGTATGGCACGGCCACGGCGGTCATTCCGGGCGCAATGATGGCGCGCGGCATGACGCGCAAGGTCTCCAGCGTTTCGCCGGGCGCCAGCGCCGTCGGCGTGATGTTCTGGAGTCTGGTGAAGATCGGAGTCTCGGTGCTGATGCTGTTGCTGGCGCCGAGGATGGTTCAGCCCCTGAGCTGGCCGGCATTGCTGGTGGCGCTCGTGCTGTGTATTCAGGTGTACTGGCTCGCGCTGCTGTGGCGCGGGCGGTGATTGGAAGACGGAGCGCGACAACATGGCAGCCGAAGGCCAAGCACTCACCGCCGGTGACTACATCGTTCACCACCTGACCCACTTCCAGACCGGCAAACCCAAGGGCCTGGTCGACTTCTCGGTCATCAACTTCGATTCCATTGCCTTCTCGATCTTGCTGGGCGTCGTCGGCTGCTGGCTGCTGTGGCGCGCGGCAAGCAGTGCAACCTCAGGCGTGCCCGGGCGCTTCCAGGCCGCTGTCGAGATCCTTTTCGAAATGGTGGAGAGCCAGGCCAAAGGCATCGTGCACAACGCCCGCAGTCGCAAGCTGGTGGCTCCGCTGGCGCTCACGGTGTTCGTCTGGATTTTTCTGCTCAATGCCATGGACCTGTTGCCGGTGGATCTGCTGCCGCTGCTCTGGACGTGGATCTACGGTGCCGCAGGGCACGACCCGTCGCACGCCTACTTGCGCGTCGTCCCGACCGCCGATTTGTCGATCACGATGGGCTTGTCGGTCGGCGTGCTCATCGTGTGCCTGGTCTACAACGTCAAGATCAAGGGGCTGGGCGGCTGGATCCATGAACTGTTCGCCGCTCCGTTTGGCAACCACTGGGCGCTCTACCCGTTCAACTTCGCGATGCAGATCGTCGAGTTCGTCGCCAAGACCGTTTCGCACGGCATGCGACTGTTCGGCAACATGTATGCCGGCGAGCTGATCTTCCTGCTGATCGCGATGATGGGCGGCGCCTGGTCGCTGACCGGCACCGGCATCGGCCTGGCCATCGGCCACATCATCGCCGGCACCGTCTGGGCGCTGTTCCACCTGATCATCATCACGCTGCAGGCCTTCGTGTTCATGATGCTGGCGCTGGTCTACCTGGGCCAGGCGCACGACACCCACTGATCCGCTTTTCTTTTTCCACCTTTTCTTTTCCCGTTAACCAAAGTCCCTTAGGAGCAATCATGGAAGTTATCAGTTTCACCGCACTGGCCGCCGGCCTGATCATCGGTCTGGGCGCGATCGGCGCCTGCATCGGTATCGGCATCATGGGCAGCAAGTACCTCGAATCGGCTGCCCGCCAGCCGGAGCTGATGAACGAACTGCAGACCAAGATGTTCCTGCTGGCCGGCCTGATCGACGCGGCCTTCATTATCGGAACCGG
>JANNKM010000127.1:0-4089 GCA_031396305.1 Rhizobacter sp.
GCGGAACTGCCCACTGTCGGCCCTGGGGGGTCACCGTCATCCCGGCGGACGCCGGGATCCACCCTCCCCGCCCCGCCCTGTATCCCGGCGTACGCCGGGACGACCAATGCGATGCGAGCGATAAAGAATCACTCAGCCGAAATCAGCTGCGCAGCAACTGCAGCACTTGTTGCGGCAACTGATTCGCCTGCGCCACCATCGCGGTGCCGGCCTGCTGCAGAATGTTCGCGCGCGCCATGTTCGCGGTTTCCGCTGCGTAGTCGGCGTCCATGATGCGGCCGCGCGCGGCCGACTGGTTCTCGCCGGTGACCTGCAGGTTGGCGATCGCGAATGCGAAGCGGCTCATCGCTGCGCCGTAAGTCGCGCGGTCGGTGTTCACGGCGTCGAGTGCCACGTCGATCGCGTCCAGCGCGGTGCCGGCGGTGCCCGTCGTCAGCACATCACCCGTGACCGAAGTCACCGCGACGGTGGTCATATCCAATATGTCGCCGTTGTTCGGCCCGACTTGAAACGTCTGGATGCCGGCGCCGGCGCCGACGATCGCGACGCCGTTGAACTTGGTCTGGTCGGCGATGCGCTGGATTTCAGCGGAGAGTTGCTGGTATTCGGCGTCGAGGTTGGCGCGGTCCGAGGCCCCGTTGGAGCCGTTCAGCGACTGGATCGCCAGCTCGCGCATGCGTTGCAACGCGTCGGTCACGGTCGACAGCGCACCTTCCGCGGTCTGCGCCAGCGAGATGCCGTCGTTCGCATTGCGGATCGCGACGTTGATGCCGCGGATCTGCGCATTCATGCGGTCGGCGATCGCCAGGCCGGCGGCGTCGTCCCGCGAGGAGTTCACTCGCAGCCCGGAGGACAGGCGCTCCATCGAGGTCGCGAGCGAGGATTTCGATGTCGTGAGATTGCGTTGCGCATTCAGCGAAACGATGTTGGTATTGATGGTCTGGGCCATGCAGAGACTCCTTGGGCGTTCACACGTCTCCCGGCAGCGCTGCCGGTCGGGTCAGACTTCGATACCTGGGTATTTGGGTCTGCTGCCTGGATTCTTCTGCAAGGCCTGGCCACGAATCGTTCGATAAGGGCCGTGAAGGCGGGGTAGATCGCCTGCGGCGCACATGAAAAAGCCGCCCTTGAAGGGCGGCTTCGGCAGATTTTCAGCCCCAGTCTCTTGGGGCCTGGGTTTGCGCGGTTTAACGCAGCAGCGCCAGCACCTGATTGGGCAACTGGTTGGCTTGCGCCACCATCGCGGCGCCGGCTTGCTGCATGATCTGGGCACGCGACAGGTTTGCCGTTTCCGAGGCGAAGTCGGCATCGACGATCCGGCCGCGAGCTGCCGCCTGGTTCTCGCCGGTGATCTGCAGGTTCGTGATCGCCAACGAGAAGCGGCTCATCGCGGCACCGTAGGTGGCGCGCTGCGTATTGATCAAGTCCAGCGCTGTGTCGAGTGCGGTCACGGCCGTGTTTGCAGCACCCGTGGTCAATACGTCGCCGGCCACCGTCGTCACCGCGCTTGTGGTGATGGTCAAGGTGTCGCCGTTGTTCGGCCCGACCTGGAACACGTTCGCACCGGCACCGGCGCCGACGATCGCCACGCCGTTGAACTTGGTCTGGTCGGCGATACGCGTAATTTCCTGCGACAGCTGCTGATACTCGGCGTCGAGGTTGGCGCGGTCTGACGCGCTGTTCGTACCGTTCTGCGACTGGATCGCGAGTTCACGCATGCGCTGCAGCGCATCGGTCATCGTCGCCAACGCGCCTTCAGCGGTCTGCGCCAGCGAGATGCCGTCGTTCGCATTGCGGATCGCAACACCGATGCCGCGGATCTGCGCGTTCATGCGGTCGGCGATCGCCATGCCGGCGGCGTCGTCGCGCGCCGAGTTGACTCGAAGGCCCGAAGACAGGCGCTCCATCGAGGTGGCGAGCGACACCTTCGAGTTCGAGAGATTGCGTTGCGCGTTCAGCGAAACGACGTTGGTGTTGATTGTCATTGCCACGGTTGGGGCTCCTTACGGTTGATGTGATTCGGCCCGCTTACCGGACCACGAGCCTGGTTTCCCAGGTGCGTTGCCGTGTTATCGGACCGGCCACAGCTCGACTTGAGGGTGAAACTCGGTGGCTGTGAAATAAGGCACCAAACAAGTCAAGAGGTCCGATCGATGGATAAAACAGCATTGAGCCTGCTTTATCGGCGCATCGTTTGGAACCTGAAGTCGCGCGATCTCTGCCGTTCGATCTGACCGTCTCGATCTCTACATAGATGGATGCGTCTCGGCCTGGCGCACTTGCGAGATCGCCTGCTGCGCCATGTTGGCGTGCATCGTGCGGCGCAGCCGCCCCTGGATGACCGCGGCCGGGCCCAGGATGACGGGCACCGCGATCACCATCACCCAGCCGAGCGGCCCGCCGGTGAGGAAGATCATGGCGATGAACAGCACGACAAAGGGCAGGTCGCTGATCGCCGACAGCGTGGCGGAGGCGAAGAAGTCGCGCACCACTTCGACCTGCGCCAGGTGATGCGCGTACGAGCCTGCCGAGGCCGGCCGGTGTTCCATGCGCACGCCCAGCGTCTGGCGAAACAGCAGCGAGCCGATGATGAGGTCGGCCTTGCGCCCGGCCAGGTCGATCAGGTGGCTGCGCAGCTGGCGCGCCATCAGGTCGAACAGGAGCGCGAGCAACGCGCCGCTGGCCAGTGCCCACAGCGTGACGAAGGCCTGGTGCGGAATCACCTTGTCGAACACGACTGACGTGACCAGGCCAATCACCAGCATCAGCACGTTGCTCATGAACGCCGCGAGCAGGGCCGAACGGTAGTACGGGAAAAAGCACCGCAGCGTGCCGCGCAGCCAGTGGCTGCCGGGGTCGCGCAGGTGCCCGTCGTCGAAGCCGGCGCCCGGCGCGGCCACCAGGGGGTGGCGACGAACGCGAAGCCCGTGTATTCGGCCTGAAGCTCGGACTCATGCGCTTGCACGGCCACGTAGTGCGTGCCGGGCATCACCACTTCATAGCGGTCCGGCGCGGCTTCATCCAGGCGCCGCACGAGGATGCACGCGTCGCCGTTCTTCAGCAGCAACACGGCTGGCAGCAGCAGCGAATGAATTTCGCCGATGCGCCGCTGGATCAGGCCGGCGTTGAAGCCGGCGTCGCGCATCACGCGGATCGCCTGGTCCGGGCCCATCGGGCCGGTCAACGGCAGATCGGCGAGCAGCGACTGCGCCGAGCGCTCGCGCCCATGGTGGCGCGTCAGCCAGACCACCGAATGCAGCAAGGCGTCGTCGATCCCGCTGGGCGGCGGGCCGGTGCTGGGGTGGGTGGGACTCGCCGGCGCAGCGTCGCGTGCCAACGAAGTGACCGTGGAAGGGGTGGAAAGCATGTCTTGGCGAAGGATTCTGGGTGCCAGAGCGCCGGGCTGGACAGTGCATTGGCGGGGTGTTTGGCGCGTTGTTCGAGCAGGCGTGCCGCGTGCATTTGTCTCACCTGGGCGCACCGGCCCACGCCGGCGCAAGCTACTGCGCCGTGCAGCGCATCACGCGTCCCGGGCAATGTAGGAAGTTGCCTGACACACAGTGCAGCGTTAGGTGGACTGAAGCAACGGAACTGGCCTGATGTTGCCCGCCAGTTCGGCACCGCAGAATTCTCCCCACGTTGAAGCAAGCAGCCCCTCAGGACGAGGGCCCATTGGATGCGCCAGAGGAAAGCCGATATGAACTCACAACAGATCCTGAATGAAATCCGCGAAGCCAATCTTTCCTACCTGATGCTCGCGCAGAACCTGATCCGTGCCGACCGTGAACAGGCGATGTATCGCCTGGGCGTGTCGGAAGAGGGCGCGCGCATGATCGAGCTGCTGTCGCCGGCGCAGATGATGCGCATTTCGTCGGGCAATACGCTGCTGTGCCGCTTCCGCATGGACGACGAGCTCGTGTGGGGCCTGCTCACGAACCATGGTCGCACCGCGGCGAACGACACGACAAGCCGCCTGCATGCGAGCATCTTGATGGCCGGTCGGCATCACGAAGCCGCCTGACGTCTGGTCATCCCGGCGAAATCCGGGATACACAGCGTCGTGAAACGCTCACGCCCCAGTGGATCCCG
>JANNKM010000159.1:0-8612 GCA_031396305.1 Rhizobacter sp.
CGCATCTTCGCGGTCAACGTGAAGGGCGTGTGGCAGTGCTGCAAGGCGGTGCTACCGGCGATGCGCGAGCGCAAGAGCGGCAGCATCGTCAACATCGCCTCGGTGGTGGCGGTGGCCGGGCAGCCGGGCTATTTGCACTACGTCGCGAGCAAGGGCGCGGTGCTGTCGATGACCAAGGGCCTGGCCAAGGAATGCGGCCCGCACGGCGTGCGCGTCAACGTCATCGCCCCGGGCTTCGTGATCACCGACGCAACGAAAAATCGCCCGATGGAGTGGCAGCAGTCGTTCCTCAAGGCACGCGCCATTGCGCGCGAGCAAAGACCCGAAGACCTGGTGGGCACGGCGCTGTACCTGCTGTCCGATCTCGCGGGTTTCGTTTCCGGCCAGACCATCGTCGTCGACGGCGGCCACATCATGTACTGAAGTGACAAGGAGACCATCGTGAGCGAACTCATCCTGCACCACTACGCTTTCTCTCCCTTTTCCGAGAAGGTGAGAACCACGCTCGGCTTCAAGGGCCTGGCCTATCGATCAGTGGACATTCCGAGCCTGCCGCCGCGGCCGCTGCTGGCACCGCTGACCGGCGGCTACCGCCGCGCGCCGGTGCTGCAAGTCGGTGCCGACATCTACTGCGACACCAACCTCATCCTGCCGGCGCTCGACCGTCTGCACCCGGTGCGCACCTCGGGCGGCACAGACCTGGCAAGAGGCTTGGCAACAGGCCTGGCATTCGCCTGGGAGCGCCAGATATGGATCCCGACCATTGGTGTGCTGGTGCACTACATCGGCGAGCACATCCCGCCCGAGTTCATCAAGGACCGCAAGGAAGGTTATCTCGGCATCGACATCAGCAAGGCCGCGATGGCGCCGCAGTTCGATGCGCATGTGCAGTTCGTGCGTGCGCAGTACGCATGGTTGAAGGCAGCGCTGGCCGATGGCCGCCGCTTCCTGTTCGGCGCTGCGCCGAGCGTTGCCGACTTCGCCTGTTGGCAGACTACCTTACTGCTGCGCAAGAACTGCCCGCCCGACGTGGACACGCTGCTCGGCCTGCAGCCGCTTGCGGCCTGGTACGAGCGCATCGCCGCCTTCGGCCACGGCCAGCCCTCGCCGATGACGCCCGAAGAGGCCTTCGAGGTGGCCCGTGCCGCCAAGCCTGCGCCAGTGACGCACCTTGACCCGAACGGCGACCCCGGCGGCCTGCGCGCCGGCTGCCCCGTGACCGTGACGCCCGACGACAACGCGCGCGTGCCGGTCAGCGGCACGCTGGTCGCGGCCGGTGACAGCGAGATCGTTGTCCACCGCCGCGACCCGCAGGCTGGCGAGCTGCACATCCACTTCCCGCGCCTGGGCTTCGGCGTCGTCGCCGCCTGAACGCACATCATCGAAAGACGAACCATGAGCCTCGAATCGAACAAGCAACTCTGCCGCGACTACTTCACGGCCTTCCTGAAGCGCGACGCGGCGTGGATGGACCGCCACATCGCACCCACGTTCGTGCGCCACGACCCCGGCCTGCCGTTCGAAGTGCGCGGCCCGCAAGGCGTGCTGCAACTGCACGACGCGCTGCTGCCCGCGTTCCCGGACATGGTGCTACCGCTCGAAGACTTCGTCGCCGAGGGCGAAAAGGTCTTGGTGCGGCTGCGCGTGCAGGCCACCCACACCGGCGCTTTCGGCGACATGGCCGCCACCGGCCGCAAGATCGACATCGGCGTGCTCGACCTGTTCCAGATCCGCGACAACCGGCTGATCGAACATTGGGCGCTGCTCGACAACCTGGGCATGCTGAAGCAGCTCGGCGCAGTCACTTGACCCCCCCCGAAGCGCCTTCGGCGCCTCCCCCGGAGGGGGCGCCGCCAGCGGCCCGGCAAAGGCGGTTCCGCGACGGCCACTGGTGCCGGGGCGATGCGTCAAGCGCCGCGCCTGCTCTCGCGGAGCAATGAACTCAAGGAGTGACCATGCAACTGCTCGCCAACACCACGTCGCCCTACGTGCGCATCGCGCGCATCGCGATGATCGAAAAAGGCGTCGCGGTCGAGCCGACGATCGTCGACCCCTGGGCCGACGACGCGCGCCTGCGCGACGCCAACGCGGCCACGCGCGTGCCCACGCTGATCCTCGACGACGGCACGCCGCTGGCCGAAAGCCTGCTCATCGTGCAGTGGCTCGAACGCACGCGCCCGGCGCCCGACTGGCCCGACCTGCTCGGCCGCGACAGCGCTGCAGTGCTGTCGCGCGCCGGTGTCGCGCTGGGCGTGATCGACGCCGCGGTGCACACCATCATCATCCGCAAGGTGACCGCGCCGGTGCTGTTCGACGAAACCCCGGTCGGCCTGCGGCGCCGCCGCACGATGGCCGAAGGCATGGCGCGGCTCGAAGCAATGGCCGCGCGCACGCCGCTGTGGACGCAAGGGCCACCGACGCTCGACGCCATCACGGCGGTGGTCGCGACCGACTACCTGCGTTTTCGCTTCGCCGAGGCGCAGTGGCTGCCGGCGTTGCCGGTGCTGGATGCGATGTCACTCGACCTGCGCGCGCGGGATTCGGTGGCGCAGACGATGCCGCGCTGAGGCGGGGTGGACCTGGGCGTGATCGTCGACGGCCCCGGCACGAGTGGCCTGCAGGTGGCGCCGCAGCGCCACGACCGGCTCGCCGCCGTGATGCGTAATGACGCTGCGCTGTGCGTCGATCATTCGGCTCAGCTCGTCTCCGATGTTCAGGACGCAGCGGCGTGGGCCGGTGACGCAGCCTTCAGCACGGCGCGCACCTCGGAGGTGGTCGCGAGAGCGCCTCCGGCGGCAGTGATCAGCCGCCGCGCGCGCTCGGTCAGGGCCTGATTGCCCAAGGCGCAGCCCATGGGCGCGTCTTCGAGGCCGACTCGAACGTGGCCGCCGCGCGCCACAGCGGCTCCGATCAGCGGCTCGATCTCGACACCCAGCCCGGCCACCATCCACGGGGCACCCGGCGCTTCCAGCGCCAGCAACTTCAGGTACACATCCAGAGCCCAGCCGGCCGGTGGAAAGCCGAACGCGATGTGGTCGGAGAACATCAGTCGGTAGATCGGCACCGGCGTGCCGGGATAAGCCTTGTGCAGCGCTGCGCCCAGGCGCATGAAACCGGGTTCGTAGATTGCGTAGGAGGGCGTGATGCCGTGCCTTTGCGCCAGCGCCAGCCCGTGGCGGATGTGGGATTCAGGGTTCGCGTAAACAAATCCTTCCTTGCCCACCTGGATGTCGGCGTAGTGCGAGATGTTGGTCGAACCGGGGTCGACGACCGCCCACTCGATCAGCCCGGCGTGCAGCAGTTTCTCCACCGCATGGAATCGTTGTGCCGGGGCGAGGGGCGCCGGGGCATCGACGCTACCGGCGAACGGGATCGTCGGATAGCAGATGACATCGGCCCGGGAGCGGATGCGCTCGATGATCGGCGCGTAGATGTCGAAGTCGTCGCGCTGGCGCCCGGTGACCGGGTCGTAGGCGTGGAAGTGGAGTATCGAGGCCCCGGCATCGACGCAGCGCATTGCGTCGTCGAAGATCTCGTCGGCGAGCACCGGAATATGCGGTTGTCGGGATCGCGACCACGGCCCGTTGAGGGCCACTTCAAGCCATACCGGTGCAGCCATGCAAGTCTCCTATTTTTCCGGGTCACTCTTTTCCGGGTCACTCTGTCAGACAGGCGCGGGGCGGTCGGGGCGCATGCTGCTGCCGCGCGCCTCGCACTCAACTGCCGCGCGTGATGGCGTGGATGCTCTCGGTGATCGCGTCGCGCTCGAACACCTTCTTCCAGTCCGGCGCGAAGATCTCGGTCTTTGCCCGATCCACCGCGCGGTTCGCGGCGTCCGACATGCGCACGCCCGGCAGCTGGTTGAAGAGAATCGCCAGCTCCACGTTGATGTGGCCGAGCACGAAGTCGAATGCCGCCTGTTCGGGCACACCGCGCCGCACCGCCTCGTCGGTCGCTTCGCGAATCACGGTCAGGCAGGTGGCGGTGATGGTCTCCGAGAGCACCGGCTCCAGGATCGCCATCTGATCGACGCTGGCGCGGTGCGCGCGCAGCACCGGCGCGTACATGCGCTTCGAGACATCCTCCGCCAGCGCGTAGTGCGCTTCCGGCCCGCGCATCAAGGCACACACGATGGCCTGCTTCGCCTTCAGGCCGCCGAAGTAGTCGCGCCGGGCTTCCGGGTCCGTCTCGTCGTTGAAGACCGAGGGGTGACAGGGGTGGGCGACGAAGATGGTGAGGTCGGGCCGATCAGGCAGTTCGCCGGCGAATGGCGCCGCGGCATCGAGCGCGATTAGGATCGCACCGTGCTTGAACTGGCCCAGCAACTGGTGCGTGACCTTGCCGATGGCACTGTCCGGGATAGCCAGGATGATCACATCGGCCTGCGGAAGCGCCTCTTCGGCGCTCTTCGCGCCGAGGCCCAACTCCTGAAGTCGCGCGCGACCGACCTCGCTGACCTCGACATGCGACATCTCGTACGGCGAACTGCGCAGATTCGCCGACACGCGATACCCCATCTTGCCGCCTGCGCCCAAAACCGCAACCTTCTTCATGCTTGACTCCTTGTCTAGGGATGATGCCCGTTACGGAATGCGACTCCGGAAGCGGGCCGTGAATGGTAAGTAACCGATCTGACCTCTCGCGCTCTCAGGCCTTGCCGCGCCTGGCGCGATCGAAGAAATGCACGTCGCCCATCTGGCCGCCCTTGAGCGCAACCTCCATGCCGTCGAGCGCCGCCGTGCTCGAATGCATCCTGCACAGCGGTGCCCCCGGCGCCAGGCGCGCCGCGATCGTCAGCGCGTCGGGCGCCAGAACCTGCGTCACCTGGCTCGAGGTGTCGCCGCCCGACAGCAACACCCTTTGCAGCGGCACGCGGAGCAGGATGTCTTTCGCCACCTGGCCCAGCCGCAGGCCCAGGGTCCGACCGCCTTCATGCCTGGCCCGATCCCGCGTCTGGCCTTGCGCCACCAGCGCATCGATCATCTCGTCGATGCGCGGGTCCGTAGGCCCGCGTGCGGTGTGCAGGATCACGCTGCGCCCGTGCGCCAGATGATCGGCGGCGCGCGCCACGAGTTCTTCCCGCGACTGCGGCCAATGGGCGTCGTCCACCAGGTGTCGGGCGCTCACGGGCAGTTCGGCAAAGCCCGCCGCCACCGCGGCCTCGATCTGCATCGCCGTCAACCGGGAGGCGCTTCCGGACACTGCCAGCACCCGATCGACACCGCCAAAGGCGTCGAACCGGGCGGGGCTGCGGGTGGCCAGGCCCGCTTCGTTCCACCATTGGGTGAGTGCGTACTGGACTCCCGAGGACCCGACGACGAACAGGCGATTGCGTCGCTGCGCCTCGCGCTCGATCAAGCGGCCGATCTGCGTCAGGTGCGCCGGTGTCGAGGCGTCGAACAGCAGCGCTTCCGCAGGCTCGCGCAGCAGCGTCGCCATCGCGCCATCGAGAGCGTCGCGGTCCTTGTCGAGTTCGGCGAGCGTGAATTTCGCGACCGCCAGGCTCGCCTGCCGCGCCAGATGCACGCCGAGGTCGGCTTCGTCCATCGGCGTGACCGGATGCACGCTCATGATCGGGTGCCGGTCGATCCGATACACCTTGCCGTCGGTGCCCGATCGGGCGAACAGGTTGCCGAACAGGCAGTAGCGGCCCAGGGCGGGGTTGCCGGCGACGACCGGCACCATGCCGGCGGCCAGATGCTGGCGCGCGATCTCGATCACGCGCCCGATGCTGCCGATCGTCGGTGAGCTGTCGAAAGTGGAACAGACCTTGTAGTGGACGATGGGCGCCAACGCGGACAAGGCCTGAAGCAGCGGCGGTAGCGCCACGTCCATCTCCTGCGGGCTCATGCCCCGGCTGTCGCCGGCGATGCCGATCGCATCCAGGTGACCGAACTTTTGCAGCGCCGCCGCTGTCGGGGGCTTGAGGAAGAGCGCACACTCAAGCCCGGCGAACGCGAGCACTTCGAGGGCGTCGGTCGATCCGGTGAAGTCGTCGCCGTAAAACGCCAACCTCACCGCACCGGCCTTCGAACGGTCGGGCGCGATCACTTGTTTCCTCCGAACTTTGCTATCGCCGCACGCAGCGCCGGGTGGTCATGCGCGTAAGCCTGGAGCGCCACCCCCGCGACGGCGGCTTCCCACCCTTCGCGCATGCTGGCCACACCTCCCGCGATGCCCAGCGGATGGCCGATGATGCCGCCACCGGCCAGGTGCATCAAGTCGGTGCTTCCCAGCGCGGCATACATGTCCGGCGCCTGCCCGGCCCATTGGCCCGACGAGAACACCGGCATGATGGGGCGCAGCCCCGCAAACGACTCCAGGCACGAACGGGCCGATCGGATGACGGAGTCGTCGGGTTCCCAGAACTTGCTTCTCAGACCGTTCACGTGCAATTGGTCGACGCCCGCAAGGCGCCACAGCTTCTGATAGGCGACGAAGTCGAAGCCCAGCGCCGGATGTCGGGTCAGGGCGCCCCAACCGTTGCGGTGCGCGTGGATCGGCACCTCGCTGTAGCTGCGCAGGTGCTCGACGCCGGCAAAGCCGACGCCATTCACATTCACCATCACGCAGCTGCCGCCCAGCGCCACGACGGCGTCATGCCGGCGCCGCATGTCGGCGATGCTGCCCGAGATGTTGATCGCGTACATCGGCATGCGCCCCAGCCGATCGGCGTGGCGGTGCAGCACCGGCATCACCGCCCGCAGTCGCTGCTCGAAAGGCGCATAGGCAGGGTCGACGAGCAGTTCGTCATCCTTGACGAAGTCGATGTCGGCCGCGCACAGCGCGTCGACGGTCTCGGCGGTCTGCTCGGGCGAAAGGCCGATGCTGGGCTTGACGATGCTGCCGATCATCGGGCGACCGGAAACGCCTGCCTTCTCCAGCGTGCCTTTCAGGCCGAACTTCGGCCCCGGGAAGCGCGCCGCGTAGTCGGCGGGCAGGTGAATGTCGAGCAAGCGCAAGCCGGTCACCTCGCCCAGCTCGAACAGGTTGCCCGCGAGCGTGGCCAGCAATGCCGGCAAATTGGCGCCGACGTTGTCCACCGGAAAGGCGATCTCCACCCGCCCGCGATGGAACACGCTGTGCGCCGCCCTGCGTTCGGCGTGTGTACTGTGCAGGCTCGGATGCTGCGCGGCGGGCAGCAGCTCGATCTGCGTGACCCGGGCCCGGGCTCGATCCTTGAGCGCGTCGGTCTCGCCCGGCAACGCCAGGAAGGTCCCGCTGGATTGCTCGCCGGCGATGACCTCGGCGGCCTGCTCGATCGGCGTGCAACTCTCGACCAGATAGCTCGCTCGAAATTCGGCTCGCGGCGCTGCACTGTGCATGGGTGTGCCCTGTGACGATTCGATCGGACCGCTGCGCCACCCAGATGCAAGCTGCAAGGCGCACGGCATGAGAGGAATCGTAGTGATCGGCCCGAATATCTCCTAACGATATGATCTCGATTGGATGCGACGAAAACTCACACTCGGGTCCGGGTCCACCGGGCTTGCGCGATGCCGACGAACACCCCCCGGCCTTCACTGAATGCGCTGCGCGCCTTTGAAGCGACGACCCGTCTGGGCAGCATGACGGCCGCCGCGGCGGAGTTGTTCGTCACCCACGGCGCGGTGAGCCGGCACATCCGATCGCTGGAGGATCAGTTGAGCGTGATTCTGCTGGACCGCGGTGGTCAGTCGACCCAGCCGACCGCCGAGGGCGTGCGCTTGGCCGAGGGTCTGGCGACGGCGTTCCGCCTCATCCAGGTGAGCGTCGAGCAGCTCAGGCCGGGGCCGCTGACCCTGTCGTGCTCGGCGTCGATCATGATGTACTGGTTGCTGCCGCGCATCGGGAGATTTCACGACCAGCACCCCGAAGTCGAGATCCAGTTCAACATGAACTACGACCGGATCGACTTTGTGCGGGACAACATCAGCGTGGCGATACGCAATTCGTCGATCGAGCCACCGAAAGATGCGCACTTGCGCGACCTGATGGTCGAGTGGATCGGGCCCGTGTGCTCGAGCGAATACAGGCAATCCGCGCGCCTCGAAGCGGTGGACGACTTGGCCAGCGCCAGGCTCCTCGCGACCAAGACCCGGTTGGAGGCATGGCAGGACTGGTCGCTGGCTTCGGGTTTTACCGGAGATGCACTGAAGATCTCGAACCGCTACGAACACTTTTATCTGCTGATCCAGGCGGCCGTCTGCGGCCTTGGCGTTGCCGTGGTGCCGCGCATGCTCGTGCAGGAAGACCTGCGCTCGGGTAAGCTCGTCGCGCCGTTCGGTTTCGTCCCCAGCCACCGCAAGCTGCTGCTGTGGATCGCGCCGCAATTGGACGGCCGCTCCGACGTCGAAGCGCTCGCCACGTGGTTGGCCCACGAGATGAGGGCCACGGAGGTGGTGCGGCCCACGGAGCGCATGGAAAGCCCGCGCCGGGCGCCGGGGCGTCCGCGCGGATCTCCGGACCCTGCTACTTCTGCTTGCGCACCCGCTCGATCTCGGCGTAAGCCTGCTTGACCAGATCCGCACCGACCACGGCGGTGTACTTCTCGATCACGGGTTTGACCTTGTCGCGCATCCGCGCCCGCTCCTCGGGCGAGATTTCGTTGACGAGCAGGCCCTTGGTCTTCA
>JANNKM010000191.1:0-11374 GCA_031396305.1 Rhizobacter sp.
CCCTGCAGAGGCACCGGATAGTCGTGTGCGATTGATAGAAGCTCCGCCTCGAAGGAACGAGCATCGATGGGCGTCATAGGAAATGTGTGCGTGAGGCCTAACGGTTGAGGTGAGCCGCCGCTGGAGGCTGCCGGCCGGAAGCGGTCGGCTCGACCGAAGGGTTAGACCGCATTGGTGGCCGCGCCTCGATAGACAACCGCGAACCTCTCACAGACTACCGGCATGTTGGCGCTGAACTCCCGGCCTAGCCGCCCACACTCCCTTCCGAAGAAGGCCGTGTGAACCCGCTGCCAATACGCGAGGGAACTGTCCCCTTCTCCTTCCGTGGCAGCAAAGTCTGCGTCGACCTCGGAGAACGGCACGATGTTAACTTCCCTGGTTTCGATGACACATACGGGCTGGCCAGAGAACAGAGTTACAACACTCAAGTCCCCACGCTTTGGGATGGGCTTGTTTTCTGCTGCGAAAGCCCAGACAAGGCCGGCGGATGCGCGTTTTCTGCCGGAAAGGACTAACTGGGCAAGTTCGTCGGCACTTGGTGCGTTGTCGTCGAAGTGGAACGCCTCGTAGAACCGGTGAGTTGGGTCTTGGCCCTGCGATGCGACAAACGCGGACCAAAAAGGCTCGATCGAGGTCGGGATGGTCATGGTGCGTGCGTTTGCGGTCTAACCGAATGTGGGCCAGCCGCCTTCAGAGGTGGCAGTTGGTCTATCGCCGATCCTTTCGAACATCGTCTTCAATCTGTACCCCTCTCAAACGCACGACCGGCGGCTTTCAAATGGGCACTCACGGCCGCAATAGGCTGCCTAAATTTCCCCGGATGGCGCTTCCCAATTCTGCTTGACCATTTGGGCCGCATGCTCCCCGCGGGACATGCGGCCTAAATCTGCGGGTTGGTGTTCTCCACCCTATGGGTTCCCCCTATGGTGTGCACCCCTGAGCCCTACCTTCGGGCGATTGCTGGGCCGATATGGGCTGTCTAAATTTGTGGGCATGAACACACCCACTCGATTTTCCCCTCCCGCCGGCCCGGCCGCTGATCGACTGTCGCCGAATTCGGCTCACGCCGTCAAGCCCGACTCTGCCGGCGCCCACGCTGATCCGCTGCGAGCGGCTCGTCTGCGGTCGACGCGGCCAGATTGCGCTTCGGCGGACTCTGCGTCCGATTCCGCGGCGTCGGACGCTGCGGCGTCGGACTCCGCTTCGGCGCAAGCTGCGCCGAAGCGCCTGCTCGATCGGCTTCGCGCGGCGATCCGCGTGCGTCACTATTCGATCCGCACCGAGGATGCCTATGTGGACTGGGCGCGCCGCTTCATCCTGTTCCATGACAAGCGCCACCCGTCGGACCTGGGCGCTTCCGAGGTCGCCGCGTTCCTCACCCACCTGGCGGTGAACCGCAGCGTCGCCGCGTCGACGCAGAACCAGGCCAAATCGGCGCTGCTGTTTCTGTACCGCGACGTTCTGGGCGTGCAACTGTCCTGGCTCGACGAGATCGTCAGCGCCAAGAATCCGCGCCGCCTGCCGGTGGTGTTGACACCTTCCCAGGTGCGTGCGCTGCTGCATGAGCTGAGCGGCACCATGGGCCTGGTGGCTTCGCTGCTTTACGGCACCGGCATGCGTTTGCTCGAGGGCCTGCGACTGCGCGTGAAGGACATCGATTTCGAGCGCCGGGAAATCGTGATTCGCGACGGCAAGGGCGGCAAGGACCGGGTCACCGTGCTGCCGGAGAACCTGATGCTGCCGCTCGGCGAACTCATCTCGCGGCGCCGCGCGCTGCACAACCGCGACCTCGCCGCTGGTGCGGGCGAGGTGTGGTTGCCCGACGCGCTCGCGGTGAAGTACCCGCGCGCGGCGCGCGCCTGGGGCTGGCAGTGGGTGTTCGCCAGCAGCGTCACCAGCGTCGACCCGCGCAGCGGCGTGATCCGCCGGCATCACCTCAACGAAGCGTCGGTGCAACGGGCGGTGGCGGGCGCGGCGCGCCGCGCGGGCATCGACAAACCGTGCTCGCCGCACGTGCTGCGCCACTCGTTCGCGACGCACATGCTGCAAGCCGGCTACGACATCCGCACCGTGCAAGAGCTGCTCGGGCACCGCGAGGTGTCGACGACGATGATCTACACCCATGTGCTGAACCGCGGCGGGCGTGGCGTGCGCAGCCCGCTGGACCAGATCTGAGGTGCGGCAGTGCGCGCCGCGCGTTGCCGGCCGGCAGGGCGCGCCGTGGCTACACCATCGCCCCGTTGATCGAGATCACCTGCCCGCTGATGTAGCCGGCCTCGGCCGAGGCGAGGAAGGCGACGAGCGCCGCCACTTCGTCGGGCGTGCCGGCGCGCTTCATCGGCACCATGCGCTCGATGATGGCGGGGTCCAGGCCCTGCGCCATGCCGCCGCCGATGATTCCCGGCGCGACCGCGTTCACGGTGATGCCGCGGCTCGCCACTTCGAGCGCGAGCGCCTTCGTCGCGCTGTTCAACGCACCTTTCGCGGCGGCGTAGTTGACCTGGCCGCGATTGCCCGCGATCGCACTGACCGACGAGATGTTGATGACGCGTCCCCATCGGGTGCGGATCATCGGCATCATCAGCGGCTGCGTGACGTGGAAAAAACCGTTCAGCGACACGTCGATCACCTGTTGCCACTGCTTCTCGCGCATCGCCGGAAACGCCGCGTCGTCGTGGCTGCCGGCGTTGTTCACGAGCACCTGCACGGGGCCGTCTTGCAGCAGCTGCTCGCACGCGGCGTGGGTCGCGTCGCGCGAGGTCAGGTCGAAGCTGCACGCCTGCGCCTGGCCTCCGGCGGCGCGGATTTCTTCGGCGACGGCCTGCGCGGCGGGCAGGCGCTGGTTCGCGTGCGCGATGACGTGCAGTCCGTGCGCGCCCAGGCGCAACGCGATCGCGCGGCCGAGCACGCCGCTGGCGCCGGTGACGAGGGCGCGTTTCATCGGCACCCCGGTCATGGCGGGCTCGCGCGACGCGTCGCGACGCTCGCGACGAGCAGCACGTTCGCAAACGGCGTGCCCTGGCTCATCGGCTCGCCCTTCACGTCGAACCCGAGCGCCGCAAGCCGCTCGATCCACGCCGTCAGCGGGCGCCCGTAGACGGGCACGACGCGGTGCCCGCGCACGAAGGTGACGATCGCGTCGACCCATTGGCTGGCGCGAAAGCCACGCCGCTGTGCCGCGTCGCCCACGCGCAGCAGCAGCCGCCCGCCCTCGCGCAGGCACTCGCGCACGCGCGCCAGCACGGCGTCTTGTTCCGCGACGTCGATGTAGTGCAGCACGTCGAGGATGACGACGACGTCGGCGCCCGGGAATCCGGTGCTGCGCATGTCGCCGCAGACGAAGCGCACGTTCGCCCCTGGCACGCCCAGCGCGGCCCGGGCGCGTTGCACGTCGCGCGGCATCAGCTCGATGCCGGTCACGCGCACGTCCAGCGGCGCACCGCCCCAGCCCGCGGGCCAGTGCCCCTCACGCGCCAGCGCCGCCGCGCTGCCCAGCAGGCTCGCCAGCAGTCCCTGGCCGCAGCCAATATCCAGCACGTGCGATCCCGGCCCGATCAGGCCCTGCGCCAGAAGGTGGCGAAATACCGGGTCCCAACGCAGTTTGCCGCGCGCGAAGTGCCATGCAAAACGCCCGGCGCTGCGATAGGGCGCGGCGGCGGCGTCGACGAAGGTCATCCAGTCGCGCTGCGGCGGCACGACTTTCGGCACGACACCTGCGTCGCAGCGCATCGTCAGGTGCTGCGACGCGCCGCGATGTGATCGGCCAGCGAGGCCAGCGACGTGAAGGTCTTGACGTTCTCTTCGTCGTCGGAGCGCAGCTGGAAACCGTAGCGCTGGGTCACGACCAGCGCGACTTCGAGGATGTCGATCGAGTCCAGCCCCAGACCCTCGCCATAGATCGGCGCGTGCGGGTCGATGCTCGCGGGGCGGATGTCGAGGTTCAGCGCCTCGACCAGGAGTACCGCGACCTCATGCTGCAGTGGGGTCTGGCCGATCGTCATGCAGGGTGAGGGGGCGCTACCGCGAAGCGCTGATGTTAGCAGAGGCATCACAGGCTTCGCCCCGGGTCGAGCGCGCGTGCGGGCCGAGCCGCCGGCCGTGCTGCGGCAGGGTCGTATCATCAGGCCCCCCAACGGTGATCGGCATCGACATGGACCACCCGACGACCGCGGCGCGCGATCCCGACACTGGCCTGGTGCACATTCCGCACAGCGCCCTCAACGCGTACTACGCCGAAGGCGACGCGCACGCGCGCCAGGCATTTCTGCGCAAGACGTTCGACGACACGGCGCCCGATTACAACGCGCTCGAGCGCATCCTCGGCCTGGGGTCGGGATCGTGGTACCGGCGCCAGGCCTTGCTGCGCGCCGGGCTCGCCCCGGGCATGCAGGTGGTGGACGTCGGCATGGGCACGGGCCTGGTGGCTCGCGAGATCCTGAACATCACGAACCAGCCGGATCGCCTGATCGGTGTGGACCCGAGCCCCGGCATGCTCGCGCAGGCGCATCTGCCCGCCGCCGTGCGTTGCCTGGAGGGCTGGGCCGAGAAGATGCCGCTGCCCGACGCGAGCGCCGATTTCATCGTGATGGGATACGCCCTGCGCCACATCGCCGATCTGGCGGCGGCGTTCGCCGAGTTCCATCGCGTGTTGAAGCCGGGTGGCAAGGTGCTCGTGCTGGAAATCTCCAAGCCCGCCGGCGCCCTTGCGACCCGGTTCCTCAAGCTCTACATGCGCGGCGTCGTGCCGCTGCTGGCGCGGCTCGTGTCGCGCCAAGCCGCCACGCCGATGCTGTGGCGCTACTACTGGGACACGATCGAGGCCTGCGCTGCACCCGAGGCGGTGCTGCGCACGCTGGGCGGCGTGGGGCTGACGCAGCAGAAGCGCCACGTGGTGCTGGGCATCTTCTCCGAGTACTCGGCGACGAAGCCTTGAGCAACTGTCATCCCGGCGCACGCCGGGATCCACCGTTGGCGGACCGGTCCGGATGGATCCCGGCGTGCGCCGGGATGACGACTGCGGCGGGGACGAATTCGACTCGTGTTTCTCCGCGAACGCCGGGCGCCGGCAGGGGCCCTGGAAGCTCTCAGGCTCTGATGCGGCGCCAGCGCCAGAGCGCGTCGCGCAGCATGTTCTCGGTGGACAGCCGCAATGCGGGCTTTTGCAGCACCGACCAGGTCATCGGCTCGGTCCCGGTCGCCAACGTCGCCTTGTACTGCGACTCGCCGGCCAGCAGGTCGTAGCAGTCGTAGCCCTTCGCGGCGTTGTGCTGGATCGCCAGGGTGTGCGTCACCAGGCCGGGCCGACTGTGTTTCTCGAGAACGCCGTAGTCGAAGCCCGACTGGAACACGTACAGGCGCTTGCCGGCGATGAAGCTGTAGATGTAGCCGATCGGTTTGGCTCCGGCGCGCACCCGCAGCAGCTGCAGCGCGCCCTCAGCAAACCAGCGCTCGATGAGCCGCCGATGAAAGCCCAGGCTGATCGAGGCGGCGAACGAGCTCTTCAGTCCCCGGCTGCGCCAGACGGCTTCGTGCAGTCCCACCAGACCATCGAAGAACTCGAGTGCCTCGGCGCTCGAGCCGGCTTCGTCGAGTTGCACCGGACCGAGCGTCTGATACTCCTTCATGCTGCGTCGCACGAAGCGCCGCGAATGGCTACTCAGTACATTCGTGAAATCGAGTTCGGCGGCGCGCACCGCGGTGAGGTCGACGACGGCAGACTGCTTGGTCGTGTCTTGGCGGCGCATGCCGCGCACCTGCGCCATCGACTGCGCGGACGGAGTCAATCCCGGCAGGTGCAGTTCGGCTGCGGCGCCGGCCACGCCGGACCACGCTGCGATCATCGCCTTGCGCACGTCGTCGCCATGGTCGCGGTCGATCAGGAAGTCGTTGTGCTCGATGTACAGGTTGTCGTCAGTCTCGTTGCCCATCGCGTGCAGGTGCCATGCGTCACAGATCGGGATCGGGCCGAGGCGGCGCCTGGCCTTGACGAAGATCGCCGCGCCCACCGGGCGCGTGCCGCTGTAGGCCAGCAGCAGCCGTGCGTCGCAGCGCGCCGGCAGCAGCCCGATCCAGGTGCCGATCCACGGCCAGGTGAGAAAGAAGCTGCATGACGAGCGCGACTCGAGATCGCGCCAAAGGGTTTCGAGGTCGGCCTGGTCGCGCAGCGGCTGGCAGGTCACCCGGATCGGCAGCGTCGTGCTGTCGAAGCTCGAGTTGACCGATGTCGGCGCCTGTTCGGCGCCCGCTTTGGGCGCCGCAGGCGCCTGCTTCGTCTTCGCCAGGCCGCCCAGGTGCGCCCAGGTGGGGCGCACGAAGAGGTATCGCAACAGCGTCTTGCGGCTCACGCGGAACAGCACCAGCGGCGCGGCAACGCCGATCAGCACGGCCAGCGTGGCCAGGGTATTGATTTCGATCGACCACTGGCTCGCCCAGACGACGCGCAGGAACAGCGTCAGGGGAATAAAGAACCCGAGGTAGACGACGATCGAATTCGCTCCTGCGTGCGCAAGCCAGCCGAAGCCACGCGATTGCGCGAGCAGGGTGCTCAAGCCGATGACGGCCGTGATGCCAAGCAGACCGAACGCCAAATCCAGCCCGGGCAGCGCGGTCAGCCCGGCGCTCACGGCCCATTGGTTGATCACGCACCAGACGACGAACAGCGCGGCCGTCGGCGCCCGGTGGGCGCGCGCCAGATCGGCGAACTTGAAGATCCACGCGGCGCCGAAGTGCCCGGTGAGGAAGAACACATAGTAGGCGGCGAAATTGTCGATCGGGTGCACGCCGGTCTTGGGCGCGGCCGCCATCGCCAGGCCGGCAACCGCCCACAGCGCCAACCTGGGAACATGGCGCAGCAGCCGCGTGGCGACGAAGAACATCGGCAGCGTCTGGATGAACCACAGCATGTGGTCGGGGTAGACGAGGTTCCACGCCCACAACTTGATCAAACCGACGCTTTGCAGCGCCGCCGGCGACGCGCCGAGAACGAACACGTCATAGGCGAAGATGATCGATACCCACAGCACCAGGAAGTAGGCGTAGTGGGCCACCTTGGTGTCGAGGTAGTTCTTCCAGGGCCGGTCGATCACCGCCGACAGGAACAGGCCCGACATCAAGAAGAAGTCTGGCATGCGAAACGGCCGCGCGAATGCCGACCACGCTTCCAGCCATCCGGCGCCATCGAATATCTGCGCCAGGTCGTTGCGTGCGTACAGGCACACCACCGCAACGATGCACAGGCCCTTGGCAATGTCGACCCAGGCGAATCGGTCAGCCATGCGGCCTGCCACCTTGGTTTCGGAACTCATGCGTTGTCACCTCTCTTGTCTGAACCCGCACGACGCGGGCAACGGCGTGAGGCCATGGTATGGACAGCGGCTCGAACCGGCATCGTCAGTTCGCGGGGGGCGCTCCCATGTGACGGTCGCGCGTGCGACGTAGGTCTCGGTTCACGATGACTCCAGGCCGAGGGGTGCCCCCCCGGTTCGCGGGATCCGCGGGATCCGCGATGCCGAACCGTCGGAGCTTCAGGCGAAGGCCGACGGGACGGCGGCACGCCTTGCCACCCGACACGGCATACTTCAGCCCTCATGAAAACCCCCGTGATCCGCGAACTGCGCCTGCTGCACCTGGAGGATTCCGACCTCGACCACGTGCTGCTGCTCGCGCACCTGCACCGCGGCGGGTTGCGCGTGCAGGCGACGCGCATCGACTCGGAGGTCGAATTCCTCGCGGCGATCCAGAAAGACTGGGACGCGATCGTTTCCGACTACAACCTGCCCGGCTTCTCCGGGCTGTTGGCGCTGGATCTGCTCAAGGCGAGCCGGCGCGACATCCCCTTTGTCATCGTCTCCGGTGAGATCGGCGAAGAAATCGCCGTCGAGGCGATGCGCAACGGCGCGAGCGACTATGTGCGCAAGGGCAACCTTGCGCGCCTGGTGCCGGCGTTGCTGAACGCCATCGAAGCGAACGTGACGCGACGGGAGAAGGAGCGCTCCGAAGCCGAGCTGACGGCGTCGAAACAGCGCCTGAGCGAACTCGCGCAGCACCTGCAGAGCAGCATCGAGCAGGAACGCGCGGCGATCGCGCGCGAGTTGCACGACGACGTGGGCGGCTCGCTGACCGCACTCAAGTTCGATCTGGCGTGGATCACGCGCCACCCCGGGTCCGACGAGGTTCCCGCGCGCGCCAGCGCGGCGCTCGAACAGGTGTCGCATGCGATCGAGGCGGCGCAGCGCATCATGCACAACCTGCGCCCGGCGATCCTGGAACAGGGGCTGGTGGCGGCGCTGCAATGGATCGCGGCGCGGTTTGAGAAGCGCACCGGCATCACCTGCCTGCTGCGCACGCCGGAAAAGATCCCTGCGCTGCCCAGCGGCGTCGGCCTGGTGGCGTATCGCACCGTGCAGGAGGCGCTGACGAACATCACCAAATATGCGCAGGCGACGCAGGTGGGCATCGACCTGTCGCTCGCCGGCAAGGTGATCTCGCTCGAGGTGAGCGACAACGGCCGGGGTTTTCTCCAGTCCGACCTCGGCAAGGCGCAGTCGTTCGGCATCCGCGGCCTGCACGAACGCGCGCGCACCGTCGGCGGCTGGATCGACCTGAGCAGCAGCCCGAGTGGCACGACGCTGATCCTGTCGGTTCCGCTGCACGGTGCGCCGGCCGCGGGCAGCGCGAGCCGGGCCAAGACGACCAGCGCCGACCCAAGCCGCTGGGGCGACTTGTGAATCCGGCGAAGCCATGATCCGCGTCATCCTGTGCGACGACCACGCGCTGATCCGCCGCGGCGTGCGCGACACCCTATGCGACGCTCCCGACATCGAAGTCGTCGGTGAAGCGGGTGACTACGGCGAGCTGCGCGAGCTGCTGCGCAGCGTCACCTGCGACGTGCTCGTGCTCGACATCAACCTGCCCGGGCGCAGCGGCCTGGACGTATTGCACGTGCTGAAGGACGAGAGCCTGCCGATGCGTGTGCTCGTACTGTCGATGTTCCCGGAGGACCAGTACGCGATCCGCGCGCTGCGCGCCGGCGCCTATGGCTATGTGAACAAGGGCGGCGACCCGGGGCAGATCGTCACCGCCGTGCGCACCGTGGCGCAGGGGCGCAAGTACGTCACGCCCGAGATGGCGCAGATGCTGGTGGAAAGCCTGACCACGCCGAACGTCGAGAACCCGCACGAGCGCCTGTCGGACCGCGAATTGCAGACGCTGGTGTTGATCGCTTCCGGCAAGCGCCTGTCCGACATCGCGGTCGAGCTGATGCTCAGCCCGAAGACAGTGAGCGTGTACCGCGCGCGCGTGCTGGAGAAGCTGGGGCTGGCGAACAACTCGGAAATGACGGTTTACGCCATTCGCCACGGCTTGGTGGGGCAGTGACCCCTCGTCATCCCGGCGAACGCCGGGACCCACTGCGTCGAACGGCAGACCAATAGTGGTTCCCGGCTTGCGCCGGGATGACATCAACAAGCCTCAGAGAAACTGCCCCAGCATGCGCTCCAGCGCGACCGTCATCGGTGCCTGAAGCATCGGCAGCGTCAGCAGCACGCCCACCAGCCCCACGCTCAGCGTGATCGGGAATCCGATCGCGAAGATGTTCTTCTGCTGCGCGACGCGCGAGATCACGCCGAGCACGAGGTTGACGAACAGCAGCATCGCCACCAGCGGCAGCGCGATCCACAGCCCCAGCGCAAAGATCTCCGCGCCCCACACCTGGGGTTGCGTGGCGCGCAGAAACGCAAACGGCTCGGCGCTCACGGGGAATGTCGTGAAGCTGCGCACCACCGCCGCAATGAGCAGCAAGTGGCCGTTGATGACGATGAACAGCCACCCGACGGTGACGCCGAAGAAACGGCTCACGGCGGTGGCCTGGCCGCCGGTGGTGGGGTCGAAGAACATTGCGAAGTTCAGGCCCATTTGCAGGCCGATCAGTTCGCCGGCGAATTCGATCGCGGCGAACACGATGCGCGCCGCGAAACCCAGCGAAATGCCGATCACGAGTTGCTGCACCAGCACCATCAGCGCCTGTGCCGAATCGAGCGGTACCACGGGGATGGGCGGCAGCGAGGCTTGCGCGCACACCGTGATGAACAATGCCAGCGCGACACGCACCCGCACCGGCACGTTGCGCTGCCCGAGCACCGGCAGCGTGGCGAACAGCGCGAGCACGCGCGCAAACGGCCAGATCAGCGGCGTGATCCAGGCGAGAAACTGAGCCTCGGTGAACTGGATCATCGACGGCGGCGCGTCATCCCGGCGCACGCCGGGATCCACTGCGCGAATGGTGGATCCCGGCGTGCGCCGGGATGACGTAGTGGGCGGGGCAGCCGAGGCATCGCGCGGAACCTCGTTACCCCACGACGGAAGGAATGCTCTGCAGCGTGCGCTGCACATACTCCACCAGCGTCGTCAGCATCCACGGCCCGGCGATCGCCAGCACCGCGACGGCGGCGACCATTTTCGGCACGAACGACAGCGTGGCCTCGTGGATCTGCGTCGCCGCCTGGAAGATGCTGACGAGCAGGCCCACCGCGAGCACCGTCAGCAACAGCGGCGCGGCGACCATCAGCAGCAGGTGCAGGCCTTCCTGGCCATAGGTGAAGACGGCTTGTGAGTCCATGGGCTACCCATTGAAGCAATGTCATCCCGGCGAAGGCCGGGATCCACTGCGAGCCGGTGGATACCGGCCTTCGCCGGTATGACATTTGATCGGCATGAGCCGGATCAACCCGAGAAGCTCGCTGCCAGCGAACCCAGCAGCAGGTTCCAGCCGTCGGCCAGCACGAACAGCATCAGCTTGAACGGCAGCGCCACCAGTACCGGGCTCAGCATCATCATGCCCAGGCTCATCAACACACTCGCGACGATCATGTCGATCACGAGGAAGGGGATGAAGATGAGAAAGCCGATCTGGAACGCACTCTTGAGTTCACTCGTCACGAACGCCGGCACCAGCACCTTGAACGGCACGTCGGCGGACTTCACCGCGGGGTCGACCTTCGCCAGCTTGGCGAACAGCGCCACGTCGGCCTGGCGCGTCTGGCGCAGCATGAATTCGCGCATCGGCACCTCACCGCGCTTGAGCGCTTCGTCAAACGCTATTCTGTTCGCCGCAAAGGGTTGATACGCGTCGGCGTAGACCTTGTCCAGCGTCGGCCCCATCACGAAGAAGGTCAGGAACAGGCTCAGGCCGATGATCACCTGATTCGGCGGTGCGGCCTGCGTGCCGAGCGCCTGGCGCAGCAGCGACAGAACGATGACGATGCGCGTGCAAAACTTACCGTTGGCGCGAGCGGGGCGCCGCCGGAGGAGCAGCATTGGATCGAGATGACGAGTTCGACCGAGGGAGCGCGCAGCATCGCGGCGCAGTCGCTGCCGG
>JANNKM010000192.1:0-3524 GCA_031396305.1 Rhizobacter sp.
TCGCCCAGCGTGAGCGCCAGAGCGCCGAAGAGCAACGGGCGCATCATTCGACGATGACCACTCCGTAGGGAACGCGTCCGACAGGAATGCTCTTCAGCGCCTTGCGGCGGCGACATCGACGACCGTCACGTCGTCGCTCAAGCCGTTCACGACGTAAAGGCGCGCCTCGGCTTTGTCGAGCAGCACATTCCACGGCCGCTTGCCCACCAGCACGAGTTGCGTGACCTTGCGCGACGCCACATCGACGAATGCCACATGGTTCGCTTTGCCGAGACCGACAAAGGCGCGTTTGCCGTCGCGCGTGATCTGGATTCCGACGGGCGTGATGTCGGTGGCGCGCGCGCCTTTCACTTCGAACTTGATCGTGCCGATCACTGTGTGGTCTGTGGTGGACACGATGCTCACGCTGGCGTCGAGTTCGTTCGTCACCCACAGTTCCTTGCCGTCGGGCGTGATCGCCATGCGCCGCGGCCTCTTTCCCACCTTGACGTTCTTCACGATCTTGGCCGTGGCAGTGTCGATCACATGCACCATGCTCGCCACTTCCGACGTCACGTACACGAACTTGCCGTCGCCGCTGACCTTCACGCCTTCGGGTTCCTTGCCCACCTTCACCGTCTTGAGCGTCTTGCCGGTGGCGGCATCGACGAAAGCCGCTTCGCCTTCATCTTCGTTGGACACGTAGATCGTCTTGCCGTCGGGCGAGAGGTCGAAGGCCTCAGGCTCCTTGCCCAGCGGAATGCGGCGCAGCGATTTGCCGCTGGCCGGATCGATGATGTCGGCGACATTCGAATCGGTGCACGCGACCATGATCTTGGCGTCGGGTGTCATCTGCACATGGCGCGCGCGCTTGCACGTGGCGATGGTGCCCTTGACCGCGAGGCTTCCCAGGTCGATCAGCGTCAGCGAGTTGTCTTTTTCGCTCGACACATAGGCGGTGCCTTGGGCCAGCGCTGCGCTGGCGCTGGCGCTGGCCGCGACGGCCAAGGCGATCAAAGCGCGGGAACATGAAAACATTGCTGCGACTCCTTTGATGAAATGGATCAACTCGTACTCTTGATGAAACCCGCCTCGAGCGTGGGCTCGCCCAGCGCCTGCGTCACTTGCGCCGGCGTTCCGTCCGCCAGCAGGCTGCCCTTGTGCAGCACCAGCACCCGGTCTGCGCCTTGCGCCTCCTCAACCCAATGCGTCGCCCACAATACGCTCAAGCCGCGCTCGCGCACGTCGGCGTGCAAGGCGGCGAGCAGGTCGCGGCGCGACTTCGGGTCCAGGCCCACCGTGGCTTCGTCCATCAGCAACACCGGTGGTTGGTGCAGGTTCGCGCGAATCAGTTCCACCTTGCGCCGGTTCCCGCCCGACAACTCGCGTGCCTTGCGGTCCAGGTCGCCGCCGAGCCCCAGGCGCGCACAGCCGGCATCGATTCGCTCACGTGCCAGCTTGTGCGGCAGGCCTTGCAAGTCGGCCTGGAACAGCAGGTTGCGGCGCACGCTCAAATCCAGGTCCAGTGAGATCTGCTGGAACACGACGCCGATGTTGCGCAGTGCCTGCGTCGGCGCGGTGCGCAGCGAGTGGCCCGCGACTTCGACGCTGCCTTCGTCGGCGGCGAAAAGCCCCGTCAACACCTGGAACAACGTGGACTTGCCCGCGCCATTGGGTCCCAGCAGAGCCACGAACTGGCCATGTGGCACCGCGAACGACAACGACTTCAACGCAATCCGCTCGCCATAGCGTTTGGTCAGGGCATCGATGCGGAGCATGGGAAAGGCGAGGGGAGGTTCGATGACAAAGGCAGCGATTCTCGCTGCTCGCGTACCGCGGCCCGCCTAGGGAATATGCGGTCAGGAGGTTTTCCTGATTTTCATGAGAGCAGGGCCTGGGTGCACTGGCCGACCGATTTCGGGCGATCAATTGGCACGAGCCTTCGGCTTGCGATAACTCCACCAAGGCAACACCGAGCGCAACGACAGCACCTCGCCGCTGCGCTGCGCGGCATAGCCGGGGATTGCGTTCAGCGAGTCGCACCACGCCGGGCTGCGCAGCAGTTCGAGCAGGGTTCGAACATGCGGCTGCTCCAGAGTCTGGCGCAGCATGACGAGAAAGTAGTGCTCCTGCGCAAGTGGCACGAACCCCAGGCCGCGCGTGCGCGCCGCGGCTTCGATGCCGAAGGCGGCATCGGCGCTGCCGCTGGCCACGGCTTCGGCCACGGCGCGGTGCGAGGGCTCGTCGCGCGCGAAACCGGAACCTTCAATGCGCTGCGGCTCGATGCCCTGCTGTGTGAGCAGTTCTTCGAACACGACGCGTGTTCCGGCACCGCGGCGCCGGTTCGCGAAGCGCACACCTGGACGCAGCAGGTCGGCGAGCGAATTCAGCTGCAAAGGATTGCCCGCTGCGACGATCAACCCCTGGTTGCGCTGCGCGAAGCTCACCAGTTTGTGTTGGCCTGGCTTGAGCATCGTGCGGTACACGTTCGCCGTGGCTGAGCGGCGCGGCGATGCGGTCAACGCGTGAAACCCGGCCACCTGGCAGCGCCCATCGTTCAGCGCGGCCAAGGCATCGACGCTGCCGGTGAACGCAATGTCCAGGTGCAGGCCGTGTTGTGCCTGCGCGAGATTGCGCAGCAGTGGCAGCGCGTCGTCGTGGCTGGCTTGGATCGGGATCACGCCGGCGCTGGTATCGAAGGCGATCGCGAAGGCCTGTTCGAGCTCACTGCGCAGCAGTTCGATCTGGGGCGCCGCGCGCGCCTGGGCGCGGCGCTCTGCCCACAGCAGCTTCTCGCCGAATGGGGCGAGCTGCGCCGCATGGCCCTTCGACCAGGTGATCAGCGACTGGCCGAGTTCGCGCTCCCATCGCTTCAATTCGCCCCAGGCGTGGCGGTAGGAAAGGCCGAGCGTGCGCGCCGCCGCGCTGATCGAGCCGTGGTCGTGCACAGCGGCGAGCAACGCCATCAAAGGGTGATGCAGATCGGCTGCACTTTCGCGCGCGCCGCCCAGCGTGTAAGTGAGGTGAACCTTATGCATGGTGCTTCATATCGGAGGGCTCGAGATTCGCCCCGAGAATGCCCGCAGTATGAAAGATGTTGAATGAATGGCTTCGGTGAGAGTTTTCAAACCGCCTTTGACCTGATCACCAGCGCCGACCCAATCCTGTGGCGAACCGTGGCCCTCTCGCTGTCAGTGAGCGGCATCGCCTGCCTGTTCGGCGCGCTGTTCGGCTTAAGCCTGGGTGCGTGGCTCGCGGTGGCGCGTTTTCCGGGGCATCGCCTCGCGGTGCTGGGCGTCAACACGCTGCTGGCCCTGCCCTCCGTCGTGGTGGGGCTGGTCGTGTACCTGCTGCTGTCGCGCAGCGGGCCGCTGGGCAGCTGGGGCATCCTGTTCACGCCCCAGGCGATGGTGATCGCGCAAACCATCCTCGTGCTGCCGGTCATCGCCGCGTTGACGCGCCAGCTCGTCGGCGATTCGCTGCGCGACGGCGGCGACCAGCTGCGCTCGATGGGCGCGGGCCCGCTGACCTGCGCCTTGCTGATG
>JANNKM010000202.1:0-23406 GCA_031396305.1 Rhizobacter sp.
GGGATGACACGCTTACCCGCTTGCATGACATGAGAATGACCTTGCCTGCTGCACTCAGCGACCCGCGCGCCTTCCTGCGCGGGCTGTTCGACGCCGCCGTCGCGCGCGCGCTGCCGGCGCAGAACACGGCCGCGTATTTGCCGCCGCCGCCGAAGGGCCGAACCATCGTGCTCGGCGCGGGCAAGGCCGGCGGCGCGATGGCGGCTGCGGTGGACGCGCTGTGGCCTGCCGGTGCGCCGCTGTCCGGCCTGGTCGTGACGCGCTACCAGCATGTGCCACCGGCGTACCGTGCCATGCCTGGCCGCATTGAGGTCGTCGAGGCGGCGCATCCGGTACCCGACGCCGCAGGTCAGCGCGCCGCGCAGCGCATCGCCGAACTCACGCAGGCGCTGAGCGCGAACGACCTGGTGCTGTGCCTGATCTCAGGCGGAGCGTCGGCGCTGCTGACGATGCCGGCACCCGGCGTCACGCTCGATCAAAAGCGCGCGATCAATCAAGCCCTGTTGAAGAGCGGCGCCGCGATCGACGAGATGAACTGCGTGCGCAAGCACCTCTCTGCGATCAAGGGCGGGCGCCTCGCAGCGCGCTGTGCGCCCGCGCAGGTCGTGACGCTGCTGATTTCCGACGTTCCCGGCGATGCGCCTGAAGTCATCGGCAGCGGCCCGACGGTTCCCGACAGCAGCACTTGCGCGGACGCGCTGCGCATTCTCGCGCGCTACGCAATCGACATTCCCGCGGCCGCACGTGCCGGCATGGAAAGCGGCGCCTTCGAATCGCCCAAACCCGGCGACGCGCGGTTTCAGGGCCACCGCGTGCACACCATCGCGACGCCGTGGCAATCGCTCGAGGCTGCGGCAGCGCTGGCGCGTGCCGCAGGAATCGAAGCGTTCGTGCTCAGCGACGAAATCGAAGGCGAGTCGCGCGAAGTCGGCAAAGTGCACGCGGCGCTGGCGCGCTCCGTGGCGCGCCGCGGAGCGCCGTTTCGCAGTCCCTGCGTGATCCTCAGCGGCGGCGAGACGACAGTGACGGTGCGCCCCGGCGCGTCAGGCCGGGGCGGGCGCGCCAGCGAATTCCTGCTCGGCTGCGCGATTGCGCTGCAAGGCGAACCGAATGTCTACGCGCTCGCGGCGGACACCGACGGCATCGACGGCATCGAAGACAACGCCGGCGCGCTGGTCACGCCGGATACGTTGATCCGCGCTGCGGCAGTGGGACTGAAGGCGAGCGAGTTCCTCGATCGCAACGACGCCTACAACTTCTTCAAGCCGCTCGGTGACCTGGTGGTCAGCGGGCCGACGTTCACGAATGTCAACGACTTTCGGGCGATGCTGGTCGTTTGACGGCGTCTCCGGGTGACGCTGCACTTCGTTCGCCGTGGCACTGCAGCAATTGCGCCACCACCGCCAGCGCAATCACTTCGGGTTCCTTGCCGACGATGCCCGGCACGCCGATCGGGCAGATCAATCGCTCGATCGCCGCGGCGTCGATGCCCTGCTCGACCAGGCGGTGCACAAAGCGTTGTTTCTTCGTCTTCGAGCCGATGAGGCCGACGTAGGCGAAGTCACCGCGGCGCAGAATCGCCTGCGTGATGCGCAGGTCCAGATCGTGCTGGTGCGTCAGCACGAGGTAGAACGCACCCGCGGGCGCGTGGCGCACTTCGGCATCGATGGCGTCGGTGCACACGATGCGGATGCGCGCGTTGGAATCGCGCAGCGTGCGCAGCTGCGCGGCCTCGAACTCTTCTTCGCGCTCGTCGAACCAGTCGATTCTGACGGGGAGCGTGGCGAGCGCCTGCACGATGGCGCGGCCCACATGGCCGGCACCGTAGAGCTGCAGCGCGAACCAGGGCTCGTGCGCGGGCCAGCGTGCCAGCGCCGCGATGTCAAGGCGCGAATACTCAAGAGTTACGGCGCCGCCGCAACATTGGCCGAGCGCCGGCCCAAGGGGGTAGTGTTCGGTGTGCTTCGCGGCGCTGTCGACGCCAAGCATCGCGCGCGCCTTGGCGATCGCCTTCCATTCAAGGTGTCCGCCGCCGATCGTGCCGGCGCACGCGGCAGAGCTCACCAACATGCGCGTGCCGGCTTCGCGTGGAACCGAGCCTCGCGCCTCATTGACTTCGACAACGATGGCGGACTGCCCGTGCTGCAACCACGCGGCGGCGGTGTCGCGAAGAGTCGGCATTGCGGGCGGCGCGCTACGCGGGTGTGGCGGCGGGCGCGGCGGGCGCGTTCGAGGCCTCGCGCACCGCGGTGATCGCGCGCAGGATCGCCTCGCTCGTTGCCGGCGCCGACAGTGGTGGGTCGACCTTGTGCCCACCTGCCGCCGACACCGCGTCGCGAATCGCATAGAACACTGAAAACGGCAGCAACAGCGGCGGCTCACCGACGGCCTTGCTGCGGTGGATGCTGTCCTGCACGTTGTCGCCTTCGAACAGGCGCACGTTGAACACCGGGGGGCAGTCGTTGGCGGTGGGGATCTTGTAGGTGCTTGGCGCGTGTGTCGTCAGCAACCCCGCCCTCGGTGAGCCGTCGGCCGGGTGCCACACGAGTTCTTCCGTCGTCAACCAGCCCATGCCCTGGATAAACGCGCCTTCGATCTGGCCGATGTCCACACCCGGGTTCAGCGAGCGCCCGGCGTCGTGCAGCACGTCGGCGCGCAGCAGTTTCCATTCGCCGGTGAGGGTGTCGATGATCACTTCGCTCACCGCCGCGCCGTACGCGAAGTAGTAGAACGGCCGGCCCTGCATCGTCTCGCGGTCCCAGCTCAGGCCGGGGGTCGCGTAGTAGCCGTCGCTCCACAGTTGCTCGCGCTCGGTGTAGGCAGCGGCGACCACTTCGACGAAGCCCAGTGTCTTGCCGTTGACGCTGACCAAGTCGTTGGCGAAGCGCACGTCGGCGGCAACGCCGCCCCAGCACGACGCCGCAAAGTTGCTCAGGCGCTCGCGAATTCTCCGCGCTGCGTCCTGCGCGGCCTTGCCGTTCAAGTCGCCGCCGGTGGACGCCGCGGTGGCGGACGTATTCGCCACCTTGTGCGTGTCCGTCGCGGTGACGCGCACCGCGTCGAAGCCCACGCCGAGTTCATGCGCAACCACTTGCGCGACCTTCGTGTTCAGACCCTGGCCCATCTCCGTGCCGCCGTGGTTCACGAGGATCGAGCCGTCGGTGTAGACGTGCACCAGCGCGCCGGCCTGGTTGAAGTGCTTGACGTTGAACGAGATGCCGAACTTGAGCGGCGTGAGCGCGATGCCGCGTTGGAGCAGTGGACTCGCGGCGTTGAACGCGGCGATCGCGCTGCGCCGCGCACGGTAGTCGCTGCTCGCCTCGAGGTCGGCGACAAGTTCGTGGATGATGTTGTCGGTGACGTCCTGGCCATACGGCGTGACCACGCCGTTTCCCGGTTCTGGAGTCTTCTGATTCTGGCCGTAGAAATTGAGCTTGCGCACGTCGAGCGGGTCGCGTCCGAGCTTGCGCGCAATCGAATCGAGAATGTTCTCGATCGCGATCGCCCCCTGCGGGCCGCCGAAACCGCGAAACGCCGTGTTGCTTTGCGTATTCGTCTTTCCCGAATAGCCGTGCAGCGCGACGTCGGGAAGCCAGTACGCGTTGTCGAAGTGGCACAGCGCCCGCGTCATCACCGGGCCGGACAAGTCCGCTGAATGGCCGGCGCGAGACACCATCGTCACTTCCGCACCAAGCACCCGTCCCGCGTCGTCGTAGCCGATGTCGTACTCGTACCAGAAGCAGTGGCGGCGGCCGGTGATGAGGAAATCGTCGTCGCGGTCCAGCCGCAGTTTCACGGGTTTGCGAAGCCGCTGCGCGGCGACCGCGGCGACACACGCAAACAGTGCCGATTGCGACTCCTTGCCGCCGAAGCCGCCGCCCATGCGCCGGCACACCACCTGCACGGCGTGCGCATGCAATTTCAGGGCGTGTGCGACGAGGTTCTGCATTTCGCTCGGATGCTGCGTCGAGCAGTGCACGAGCATTGTTCCGTCCTCCTGCGGCATCGCGTAGGAGATCTGGCCTTCGAGATAGAACTGCTCCTGGCCGCCGACGTCGAGTGTGCCCTGCAGGCGCTGCGGCGCGGCGTCGATGGCGACACGGGCTCCGCCCGCGCGCGTGCTGCGGGTCAGGTGCATCGGCGGCAGCACGTACTGGCCGAGTGCGTGCGCCTGCTGCGGGGTGATGACCGGCGCGTGCGCATCGATCGTCAACACCGCTCTGGCTAGCGCCGCGGCACGCCGCGCGCAATCGCGAGTCTGTGCAATCACGGCGAAGACCGGCTGGCCGAGGTAGCGCACTTCGCCGCTGATGCTGCCGTCGTCCTGCATCGTGAGTTCGGCGAGGATGGGGTCGTCGTGGATGATCGAGCCGCAGTCGTTCGCGCCGGGAATGTCGAGTGCGCTGAGCACCGCGACGACGCCGGGCAGCGCACGAACCCGCTCCAGCGCCAGCGCGGTGATGCGCCCGCGAGCCACCGGCGACAGCCCCAGCGCCGCGTGCAACGTGCCCGCGACTTCCGGCAGGTCGTCGATGTAGTCGGCCTCGCCGGCCACATGCAAGTGCGCCGATTCGTGCGGCCGGCTGATCCCCACACGCGCGCCACGCGCGTGCGCCGCGCTTTCGGCGGCGGCGTCAAAACGTGCCGCGTTGTTTTTCAGATAGTCGGCAAAGGCCTCGCCGGGTTGCAGCAAGGCAGGATCGACGGGTTTGTTCATGCGGGCACTCCAAGGCTGTCATCCCGGCGCATGCCGGGATCCATGGGTTCATGCGGCATCATGCTCCACACGCTGGTCGCATGTGGGTCGAGCGGCGCGGCCGCGCGCGTCTCCAACCAGAAGCGTTCGAGCAGGTTCTTCGCCACCTGCATCCGGTAGCCGGCGCTTGCGCGCATGTCGCTGAGCGGCGTGAAGTCGTTCGCCACGGCTTCCTGCGCCGCGGCAACTGCCGCTGCGGTCCAGGGCTTGCCCAGCAGCGCGGCTTCGGCGCTCAATGCGCGCTTGACGGTGCCTGCCATGCCGCCGTAAGCGAGGCGCACTTGCTTCACCATGGTACCGTCGAGCTCGATCGCGAATCCCGCGCAAAGCGCCGAAATGTCGCAGTCGAAGCGTTTGCTGATCTTGTAGGCACGAACCTGGCGCGCCGCAGGCAGGGCGGGAACCAGCAGGCTTTGCACGAACTCGCCGGGCTCCAGGCGATTCTTCATATAGTCGACGTAGAACTCGGCCAGCGGCATGCGCCGCGTGCGGGCGGCCTTGCGCAGTTCCACTTGCGCGTCCAGCGCCAGCAGCACGGGCGCCGAGTCGCCGATCGGCGAGCCGTTCGCGATGTTGCCACCCATCGTGCCGGCGTTGCGGATCGGCGGCGAAGCGAAGCGCAACCACACATCCGTGAGCGACGGCCAGCGCTGCGCCAGGGCCCGCCATGCAGCTTCGAGCGACGCGCCTGCGCCGATGCTCAGGCCATCTTCGCCGGCTTCGATGCGCTGCAGTGCTTCGACTTCGCCGACGTAGATGATGTCGCCGAGATCGCGGAACTGCTTGTTGACCCACAGGCCGATGTCGGTGCAGCCGGCGAGCAGCGTTGCGCCGGGCAGTTGCTCGCGCAGTGCGGCAAGTGCGTCGAGCGACCTCGGCGCGATGAAGCGCGCGCCCGCAGTTCCGCTCGCGCCGCTCGTGCCACTCGCGCCGCTCGTGCCGCGCGCGGCCGCAGCGCGGTAGTCCAGCGGGGCATCGCGCTGCAGTTCGCGCAGCGCCGCAAGCACTGGTGCCGTGACCAGGCGCGCTGCCGGCAGGTCGAACATGCGCTGTCCGGCGTCGAGGATCGGCCGGTATCCGGTGCAGCGGCACAGGTTGCCAGACAAATCGTCGGCGAGCTGCTGCCGCGTCGGGCGCGCGCTACAGGAACTGGCGCGCTCGTAGGTTGCCCACAGCGACATCACGAAGCCCGGCGTGCAGAACCCGCACTGCGAGCCATGGCAGTCGACCATCGCCTGCTGCACCGGATGCAGGCAGGGTTGACCCGCGGCCGCGGCGATCGGCTTCAGGTCTTCCACCGTGAAAAGCGCCTTGCCGTCGAGCGTCGGCAAGAACTGGATGCAGGCGTTGACGCTGCGCAGCAGCAGGCCATCGGCGGCACCGGCTGTGCCCGGCCTGCCCAGTTCGCCGATCACCACCGTGCATGCGCCGCAATCGCCTTCGTTGCAGCCTTCTTTCGTACCGGTGCAGTGCGCGTTCTCGCGCAGCCAGTCGAGCACGCTGCGCGTGGGTGCGGCTTCAAGTACTTCGACAATCGAGCCGCGGTGATAGAAGCGAATCGGGCGGGTTTGCATGGGGCTCTCCCGGATGTCTGGCCAGGGCGCTAAGGTAAACCCTCGGGCGCCCGACACTATACGCATCAGAGCATAGTGCCTATCATGAATCGGGTATGCCTCACCGCGCCGATTTCGACAAGATCGAGTTGTTGCTCATCCGAGTCCTGCACACCTTGATCACTGAACGCAGCGTTTCTCGCGCCGCCATGCGCTTGAACAGCACGCAACCGGCAGTCAGCGCCCAGCTCAAGCGCCTGCGCGCGCTCACGGGCGACCCGCTGCTGGTGCGCGCCGGCAGCGGCATGATGCCGACGCAGGCTGCGCTCGCGCTGCTCGAGCCCGCGGCGCGCGTGCTCCAGGATACCGACCGTCTGTTCAGCCCGCGTTCGCGCCAACGCAGCTTCGAGCCGCGCAGCAGCGACTTGAAGTTCCGCGTCGCCGCGAGCGACTACCTTGACCCGCTGTTCCTGCCTGAACTCGTGGCGCGCATCAAGCGCGAGGCGCCATTGGTACGGCTGGACTTGATGCCGCTGTCCGGCAGGTTCGACTACCGGCGTGGCCTGGCCACCGGCGAAGTCGACCTGGTGATCGGCAACTGGCTTGCGCCCCCCGCCGAGCTGCATCTGGGCAAGCTGGTGACCGACGACGTGGTGTGCCTCGTGTCGGAGGATCATCCGGCGGCGCGTGCGACGGTGCGCACCTGGACGGTGCAGCGCTACCTCGCCTGCGAGCATGTCGCGCCGACCCCGCTGCACGCAGACGCCCACGGCGACGCGCGCGGCGTGATCGACGAACATCTGGCGACGCTGGGCCTGACGCGTGAACTCGCAGTGCGCAGCGCGCATTTCGGCCTGATACCGCTGATGGTGGCGCAGAGCCTGCTGGTGCTGACGACGGGGCGGCTGTTCTGCTCGCGCTACGTTGACAGCCTGCCGGTGCGCATCGTGCGCTGCCCGGTGGTGTTTCCGCCGCTGAGCTACTACCAGCTCTGGCACGAGCTGACACACACGTCGAGCGCGAACCGCTGGCTGCGCGAACAGGTGCGCGACGTGGCCGGCGGCCTCGCATCGCATGGCATGTTGCGCAGGCGTACGGCCCGCGCCGACGCGGCTGCGTGAGCAGCACCCCCAGCCGATGCTGCAGGCACACACCTCCGACCAGCGGCTCGCCTTGCGCGGTGACCTGCTCGACTTCACCGCCGCACCGGCGCTGGACAGCACCGCAATGCAAGGCGTGCGCTGGCGGCCAGACCACTGGTTGCTGATCGAGAACGGCCGCATTCGCGGCGTCCAGCCGGGCGCGCACGCTCCCGATGCGAGCTGGACCCGCGCAGACCACAGCGGCCGCCTCATCCTGCCCGGCTTCATCGATACGCATGTGCACAGCGCGCAGCTCGACGTGATCGCGAGTTTCGGCACGGAGCTGCTCGACTGGCTGAACACTTATACGTTCCCCGCGGAACGCGCCTGGGCGGACCCGCAGCTTGCCAGGGCCGGATCGCAGCGCTTCCTCGATGCGCTGCTGGCGCATGGAACGACGTCAGCGGTCGTGTTCCCCACGGTGCACAAGGTTTCGGTAGACGCTCTGTTTGCTGCCGCGAGCGGGCGTGGCATGCGCATCATCGCGGGCAAGGTGCTGATGGACCGGCACGCGCCCGATGGCCTGCGCGACGATGTCGATGTCGCCGAATCCGAATGCCGAGACCTGATCGAACGCTGGCACGGCCAGGGGCGCAATGCCTACGCCGTGACGGTTCGGTTTGCGCCGACGAGCACACCCGCGCAGCTCGCGATGGCCGGGCGCCTGTGTGCGGCCGACCCGCTGCTGTACATGCAGACCCATGTGGCGGAGAACCGTGCCGAGGTGGCGTGGGTCGCCGAGCTTTTTCCGAAGGCGCGCAGCTACCTCGACGTGTACGAGACCGCCGGCCTGCTGCACCGCCGCTCCGTGCTGGCGCACGGCATCTGGCTCGACGACGCCGACCGCGCCCGCTTGCGCGCCACCGGAGCGCAGATCGGTTTCTGTCCGTCGTCGAACCTGTTCCTCGGCAGCGGTTTGTTCGACTGGCAGCGCACCGCGGATGCCGGCGTGAACATCAGTCTGGCCAGCGACGTCGGTGGCGGCACGAGCCTGTCAATGCAGCGCACGATGGCCGATGCCTACCGGGTGCAGGCGCTGGCCGGGCGAAAAGTCAGCGCCTGGGCGCTGCTGCACGCGGCGACGCGCGGCGCAGCGCTGGCGCTCGACCTCGATGACGAGATCGGCAGTTTTGATGCCGGCTGCACCGCCGATGTGTGCGTGTGGGACTGGGCGGTGGCTGAAGTGGCGCAGCGACGCATCGACGTGGCGCGTGATGTGCATGAGCGGGTGTTTGCGTGGTTGACGCTCAGCGATGAGCGTTGTCTGGCGGCGGCCTATGTCGCGGGGGTGAAACGGAGCTAGCGGTCATTCCGGCGAAAGCCGGGATCCAGTGCGTGCGGCACACGGTGGATCCCGGCGTGCGCCGGGATGTCGGGGACACAGGAGACAACGATGCAGGCAGAGCAAACACTGCGTCTGGAACTGACGGGACTGAGCAAACAGTACCCGGCGGTCAAGGCGAACGACAAGGTGAATCTGCGCGTCAAGCCAGGCGAGATCCACGCCGTGCTTGGCGAGAACGGCGCCGGCAAGTCGACGCTGATGAAAATGATCTACGGCGCGGTGCGGCCCGACGAAGGCGAGATCCGCTGGAACGGCAAGCTCGTGCAGGTGGCCAGCCCGGCGGCGGCGCGCCAGTTGGGTATTTCCATGGTCTACCAGCACTTCAGCCTGTTCGACACGCTCACCGCGGCGGAGAACGTGTGGCTCGGTCTGGGCAAGGAAATCACGCTGCCCGAAGTCACGGCGCGCATCGGCAAGGTTGCCGCGACCTATGGCCTGGACGTGGAGCCGCTGCGCCCGGTGCATACGCTCAGTGTGGGCGAACGCCAGCGCGTCGAGATCGTGCGTGCGCTGCTCACGTCGCCGAAATTGTTGATCCTCGACGAGCCGACATCCGTGCTCACGCCGCAGGCGGTGGAAAAACTCTTCGTCACGCTGCGCCAGTTGTCGGCCGACGGCTGCTCGATCCTCTACATCAGCCACAAGTTGGATGAGATCCGGGCCCTGTGCCACCACTGCACCGTGTTGCGTGGCGGCAGGGTGACGGGCGAAGTGGATCCCACCACTGAAACCAACGCCAGCCTGTCGCGTTTGATGATCGGCGCCGAGCCGCCCGAGTTGCAGCACAAGGCATCAAAGGCCGGCGAGGTGGTGCTGGCGGTGAAGAACTTGTCGTTGCCCAAGCTCGACCAGTTCGGCATGAACCTGCAAGACATCAGCTTCGACGTGCGCGCCGGTGAGATCGTCGGTGTCGCGGGAGTGTCGGGCAACGGCCAGCAGGAGTTGATGGCGGCACTGTCGGGCGAAGACGTTCGTGCGGCGCCGCGGGCGATCGAATTGTTCGGCAAACCCATCGGCGCGCATTCACCTCGGCGGCGCCGCAGGGAAGGACTGCACTTCGTTCCGGAAGAGCGGCTCGGGCGCGGCGCGGTGCCGATCCTGTCGCTCGCGCAGAACACGCTGCTGACGCGCACCGCTGCGGTAAGCCGTTCGGGCTGGATCAGCACGACCCAGGTGCAACTGCTTGCGGCGCACCTCATCAGCCGGTTCAACGTGCGCGCGGGCGGCTGGCAAGCGGCGGCGAAGTCGCTGTCCGGCGGCAACTTGCAGAAGTTCATCGTCGGCCGCGAGATCGACGCGAATCCGAAGCTGCTCATCGTCTCGCAGCCGACCTGGGGCGTGGACGTGGGCGCAGCGGCGCTGATCCGCGGCGAGCTGCTGAAGCTGCGCGACGCCGGCTGCGCGCTGCTCGTCGTGAGTGAAGAGCTCGACGAACTGTTCGAAATCTCGGATCGCCTGATCGTCATCGCCCAGGGCCGAATGTCGCCGTCGATTGCCACGGCGGACGCGACGATCGAACGCATCGGGGAGTGGATGAGTGGGCTTTGGCCCAAGGACGCTCCTTCGAACACCGAAGCCGTTCCCGCCGCGATCCCTCGCCCGGAAGGAGTCGGTCATGCTCAGGCTTGAAGCTCGCCCGCAACCGTCGCAGGTGATGTCGCTGGCCTCGCCGGTGATCGCGCTCCTGCTCACCGCCATCATCGCCGCGCTGCTGTTCGCCGCGCTCGGCAAGGACCCCGTCAAGGGCCTGGGGATCTTTTTCGTCGAACCGCTGAGCGGGCTGCGGCAGTTGAGCGAAGTGCTGTTGAAGGCCACGCCGTTGATCGTGATCGCGCTCGGGCTGGCGGTGTGTTACCGCTCCAATGTGTGGAACATCGGCGCCGAAGGACAGTATCTGCTGGGGGCGCTCGCCGGCGGCGGCGTCGCGCTGTGGCTCACGACACAGGGCATCGTATTGCCCAAGCTGATCGCCGTGCCGCTGGTGCTGCTCAGCGGCGTGCTCGGCGGCATGGCGTGGGCCGGGATCACGGCGCTGTTGCGCGACAAGTTCAACGCCAGCGAGATCCTGGTGAGCCTGATGCTGGTGTACGTGGCGCAGCAACTCGTCAACTACCTCGTGTTCGGCCCTTGGAAAGACCCTCAGGGTTTCAACTTCCCGCAGACCAAGACGTTCGACGCCTCGACCTGGCTGCCGAATCTGCTGACGGGGACGCGGCTGCACATCGGCTTCGTGATCGCACTGGTGATGGTTGCGTTGCTGTGGGTGTTCATGTTCCGCATGTTTCGCGGTTTCCAGTTGCAGGTGGGCGGCCTGGCGCCGGCAGCGGCGCGCTACGCCGGTTTTTCGGCGCGCACGTCGCTGTGGACGGCGATGATGATTTCGGGCGCTCTTGCCGGGCTTGCCGGGGCGATGGAAGCGGCAGGGCCGCTGCGCCAGATTACACCGCACATCTCCACGGGGCTGGGCTTCACCGCGATCATCGTGTGTTTTGTCGGTCGCCTGCATCCGGTGGGCATCGTGTTCGCCGGCATTCTGTTGTCGATGATGTTGATCGGCGGCGAACTCGGCCAGTCGCGCCTGGGGCTGCCCAATGCGCTGACCGGGGTGTTCCAGGGCTTGCTGCTGGTGCTGCTGCTGGCGTGCGACACGCTGATCCACTATCGGCTGCGGCTGCGCCGCAGCCCCGCGCGGCAGCACCTGGATGTCGTCATCCCGGCGCACGCCGGGATCCAGCGCGCCACACAGACAGTGGATCCCGGCATGCGCCGGGATGACGGAGGAAAACCATGAATGAAATTGCACTGCTGATCGCCGCGACGCTTGCTTCCGGCACGCCCCTGGCCATCGCCGGCCTGGGGTTGTTGCTCAACGAGAAGGCTGGTGTGCTGAACCTCGGCGCCGAGGGCATGATGCTCGTCGCCGCGATCGCCGGCTTCGCCGCGGCGTTCACGACCGGCAGCGACACGCTGGCCTTTGTTGCCGGCGCGGCTGCGGGGGGCTTGCTCGCCGCGGCGTTCGGCGTGCTCGTGATCTGGCTCAATACCAACCAGTACGCGACGGGATTGGCCGTCAGCCTGTTCGGTTACGGCTTCTCGGCGTTTGTCGGTGTCGGCTTCGTTGGCCAGAAACTTGCAGAGCGTGCCTCATTCGAAGTCCCGCTCCTGGCCGACATCCCCCTCATCGGTCCGGCGCTGTTCAAACAGCACCCGATGGTCTATGTCGCGATCGCGTGCACGTTCGCCTGCATGTGGTTCCTCTATCGCAGCCGCGCCGGCCTGGTGCTGCGCGCGATCGGCGAATCGCCCGAATCGGCGCATGCGTTGGGCTACAAGGTGCGCTGGATACGCTTGGGTGCCGTGGTCGCCGGTGGTGCGCTGTGCGGCGTCGCCGGTGCGTTCTTGTCGGTCGTTTATGCACCGCTCTGGGTCGAGGGGCTGGTCGCGGGGCGCGGCTGGATTGCACTCGCGCTGACCACATTCGCCACCTGGCGGCCGTTGCGCGTGCTGCTCGGCGCCTACCTGTTCGGCGGCGTGACGATGCTGCAGTTCGCATTGCAGGGCGCGGGCGTGGACGTGTCGAGCCAGTTGCTCGCGATGCTGCCTTATCTCGCCACGATCATCGTGCTCGCGATGATCAGCCGCAACCCGGCGTGGATCCGCATCAACATGCCCGCGTCGCTCGGGAAATCGTTTCACCCCGGAACATAATTGCGGTCCCGGATTTTGCCAACCCATAACAGGAGACTCGTTCATGATCAGACTGTCCAAGCGTTCATGGCTCAAGTGGAGCGCACTGGCAACCCTTGCCGCCAGCGCAGCCTTGGTCGGCTGCGGCAAGAAGGAAGAGCCCGCCAAGCCCGCGGCCACTGCCGCAGCGCCCGCGCCCGCACCCGCGCCGAAGGCCGAGCCGTTCAAGGCCGCCTGGGTCTACGTGGGACCGGTGGGCGACGCCGGCTGGACCTACGCGCACGACGTGGGCCGCAAGGCGGTCGAGGCCGAGTTCGGCGACAAGGTCAAGACAACGTTCGTCGAGAAGGTGCCCGAGGGCGCCGACGCCGAACGCGTGATCCGCGATCTGGCGGCGCAAGGCAACAAGATCATCTTCGCCACGTCGTTCGGCTTCATGGAGCAGATGCTGAAAGTGGCAGCAGAATTCCCCGACGTGAAGTTCGAGCACGCCACGGGCTACAAGACCGCGCCGAACATGCGCATCTACGACGCCAAGTTCTACGAAGACGCTTACATGGCGGGCGTAATCGCCGGCAGCGTGACAAAGAGCAATACGCTGGGCTTCGTCGCGTCGTTCCCGATTCCCGAGGTGCTGCGCAACATCAATGCCTTCACGCTCGGCGCGCAAAGCGTGAACCCGAAGGTCAAGACCAGGGTGGTGTGGATCAGCTCCTGGTTCGACCCGCCGAAGGAAAGCGAGGCCGCGCAGAGCCTGATCAACGGCGGCGCCGACGTGCTGCTGCAAAACACCGACTCATCGGCAGTGCTGCAGACCGCCGAGAAAAACGGCAAGTTCGCCTTCGGCTGGGACAGCGACATGAGCGCCGCGGCGCCGAAAGCGCACTTGGCCTCCTGTGTCGTCATCTGGGACGGCTACTACAAGAAGGCTGTCAAGGAAGCGATGGACGGCAGCTGGAAAACCGAGCGCACCGTCTGGGGCGTCAAGGAAGGCCAGAACGCGCTGGTGAAGATTGCCGACTCCGTGCCTGACGCGGCGAAGAAGAAGGTCGATGAGATCAAGGAAGGCATGAAGGCCGGCACGTTTGAAGTGTTCACCGGGCCGATCCAGGGCGCCGACGGCAAGGAAATGCTCGCCAAGGATGTCAAGGCCGACCAGGCGTGGAAAGACAAGGTTGACTTCTATGTCAAGGGGGTCGACGGGAAGATTCCGACGGGCAAGTGACCGGCCTCGCATTCGGCGCGGGCGCGCGCCGCTGAATGCGCAAGGCAGCGCGTTGCGCGGCGCGGCCGAGGCTGGCCGCTACGCGCAAACGCCTGCAGCACTCAACGCGAGTGCGAAGTCAGGCGTGAGAAGTCCGGCATCGGGTCGGTCGTTGCCGCCTGGGGTGCGTCTGTGGCCGAGCCGGAATGCGCCGCTGACGAGGCTTGCCCGCCCATCGCAACACCCACCGCGAGGATGTCGATCACGGCGAGGTGCAGGATGCGGCCGATCATCGGTATCTCGGTCGTCACTTCTTCGGGGTCATCGATCGGTATCGCCTGCGTGGCGCGCCGCGCGAGCGGCGAATGGCTCGGCGCCAGCACGATCACATCGGCGCCCTGGGCACGTGCGAGTTCCAGCGGCCTGATCATTTCCCGAACTGCGCCGGTGCCCGAGATCGCCACGACGACGTCACCTTTGCGCAGCGTCGCTGCGGCCAGCGCCTGCAGACGTGCATCGGTGTAGGCCGCCGCAGGGATGCCGAAGCGCATGAACTTGTGCTTGGCGTCGATCGCGACGACACCATAGTGCGCCAGTGCGAAGCAGTCGATTCGGCGCGCGGCGCGCAGCAGGGCGACGCAGCGCTTGATCGTCGCTCCATTCAGATGGTCGCGCATCTTCAGCAACGCCGAAGCGGTGTTGTCGAGGACCTTCGCGCCAATTTCGATCGAGGAGTCGGTGCGCCTGACCTGGGTGTGCGACACCGCAATCGTGCCGGTCAGCCCGGCGGCCAGCTTGAGTTTGAAGTCGGACAATCCGGCGCAGCCCAGCGTGCGGCAAAAGCGCACGACGGTGGGCTGGCTGACGCCGGCGTGACTGGCGATATCGACGATCGGCTCGTTGACGACGCTGCGCGCCTGCGCGAGCACCAGGTCGGCGACGCGCCGCTCTGCCGCGGTGAGGGTGGCGCGTACCTGGCGCACCCGTTCGAGCAACGTGGTCGAGCCGTCGCGGCGCTTGATTCGGGCATTGAGAATTGCCGAGGTGCCGGTCAACGTGGCAGTGTCGGCCGTCACCACATAGGTCGGAATCCCTGCCAACAACTCGCTGAAGCGACCTTTGAACTCGAACCGCGCGCGAAAGCCCGAGCGTTCGAAATAGTCTCCAAGGCGCGGCACGATCGCGCCTCCGATGTATACACCGCCGTAGGCGCCGAGCGTCAGCGCCACATTGGCGGCGACGCTGCCGAGCATCTCGCAGAACACGTCAAGCGTTTCGCGGCAGATCACGCACTCGCCGGCAAGTGCGCGCCGTGTGATCTCGGGGGCCGGCAGCGGGTCGGGGGGAAGGTCGGCGCGCGCCGTCAACGCGCGGTGGATCAACTCCAGCCCGGGGCCCGAGACCAGCCGTTCGGCCGATACATGCGGGTACTGGCGCCAAGCGAATTCGAGAACGTAGACCTCGCGTGCGCTTTGCGGCGCGAATCCGCAGTGTCCGCCTTCCGAGGCGAGCGAGACCCAGCCGTCATCGATCGGAACCAGGCCCGATACGCCCAGTCCCGTGCCGGCACCGACCAGGCCGATGGCGCTGCGCTCGCGCGGCCGGCCGCCGCCGACCTGGCGCAATTCATGCGGTGCAAGGTAGGGCAGACCCATCGCGAGTGCGGTGAAGTCGTTGACGACGAGCAGCGTGTCCAGGCCGACGGCCGCGCGCGTCGCCTCGATCGAGAACTCCCACGGGTAGTTGGTCATGCGCACGACGTCGCCGGCGACCGGATTGGCGATTGCGATCGCAGCGTGGCGCAAGGCCTGGCGCTCCTCGGCCGGGCTCAGCTGGGCGAGATACGCCTGCAGTGCACTCAGGAAATCGGGATAGTCCGGCGAGTTCAGCGCGAGACGCTGCTCGAAGACGCCGATCTCGCGCTCGACCGCGAAGCGCGCGAACTTCGCCCCGATATCGGCGAACAGGCGGATTTCGCTTGGCATCGCGCGGGCCTAGTAGTCGCCCTCGCCCGGATGCACCACCAGCTCGTCGATCACCATCGTCACGGGCAGTTCGAGCAGCGCGACGATCTGGCGCGCCAGGGCTGCTGTGGGCAACGCCGAGCGCGGGTCGCGGCTGCCCTCGGTCGACCCGTTGAAGCTGCTGTCGATCACGCCGGGCATGACGGTCGTGACACGCACCCCGCGGCCACGCAGTTCACGCTGCAGCGATGCGCCAAAACCCAACAGCCCGTGCTTGCTCGCGACATAAGGCGCCATCTGCGCGAGTGGTCGGCGTGCCAGGTCGGACGCTATGTTCACGATGAAGCCGTCGCCGCGCGCCAGCATGCCGGGCAGCAACGCGTGCGTCAGGCGCATCGGCGCTTCCAGGTTGAGCGCGAGCAACTCGGCCAGATCCTGCGCTGAGTTATCGAGGAACGGCCGATAGGGCCCGATCGCCGCGTTGTTGATCAACACGTCGATGCCGCCGAAGGCCTGTTCGGTCGAGCGCGCGAGCGCAGCGATCCCGTCGGTGGCGCGCAGATCGTAGGCGATCCACGCGACACTTTGATCGCCGTGCAAGCGCGCAATCTCGGCCGCGCGTTGCGCGAGCGCGTCGGCGTTGCGCGCGACCAGAACGATCCGATGCTCGCGCTCGGCCAGGGCATATGCCAAGGCCCGGCCGAGGCCATGCGATGCGCCGGTCACGAGAACTCGTTTGGGCACCTTGGTCACCTTCCTGTTTGACCTTGATCATGGTAGTTCTGCTACAGATCCGCAACGCGGGAATGCGAGGGGTCGATTCGCACACATCCGGACTTACCCGATGTTCCCCTCCGGTCGGGCGCAAAGTCGTCGCGTCGTGGCCACAGATCGAACCTTGAACCCCGTCTTCGCCTTGGAGTGCCGCTTGTAGCCTTGCTACATTCAGGCAATCGAATTCAGAACAAGCGCGGCCGCAACACCGGCCCAGCAGGAGCGAGACACGAATCATGTGCAAGAGGCCTTCGCGGCGGCGATCCTGGCAGCAGCCTGGGCCAACCCGTGACGCGTGGCGCAGCGCGCGACCGGGCGGCGCTGATCGTGGCGGCTGACTATCCCTGGCTGGTGGCCGACATCGGCGGCACGAACGCCCGCTTCGCCTTGGTCCACGCCGGTGATGCCGCAGTCGTTGACGTGCGTTCCTACAAGTGCGGCGATCACGCATCGCCTCAGGCCGCAGCCACGTTCTATCTCGACGAACTCGAGCACCGCGACGGCAAACGAATCCAGCCGCACGCCGCAGCACTCGCGCTCGCCACCGCGATCGACAGCGATCCCGTCAAGATGACCAATAGCAACTGGACCGTATCGCGCGGCGCGATCACCGCGGCGCTGGGCACGCAGCGGGTGTTGCTGCTCAACGATTTCGAAGCGTTGGCGTTGGCCTTGCCGCGATTGACTGACGATCAGACACAGTGGATCGGCGCGGCGCGTCCCGATCGTCGCCTGCCGATGGCCGTGATCGGCCCGGGCACCGGCCTGGGCGTGTCAGGTTGTGTGCCTGTGGCGGGCGGCTGGATCGCGTTGGCCGCCGAAGGCGGCCACGTGACGGCGAGTGCTGCCGATCAGTTCGAGAGCGACGTGCTCGGCGTGGTGCGCGCGGAACACGCCCATGTATCGGCCGAGCGCCTCTTGTCGGGAATCGGTTTGCCGCTGCTGCACCGCGCGGTGTGCACGGTGCGCGGCGCTGCCTACCGCGCGCTCGACGCCGAGGGCATCACGCTGGCGGCACGCGAGACGGCCGACCCCGAATGCAGCGTCACGCTCGACACGTTCTGCGCGATGCTGGGCACATTTGCCGGCAACGTGGCGCTGACGATGGGTGCGCGCGGCGGTGTGTTCGTCGCCGGTGGCATTGCGCAGAAACTGGGGCCCCGCTTCGTCGCCTCGCGCTTTCGCGAACGCTTCGAGGCGAAAGGGCGATTCGCGCCCTATCTGGCGCGCATCGCCACCGGGCTGATCACGGCGCCGCACGCCGCGCTCACCGGCGCTGCGCACGCTCTGGACCAAGTCGCCGCAGTGGCGCGATGAATCACTGTGGTTGACATGGCCTTACCTCGTTCTTGCGCCCGGGCACGACCGGTCCGCAAATCCGGCAACGCAGCCGATCGCCTTGGCGATGCGACGCGTGCTGATTCCCGTCGGCTTCGCTCTTGAAGCTTTTTCACTCATCACAAAACAGGAGATTTCATGAAAGACAAACGATTTGCCATGCTGCCGATCGCGACGGCGGCATTGTTGGCGGCGGCCAGTTCGGCGCAGGCGCTCGAGTTCCATGGCTACTTTCGCAGTGGCATCGGCTGGGGCAGCAAGGACGGCGGACAGACCTGCTTCTCGCTGCCGGGCGCGCAGGGCAATGGCAACTTCCGCCTCGGCAACGAGTGCGGTACCTACGGCGAACTGCAGTTCGATCACAACTTGTTCGACGGCAAGGACGGAGTCAAGTTCGACTACCACATCATGCTGGGTTACTTCGCCCCGGGCCAGACCGACTTCGAGAACCTGGCCGCCGGCGGCAGCCACTTCGCGTTGCGCCAGAACTGGGCCGAAGCGAAGAACCTGTCGTTCCTGAACGGCGGCAGTGCGTGGATCGGCAAACGCTACTACCAGCGCCATGACGTCCACATCACCGACTTCTTCTACTGGAACAACTCCGGCCCGGGCGCCGGCATCGAGAAGATCAAGCTCGGCGGCGAAGTGAAAGGCTCGTTCGCGATCTTCCGTGCCAATGGCAACAATTCCGCGAACAACCCGAACAACAACGCCACGACGATGTTCGATGCGCGCGTGCACGACATCAATCTGGGTGGCGCGGGCTCGCTCGAGGCCGGTGTGCAGTACAACACGGCCGACACGAAGCTCCCCAACAGCAAGAACGGCACGGCGGTGTCGGTTGAATGGTCGCTGCCGGTTCTAGGCGGCGTCAACAAACTCTTCGTGACCAAGGGGACGGGCTCGGCAAACGCTCCCAATCTTGGCAACCCGAACAACACGCCCGGTACCCAGGACGGAAGCTGGGGGATTCAGGACACCCTGCAGTGGCAGGTCTCGCCGAACATTTCGGGCATGGCCGTCGCCGGCCACTGGAGCTTCAAGAACAACTACAAGTGGAGCTACATCGGTGCACGCCCGGTGTATCACTTCAGCGACTACTTCAAGCTTCAGGCGGAGGCCGGCTTGAACCGGGTCACGGCGCAGAATCAGGCGGCTGCCAAATTGGCGAAGTTCACGATCGCGCCGACGCTGGTGGCCGGCCGCGGCTTCTGGGCGCGCCCGGAACTGCGTTTCTTCTACACCTATGCCAAGTGGAACGACAAAGCGCGTGACGGCGTGTTTGGTCCGGGAGGCGGCACAGTGGCCGGCGGTACCGCGGGCCCGTTTGGCACCAGCAAGAGCGGCAGCAGCTACGGCTTCCAGGCCGAGGCCTGGTTCTAGGCAGAAACGAGAAGGAGGCAGAGCGCCTCCTGTCCATCGAGCGCCCGGCGGGGCGCTCTTTTTTGACCCGAACGGGCAGCGCGTCACTTGCGCGCTTTGACTGCCTCCTCGACGGTGAAGTAGGCGTTGCAATCGCCCTGGTTGATGAAGACCTGCTTGGCCTGGGTGTTGAACCACACCGAGTCCCTGGCGCAGTCCTTCGAGTCGCCCTTGTGGATGATGTAGTTGTACTTGCCGTTGCGGAATTCGTCGGCCTTGAGCTGCCAGTACATGCCGAAGCCGTCTTTGCCGGTGGGCTTCATCGGCGCGGTCCACGAGATATTGAGCACCGGCATGTCGCTCTTGGTCTTGGGGCCGGTGACCTTGCCGTTCTCGACTTTCTCGAAGCTCTCCCAGAAGTGCACGCCCCAGCCGTCGTAGGCGGCGTCGGGGCGATGGTAGTGCAGCGAAATCATGCCGTCGGGCACCTTGGCCACTTCGGGCACGGCCTGGGCAACTGCGAACGTCGGGGCGAAACTGAAACCGAGCGCTGCGGCGACCGCCGCGAAGCAAATGAGAAAACGTCGTTGCATGGTCAAGACTCCTTGTGGGATGGTTGATGAAATCGGGTGGCACTAGAGCTGGGCGCCGACGTGCAGGGCAACTGCACCGTTGGCCGGCAGTTCGATCAACGCGTTGCCGCCCGCAACGCTGACCGGTGGGCCGGAACAATTTGCCGGAACAGCGCCGCTGGCAGGCTGATAGGTGAATTGGGCGACGTTGCAATAGTTGCCGTCGGGAAGCGTCGTCGCCGCGTTGAAATTGATGGCCAGGCTGCGGCTCAAGGCGACGTAGCCCTTGGTATCGCGCGCGAATGCGATTCTGTCGTTGTCGCCGCCGGTGATTACCTGGAAGTTGACGAGCGGCGCGCCCGCAGTGGCCTTGCGAAACGCCACCATGCCGGCAATAGCGGCGACCCGGTGCTCGCAAATCCAGCTTCCGACCTGGGCGCTTCCCAGCGTGCGGGTGCAGCGCGTGACGCCGGCGTCGAGGGTCGACTGGGTCACGCCGTTGGCATCGGATGGCGGGCCGGTGTCGCGGCCGGCTTGCGTATTGCGCTCGAAGCCGTAACTCGACATCACGCTCGGTGCGCCGTGCGGATGCGCGAGCATGAAGATGGTCGCGAGGTCATAGACCGCAGCCCCACCCACGGTCGACGCGTAGTACAGGTTGTCGCCGCGCTGGTTGTCGTGGTTGTCGACGAAGACGACGCCCTTGTCGCTTGCGAGCAGACCGTTTGTCAAGGTCTGCAGCGACGCGAGGGTCGCAGCGCCGCGACCGGTAAACGCGTCGGTGATGCGGTACCCATACTGGAAGTCCGTCACGTCGCTCGCTCCGCCAGAGGCATGGCCGACGCCGAAATACTGCGCGGCGGTCACGGCCTCGCCGGGGTTATTGATCACCTCGAGAAAGAAGTAAGGCAAAGCGCGCGGTGGGTTCGCCGCCAGCGCCGCGGCATTGACCTGGGAGACGATGGCGTCGATGTCGCGCGGTTGCATGTGTTTCGCCGCGTCGATGCGAAAACCCGCCACGCCCTCGGTGTGCAAAGCGATCAGGTAGGCGGCGATCTTGGCGCGCACGGCGTCGTCTTCGGTGCGCAGGTCGGCCAGGCCAACCAGCTCGCACAACTGCACGCTGGCGGCATCGGCGTAGTTGATGCTGCCGCCGCAACCGGAGTGGAAGTTGCCGGCCGACCACGGCACCGCCGGATAACCGGTCTTGGTGTAGCTGCTGCCCGCGCTGCCGGTCCCCGCGCCTGCGGTCATGTGGTTGATCACCGCGTCGGCGTAGACCTTCACATGGACGGCGCTGCATCGAGCCAGCATGTCGCGGAAATCGGCCAGCGTGCCGGAGCGCGATTGGTCGAGCTTGTAGCTGACCGTCTGGTAACGCTGCCACCACGGGTAGGCCACGCCGCTCGTGATGAGCGCGTGTTCGCTCGGCGGCGAAATCTGCACCGCCGCGTAGCCGACCGGGCCGAGAAAGGTTTCGCACTCGCGCGCGATGTCGGCCCAGCGCCACTCGAACAGATGCACAAAAACCTCGCCGGCGCTCGCCTTGCCACTGGCACGGTAGGTCGCGTCCAATGGTGGCAGCAGCGTGTTGCCGCTGCCGCCTGCGCCACTTCCGCCGCCGCAGGCGTTGAGCGCACCAAGCGCAACGGCACCGACAAGCGCAGCGACCCGTGCGCGCGCAAGCCAAAACGTCACGGTTGTGCCTCCAGCAGCACGACGCCCCGCGCGTGCGGCGTCAGCGTGACCGTGCCGCCCTTGACCTTCGCGGTGGCGCCGCCGTAGGCGTCGCGCAGCGCCGTGCCGTCGGGGAACGCGCCGTCGACCTTCAGCGTGACGCTGCCCTTCGCGCCGAGTGCCACCACCACTTTGTCGTCGCCCGCGATCCGGCTGAAGGTGTAGGGCGCATCGCCGAGCTTGGCGTGGGCACCGCGCGCAAGTGCGACGTGGCGCTTGCGGAACTGCCCCAAGGCGCGCCAGTGTTCGAGCGTCGCCGCGTCGGGCTGCGCCCAATTCATGTCGGAGCGTGTTGCCTGCTGCTTGTCTGCGGCCGGCGCCGGACCGGGTGGGCGCGCAGATTCGTCACCGTAGTAGATCTGTACCCCGCCCGGCGCGAGCAGCAAAGCCGTGCCGGCGTCGAGCAGGCGGCTGCGCTCGAACAGTTTGGTGTCGTGCGAACTCACGTAGGACAGCACGTTGTGCCGGGCCGGCGCGGCGAGGACCTTGGCGTAGTCGGCGTAGATCTGCTCGAGCGCGGCGACGTCGAGCGCCGCGCCGACGGCCGCCTCGGCGCGTGCCTGGAAGTCGAAGTTGATCATGTTGTCGAAGCCGGCATCGTAGATCGCATTGCGCTCGATGCCCTGACCCCAGTACTCGCCCGTCATCCAGAACGGCGTGTCGTCGATCTTCTGGCCGGCGTTCGCCGCCTTCCATGCCACCAGCGCTTCACTGCTCGCCTTCTTCAACGCGACCCACGCCTGCGGCTCGACGTGCTTGACGGTGTCGGCGCGAAAGCCGTCGATGCCGTAGTCGCGCACCCACTGCGACAGCCATGTGACCAGGTAGTCGCGAACGCTGGCGTTGGGAATTTCTTTGGCCAGGGTATCGGCTTTGACCTTGAGCAGCGGCGGCAGGCCGACGGCCTTGGCCTGTTCGGTCTTGAAGTCGGGCAGATAGGCGAGCTGCGACGTCAGGTCATCGCGCCCGCCTTCTTCGTAGCCGCGCAGGCCGGAGCGTATCCAGTCCGCGCCCCACCACTGCAACCAAGCCGGGTCGTTGTAGTCGATGTAGCCGTGGTAATCGTTGAGCTTGGCCTGTTCCCAACCCGACCACAGCATGCCGGTTTTCTTGTCGTCCTTCGGCGCCTTGATGAATTCGCCGAGCGTTTGCAGATCGCCATAACCCGGGTGATTCATGACGATGTCCAGCAGCACGCGGATACCCTGCGCGTGCGCCGCCTTGACGAAAGCGCGCAGCTCCTCGGGCGTGCCCATGTTCTTGTCCAGCAGCGTGTAGTCGAGCGCGAAATAGCCGTGGTATGCGTAATGCTTGAATTCCTTCTGGCCGCCGACCACCCAGCCACGTGCCTGCTCATACGGCGCCGTGATCCAGATCGCGTTCACGCCGAGTTGCCTGAACCAACCCTCGTCGAGCTTTTTGATCAGGCCGGCGAAGTCTCCGCCGTGAAACGTGCCTACGTCCTCCTCAGGCTTGGTTTCGCGGCCGCGCCCGTAGCTGCCGTTGTTGGCTGGGTTGCCGTCAAAGAAACGGTCGGTGATGGCGAAGTAGACAATCGGGTTGTCGGCGAAACTGCCAGGCACGCCAACTGGGGCTTCGGCCCTGCGCTCGCAACCCGAGAACCCACCGACCAGCAGCGCGGCCAGCAGCCAAGCAAGGCCGAGGCTGCGAAGTGCAGCGCGGCGTAGCGTCACGATGGTGTGCCTCAACCCTTCACTCCGCCTGCGGTCAATCCCGAGACGATCCAGCGCTGCGCAGTAAGAAACACCAAGGTGATCGGCAGACCTGACAACACCGCCGCAGCGGCGAAGTCACCCCACAGGTACTTCTGCTCGTAGAGGAAATACTTCGAACCCACCGCGAGCGTCAGGTTCTCTTCCTGACGCAGCAGGACCGACGCGACCGGGTACTCGATGATGCCGCCGATGAACGCGAGCACGAACACGACCATCAGGATCGGCACCGCCATCGG
>JANNKM010000246.1:0-6139 GCA_031396305.1 Rhizobacter sp.
TTGAGAGCCACCCGCTCCCCCATGAGCAGGTCAGCTGCGTCGCCCTGCAAGGTGGCAAGGACGTTACCCTTCTCCGCACACGTGCCATCAGGCAGAAAAGCAGTGAAAACGATATCTGAACTAAGCCGATGAAACACCCGCTCTGCCACAAACAGGCCAGCCGACACCAACACCTCCTTGGCAACCTGCCGCGCTTCATCGGCATCATCGGCGCGATCCTGTGCTCATTCACCTATGTCGTGGCGCAGATCTACGGCGTGGGCCTGATCACGACGCGCCTGTCGGGCTTCGCTTTCGAGGTCGGCATTTTCGTCGGGCTGGGCGGCATTCTGGTGTGTTCGTTCCTCGGAGGCATGCGTGCCGTCACCTGGACCCAGGTGGCGCAGTACATCATTCTGATCGTCGCCTACCTGGTTCCGGTGGTGTGGCTGGCGGTCAAGCAGACCGGCGTGCCGATCCCACAGGCGGTGTACGGCTACCAGTTGCAGAAGGTGACGGAGCGCGAGAAGCAACTGATCAAGGACCCGAAAGAGCTGGAAGTCATCCAGATCTTCAAGGACCGTGTTGCCGCGGCAGACGCCAAGCTCAAGGACGTACCTGCCGCGATGGCCGCGGACAAGGCCGCTGCCGAGAAGACCCTGGCTGACCTGAAAGCCGCCAACGGCCCGCTCGCCGAGATCACCGCCGCCGAGAAGGCGCTCGCGGCCTTGCCCGCAAACGCCGACGACGCGAAGAAGAAGTACACCGCCGATCGAACCGCGGCAGCCGCGCGCACCGGCACCTTGGCGGGCATGGCGCCTCACGCGCAGCAGTTCAAGGGCGACCCGAATGGCGACGCGGCGGCGCAAAAGGTGTTCGACACCGACCGGCGCAACTTCCTCGCGCTGATCTTCTGTCTGATGGTGGGCACGGCCGCGTTGCCGCACATCCTGATGCGCTACTACACGACGCCTTCGGTGAAGGAAGCGCGCGACTCGGTGACCTGGAGCCTGTTCTTCATCTTCTTGCTGTACTTCACGGCGCCAGCGCTTGCGGTGCTCGTCAAGTACGAGGTCTTCAACGTGCTGGTGGGAACGCCGTTTGACAAACTGCCGGCGTGGATTGCCAACTGGGCGCGCGTCGACCCGGCGTTGTTGTCGGTGGTGGACATCAACAAGGACGGCATTTTCCAACTCGGCGAAATGCGCATCAGCGGCGACATCATCGTGCTGGCGACGCCCGAAATCGGCGGTCTGCCGTATGTGGTGTCGGGCATGGTGGCGGCGGGCGGCCTGGCTGCGGCGCTGTCAACAGCCGACGGCCTGTTGCTGACGATCGCCAATGCTTTGAGCCATGACCTGTACTACAAGATGATCGATCCGAACGCTTCGACGGCGCGGCGCGTCTCCATCTCCAAGGCCTTGCTCGTGGTCGTGGCGTTGGCGGCGGCGGCAGTGGCGGCGCAAAAGCCGGCGGACATTCTGTTCCTGGTGTCGGCGGCGTTCTCGTTCGCCGCGGCAACCTTCTTCCCGGCGCTCGTCTTGGGCATCTTCTGGAAGCGCGCCAACAAGTGGGGAGCGTCGCTGGGCATGATCGCCGGCCTGGGCACGACGTTCTACTACATGGCCACAACTCAACCGTGGCTGCGCAGTGTGTTCGGCGTCACGTCACCGGTGGCTGACAACATCTGGTGGGGCATCCTGCCGATCTCGGCCGGCCTTTTCGGCGTGCCGATCGGCATGGCGGTCATCATCATCGTCAGCCTGCTGACGCCCGCGCCGGGCAAGGATACGCAGGAGCTCGTCGAGCATGTGCGTTACCCTGACCTGAAGCTGGGCCAGACCTGATCGAGGCCTGATTGATGCGGGGCCCTCGGGAAACCGGGGGCCCCTTTTCATTGGGTGTCTATAATCGCCGGCTCGCCTTGCCACACCCTACTCGATGCTCGGGGTGGCTTCAACCGAACGGAAACCCGTCGGAAACCACAAGGAGTTTGAATGCGTCACTATGAAATCGTGCTCTTGATCCACCCGGATCAGAGCGAACAAGTTCCGGCCATGCTGGAGCGCTACAAGGGTGTGGTCACCGCCGGTGGCGGCAAGGTCCACCGCGTGGAAGACTGGGGCCGTCGCCAGATGGCCTACCAGATCCAGAAGCTCGGCAAGGCGCACTACCTGTGCATCAATATCGAGTGCAGCAAGGAAGCGCTGGTCGAGCTCGAGACCGGGTTCCGCTTCAACGACGCCGTGCTGCGCCACCTGACCGTGCTCAAGGATCAGGCCGAAACCACGCCGTCGGTGATGATGAAGAACGTGGAGCGCGAAGAGTCGCGCCGCGCGCCGCAGGAGGCCTGAGTCCCGACGCGGTTGCCCCGCAGCGCAGCTTGAACTGACGCGCGATGAACCGCCTGGTTCTGAGCGCGCAGCTCGCGCAGCGAGGCGCGATGCGCTACACGCCGGCCGGCCTGCCTGCCCTGGACATGAGCTTGAAGCACGAGTCCCAGGTCACGCAAGACGGCCAGCCGCGCAAGGTCTCGGTCGAGATCAAGGCCCGGGCCGTCGGCGATATCGTGCAGCGCCTGGCCAGGCTGGAGCTGGGAAGCGAGCATGGATTTGCCGGTTTCCTGGGCTCGCAGCGCAACGGCCGAGGTGTGATTTTTCATGTGACCGAGCTGGACTGATCGGCTCGCTCGAATTGCCAGAGTCAAACGTTTTTTGAAAGAGGTCAAATATGCCCCCGCCACGTGGTAAAGGTCGGTTCAACAAGGACCGCAAACCGAAACGCAATACCCAGTCGTTGCTGTTCCGTCGCAAGCGCTTCTGCCGTTTCACCGTCACCGGTGTCAAGAGAATCGACTACAAGGATGTCGACACGCTGCGCGACTTCATCAGCGAGAACGGCAAGATCACGCCTGCACGCCTGACCGGCACGCGCGCGTTCTTCCAGCGCCAGTTGACGACCTGCATCAAGCGGGCGCGATTCCTGGCCCTGCTGCCGTACAGTGACCAGCACCGCGTCTAGGAGACCCACCATGCAAGTGATCCTGCTCGACAAAGTGGCGAACCTGGGCAACCTGGGCGACGTCGTCAAAGTCAAGGACGGCTTTGCGCGCAACTACCTGATTCCGCAGCGCATTGCGCGTCGCGCGACCGAGGGAGCGATCAAGGAGTTCGCGCTCAAGCGTGCCGAGCTCGAAAAGTCGGCCGCCGAAAAGCTCGCCGCGGCGACGGCTCTGGGCGAGAAGATGAACGGCCGCTCGGTGCACATCATCCAGAAGGCGGGCGTGGACGGCCGTCTGTTCGGCTCGGTGACGAACCACGACATCGCCGAAGCGCTGAACCGCATCGACTTCAAGGTGCTCAAGGCGCAGATCCGCATGCCCACCGGCCCGTTGAAGACGGTCGGCGAGCACATCGTGAAAGTCGCGCCGCACACCGATGTCACGGTGGAAGTCAAGGTGGTCGTCGTCGCCGAGGCGGAGTGATTCCGAGCGCCCGGGTGCGCCCGGGCGGCCTCTGATCGTCGCGACCCAGGGCTGGATCTTCCAGCCCTTTTTTTCGCCCAGTTTCTTTTTCGCTCCTCACAGCCTCCCCACAAGCGTTACCCAGCTTGTCCACAGCGTTGCGCGATGGAGCGCGCACCGATCGCTCGTATCATTGGGCGATGGTTTCAGCGCTGACCGACCTCACGACATCGAGCCCCTCGGGCCACGCAAGCCCCGCCAGGGCCCCTGACGAAGAGGTCTCCAGGTTGCGCATCCCGCCGCATTCGGTGGAGGCAGAACAAAGCGTGCTCGGCGGCCTGCTGCTCGACAACAGCGCGTGGGACCGGGCGGGCGATCTGCTCAGCGACAGCGACTTCTACCGGTTTGAGCATCGTCACATCTACGCGGCGATCGGCACGCTGATCAACGCCACCAAGCCGGCCGACGTGATCACCGTCTTCGAACAGCTGCAAAGCCTGGGCAAGGGCGATGAATGCGGCGGTCTGGCGTACCTGAACTCGCTCGCGCAAAGCGTGATCAGCGCGGCCAACATACGGCGCTACGCCGAGATCGTGCGCGAGCGCGCCGTGCTGCGCAAGCTGGTCGCGACGAGCGATGAGATCGCGACCACCGCGTTCAACCCGCAGGGCCAGCCGGTGGCGCAAATCCTCGACGAAGCCGAGGCGAAGATTTTCCGCATCGGCGAAGAAGGCTCGCGTTCGCGCGCCGGCTTCCAAACGATGGACACGCTCGTCGTGCAGCTCATCGACCGGGTCAACGAGTTGCACGAGAACGGCGCCGAAGAGGTGACCGGTGTGCGCACCGGTTTTTACGACATGGACCGCATGACGGCGGGTTTGCAGCCGGGCGACCTGATCGTGCTCGCGGCGCGCCCGTCGATGGGCAAGACGGCGCTCGCGCTGAACATCGCCGAACATGTGGCCGTAGCCGAGGGCCTGCCGGTGGCGGTGTTCTCGATGGAAATGGGCGCCGCGCAACTCGCGCTGCGCATGGTCGGCTCACTCGGGCGCATCGACCAGAGCAACCTGCGCACCGGCAAGTTGCGCGACGACGAGTGGGGGCGCCTGTCCGAGGCGGTTGAAAAACTCGGCAAGGTCAGCATGTTCATCGACGAGAGCGGCGCGCTCATGCCGAGCGAACTGCGCGCGCGCGCACGGCGCCTGTCGCGCCAGTGCGGGCAGCTCGGGCTGATCGTCATCGACTACCTGCAGTTGATGAGCGGCAGCAGCAGCAACTCCGACGAAAACCGCGCCACCGTGATCGGCGAAATCTCGCGCGGCTTGAAGTCGCTGGCCAAGGAGTTGAAATGCCCCGTGCTCGCGCTGTCGCAGCTCAATCGCAGCGTCGAGTCGCGCACCGACAAGCGCCCGATGATGAGTGACCTGCGCGAATCGGGCGCGATCGAACAGGACGCCGACGTCATCATGTTCATTTACCGCGACGAGTACTACACGAAGGACGCGTGCAAGGAACCCGGCGTCGCGGAAATCATCATTGCCAAGCAGCGCAACGGCCCTACCGGAACGGTGAAGCTGACCTTCGTGAAGCCACTCACCAAGTTCGACAACCTGGCGCTCGGCAGCAGCTCCGGCTACTGAAGCGGCTCAGGCGGCCAGTGCGCGCCGCAGTTGCGCGGCGCAGATCGCGACCGCCTCGTTCGCCTCGTCGATGACCCGGCCCATCAAGATGAAGCCGTGGATCTGGCGCTCAAAGCCGATGTGCGTGGCGCGGTTTCCTGCCAGGCTCAGTTCCTGCGCGTAGGCGATGCCTTCGTCGCGCAGCGGGTCGTAGCCGGCGGTCAGCACCAGGGCCGGCGGCAGGTTGCGCAGGTTCGGGTGCAGCAGCGGCGAGGCGCGCCAGTCGGGCACGTGCGCGGGGTCAGTGATGTAGTGGTCCTGAAAGTAGGCCATGGTGTCGCGGGTGAGCAAATAGCCCTGGCCGTTGCGCGTGTGCGATGGCGCGATGCGCCGCATGTCGGTGGCCGGGTAGATGAGCAACTGGTACGCGAGCGGAGAATCGCCTGCGTCACGCGCATGCAGCGCCACCACGGCGGCGAGATTGCCGCCGGCGCTGTCGCCACCCACGGCGATGCGCTGAGCGTCGAGGTCCAGCGCGCCAGCCTGGTCTCGAACCCAGCGTGTCGCGGCGATGCAGTCGTCCACCGCTGCCGGAAACCGATGCTCCGGGCCCAAGCGGTAGTCCACCGATATCACCGCGATGCCCGCGCCGTTGGCGAGTTCACGGCACAACGTGTCGTGCGTGTCGAGGTCGCCGATCACCCAACCGCCGCCGTGAAAGTAGATCAACACCGGCAGCGCGGCAGTCGCCATTGGGCTGCTTCGCAGCGGGCGATACAGGCGCAGCGGTATCACGCCACTCGGCCCTGGGGCGCTCAACGACCGCACTTGCGCCACTTCGGGAGGATCCGGCTGCACCGCGAGCCGCCGGTCGCGGTACAGGCGCCGCGAGTCGGCCGGGCTCAGCGTGTGAAAGGCCGGAACGCCGCGCGCCTCGAGAGACTCAATCAACGCGCGGGCCTGTGGGTGAAGCATGGTGGTTCTCGAAGTCGGTGGATGCGAACCAGGAGCCTGTCGGGCTTTGGGTTGGGCCCGCGTTGGGCCAGGAAAGGGGCTCAGTCTAGGCGCAAAGCGCAGC
>JANNKM010000275.1:0-13253 GCA_031396305.1 Rhizobacter sp.
ATCACGCCGACCGGCAAGTTCAACGTCTGGAATACGCAGCAGGACATCTACTGACCCCGTCCAGGCGCGCGCCATGAACAACAAGAACACCAACGGCACCGGCAGCTTCTGGCAGCGCCTGCGGCGGCCCTCGACCCGCTATGGCGCGCTGACGCTGCTCGTGCTCGGCGTGGTCGTCGGCGTGCTGTTCTGGGGCGGGTTCCACACCGTTGTCGAAGCGACGAACACCGAGACGTTCTGCATCGGCTGCCACGAGATGCGCCTGAACGTGTACGCCGAGTACCAGAAGACGATCCACTACAACAATCGCACCGGAGTGCGCGCCACCTGCCCCGACTGCCATGTGCCGCGCGAGTGGGGGCCAAAGATGATCCGCAAGATCCAGGCGTCGCGCGAGTTGTACGGCAAGCTCGTCGGCACGATCGACACGCGCGAGAAGTTCGAAGCCAAGAGGTTGCAACTCGCCGAGCGCGATTGGGCACGCATGAAAGCCAACGACTCGCTCGAATGCCGCAACTGCCACTCGCTGGTCAGCTTGGAGTCGGTAAAGCAGAAACCTCGCGCGAGGAAGTCGCACGAGCTCGCTGCGAAGAACAACGACACCTGCATCGTTTGCCACAAGGGAATCGCCCACCACAAACCTGCGGGCATGAAGGAAGAAGACTGAGCCCGCGCGCCGGACGCCGGCAGGCGTTCGGCGGCTGGCGAAGGACCAGCCGCGATACAAGCGGCTGGGCTGAACAACCCAACCAGACAAAGCAAATGAAAACCGTCAAACACATTGCCATGTTTGCAGGCGCCTTGGCACTTGCCGCGGCGAACGCTGCACCTCCCGACTGGGGCAAGGTGCCTGCCAAGGCGATCACCGTGCTCTATCCCGGCGTCTCGCCGATGGAGTGGATCACCAAGGGCGCCGAACACGGCGGCGCACGCGCCTTGCGCAAGGGCGAAAGCTGCGCGAGCTGCCACCACGACGAAGCGGCCGACATGGGCAAGAAGATGGCTACCGGCCAGAAGATCGAGCCCAAGCCGATCAAGGGCAAGGCCGGCTCGATTCCTGTGAACCTGCAGGCCGCGCACGACGGTGCGAACCTGTACCTGCGCTTCAGCTGGAAGCAACCGGCAGGCGGCGCCGACAAGATGGACAAGGACAACGCCGTCAAGCTCGCCTTCATGCTCGAAGACAACAAGATCCCCGGGGCCAACCTGTCGGGCTGCTGGGAGGCGTGTCACAGCGATGCCCGAACCATGCCCGACGCGAAGGACGACAAGAAGACCAAGTACGTCAAGGACGGCAACCTCGGCAGCGGCGTGTATTACGACCTGGTGCAGTGGACCGCGAAAGGCGCGAAGTTCGACGGCCATGTCGCGGACAAACGTGTCATGGAAGGCGGCAAGGCGCTGATCGAGGCGAAGGGCGAGAAGAAGGGCGACGAGTGGGTCGTCACGTTCACTCGCAAGTTGACGGGGGGCGAAGGCGACGTCGCGCTGGCCTCCGGCAAGACCTACAACTTCGGCTTCGCGATCCACGACGACCACACGGCCGGGCGTTTCCACCATGTTTCGCTGGGCTACACGCTGGGCATCGACGCGAAGGCCGACATCTCGGCGACGAAGCAATAGCCGACGCGCCCCACATGCAGCCTCGCACGCTCCTGCAGCGGACAACCGGTCTGCTGCTTGCCGGCGCGATGGCCTGGCCCGGCGCGGCAATGTCGGACACGGTCGAGGTAGTCATTCAGGACTACAAATACGTTCCCGCAGCGCTGAAGATCACAGTGGGGACGACGGTGAAATGGCTCAACAACGAGAAGCGCACCACCCACTCGATCCTGTTCACCGGACCCGGCGGCTTCGAGAGCGAACGCATCTTCCCCGGCGAGTCGTGGCAGCGCACGTTCGACAGGCCGGGCAGCTACTCCTACACCTGCGGCCCACACCCGGAGATGAAGGGGCAGATCGAAGTCACACCATGACGACGTGAGCGCGCCTTGCTGCGCTCGGCGAGGCCCCACCTGCATGCGCACACACGGCAATTGATCCAGTTCAAGGCGCCGGAAGACAGCCGGCGAGACCATGCAGGGTAAGCGTTGCGCGTTCCCGGCGAGAACGGATCAAAGAGGTAGTGACCATGAAGACACATCGAAAGGCGCTGAAGTTCAAAGCCGTGATCAAGGACTCGCTCCTGGTCACGCCGACCGGTCACTTCAACGTGGACGAAACCCAGCATGACGTGTACTGACCGGAGGCATGCCGCGCACACCGCCGCGCTGTCGCTGATGCTGCTCGCAGCGCAGGACGCCATGGCGCAGGGCGTGCCTGAACCACGCCAGTTCGAGTTGGTGCGCATGGTGCGCCAGGACTGCGGCTCGTGCCACGGCATGCGGCTCAGCGGAGGCCTGGGCCCGGCGCTGACTCGCGAGGCCCTGCTGGACAAGCCTTTGGAGGGGCTGGCCGCGACGATCTACTACGGCCGACCCGGCACGCCGATGCCGGGCTGGCGCGCGATGCTGAGCGTTCCCGAGTCGATGTGGATCGCCGAGCAGCTGATGCACGGCTTCCCGAACGAACCGGGGGCGCAGCGATGAAGCGGCGTGAGCTGCTGGCCCTCATCGGCACGGGTCCGGTAGCCACGCTTCTTCCCGCTTGCGCCACGCAGCCGACAGCCCCGGCCACGGGTCTGGCCGGCACCGGCGACCTCGGCGTGGTGATCGAGCGCGCACGCGGCACGCTCGCGCTCGTCAATACCAGCTCGCGCACCCTGCTGGCCGAAATTCCCGGCCTGGGCGACCTGTCGCACGCGTCGGTGGTGTTCTCACGCGACGGTGCCACGGCCTACGTCTTCGGCCGTGACGGCGCCCTGACGAAAGTGAACCTGCTCTCGCGCCGCATCGAGGCGCGCATCATGCAGGCCGGCAATTCGATCGGCGGCGCCATTTCGGCCGACGGCACATTGGTCGCGGCGCAGAACTACACGCCCGGCGGCGTGAAAGTGTTCGACGCGCGAACGCTCGAACTCGTGGCCGACATCCCGGCGCAGATCAGCCTGCCGGGCGAGGCCCCGAAGCTGTCGCGTGTCGTTGGCCTGGTCGACCTGCCCGGAAGGCGCTTCGCGTTCAGCCTGTTCGACGGCAACGCGATCTGGATCGCCGATCTGTCCGACCCGTCCAAACCCGCCATCACGAAACTGCCCGACGTCGGTCGCCAGCCCTACGACGCGCTGGTCACCCCCGATGGGCGCTCTTACATCGCCGGGCTGTTCGGCGAAGACGGTCTCGCGCTTGTCGACCTGTGGGATGACGTGCCGCGTGCGCGCCGCATTCTCGGCGGCTACGGCCGCGGCGAGCAGCCACTGCCGGTGTTCAAGATGCCGCACTTGCGCGGCTGGGCGGTTGCCGGGCGCCACGCCTACCTGCCGGCGATCGGCCGCCATGAAGTGCTCGTCGTGGACACGGCAACCTGGCAGGAGGTCGGGCGCATTGCGGTCGCCGGCCAGCCGGTGTTCGTGATGGCGCAGCCCGACGGTCGCCAGGTCTGGGTCAACTTCGCCGTGCCCGACTACGACCGCGTGCAGGTCATCGACACGCTGTCGCGCCGGATCGTGCAGACGCTGTCGCCCGGCAAGGCGGTGCTGCACATGGAGTTCACGCCGCGCGGCGAAGCGGTGTGGATCAGTTCGCGCGACGCGAACCGCGTCTCGGTGATCGACACGCGGCGCTTCGAGACCCTGGCCACGCTCGCCGTCGATGCACCGAGCGGGGTGTTCTTCACCAGCCGCGCGGCGCGCATGGGGTTCTGACATGGACATGCTGCTCCGCCTCGATTCCAGCTTCGCCTTGCTGAACGACTGGCAGCGCGGGTTTCCGCTCGTCGCCGCGCCGTTTGCCGAGATCGGCTCGCGCTGCGGACTGAGTGAAGGCGCGGTCATCGAGGGTTACCGCATGCTGCTGCGCGACGGCGCGATCAGCCGCATCGGCGGCGTGTGGGGCGCCGGCGCCGGCGGCGCGGCGCTGCTGTGCGCATTTGCCGTGCCGCCGCAGCAACTCGAGCAAATCGCCGCCGTGGTCTCGGCGCATGCGGGCGTGAACCACAACTATGAACGCGAGCACCACTACAACCTGTGGTTCGTGATCACCGGGCGCGACGCCGCCAGCGTGGCGCAGGCCGTGGACGATCTCGAGCGGCGCACCGGCTTCCAGGCGCTGCGCCTGCGCATGCAGCGCGCGTACCGCATTGACCTCGGCTTCGACCTGCGCGACACGCTCGCCGCGAGCGGTGGCGCCGCCTTTCAGTCCGTGGCACCTGTCCTGGGCGTGGACGCGCCGCTCGCCGCGCTGGTGGAAGGTGGGGTGCCCTTCACGCCGCAGCCCTATGACGCTTGGGCCGACACCTTGCATCAACCACGCCAGCAGGTGCTCGTCACCCTGCGCCGCTGGCTGCGCGAAGGCGCGTTGCGACGCTTCGGCGTGATCGTGCGCCACCATGAAGCGGGCTTCGCGCACAACGCGATGACGGTGTTCGACGTTCCAGATGCGCAGGTCGACGCCGTCGGTACCCAACTCGCCGGCCAGCTCGGCGTGACCCTGGCCTACCGCCGCGAGCGAGCGTCGGGCTGGCCGTACAACCTGTACTGCATGGTGCATGGCCGGGACCGCGGCCAGGTGAGCGCAGCGATCCAAGCGGCGACCGAGCGCTGCGCGCTGGCGGGTCGTCCGCGCGCCATCCTGTTCAGCCGGCGCCGCTTCAAGCAAGGCGGCGGGAGCTACTTCCGAATGAGCGTCGGCCAGGGAGCAACGCATGGCGCCTGCTGAAACCGCCACCGACTTCGATGCACGCGACGCGTTGCTCATCGACCGCCTGCACGGGAACCTGGCCCTGACCGATCATCCCTTCGCCACGGTCGGAGCCGAGTTGGGCATGGACGAAGACGAAGTGCTCGAACGGCTGCGCCGCTTGCTCGCACAGGGCGTGCTGACGCGCTTCGGCCCGCTGTACCGGATCGAATCCGCAGGTGGCATGTACGTGCTCGCGGCGCTCGAGGTGCCTCTGGAGCGCTTCGACGCGGTGACGCGGATCGTCAACACGCTGCCCGAGGTCGCCCACAACTACCGGCGCGAACATCGTCTGAACATGTGGTTCGTCGTCGCTGCCGAGTCGCCCGGGCAGGTTGACGACGTGCTGGCACGCATCGCGCAACAGACCGGCCTGGCCGTGCACGCGTTCCCGAAGGAGCGCGAGTACGCCGTCGAGCTGCGCTTGCCTTTGCTGGCGCCGCAGGGGGAAACCCATGTCACTCGATGAGTTTGATCGCCAGCTTGTCGGTGCCACGCAAAGCGGCCTGCCGCTCGTGCCGCGCCCGTATGAAGCGGTGGGCGCGATGCTCGGCGTGAGCGGCGACGCGGTGCGCGAGCGCTTTGCGCAGATGTTGCGCAGCGGACTGATCCGCCGCATCGGCGCGGTGCCGAACCACTACCGGCTCGGCTTTGTGGCCAACGGCATGACGGTGTGGGACGTTGACGACGCGCAGCTCGACCATCTCGGCGCTCGCGTCGGTGCCATTCCCGGTGTGAGCCACTGCTACCGCAGAAGACGCGAGCTGCCGCACTGGCCCTACAACCTGTTCGCCATGCTGCACGGCCGCTCGCGCGAAGAGGTCGAGCGCCAGCGGATCGACGTGCGCGCCCTGCTCGGCCCGGCGTGCCGCGCCGACGACGTGCTGTATTCAACGGCGATCCTGAAGAAAACCGGCCTTCGCCTGTCTGGAGATTGAACATGTTCCGCATCTCGCAATTCATGCGCCTGATCGCTGACGCCGAAAGGAACGGCGTCATGGCGCCGGTGCGGCATGCCAGGCCGCCGGGTCCGGTGGTGATCTGGAACCTGATCCGCCGCTGCAATCTGACGTGCAAGCACTGCTATGCGCTGTCGGCGGACCACGACTATGCGGGAGAACTGTCGAGCGCCGAAGTGTTCGACGTGATGGACGACCTGCAGCGCTATCGCGTTCCGGTGCTGATCCTCTCCGGCGGCGAACCGCTGCTGCGCCCTGACCTGTTCGAAATCGCCGCGCGCGCAAAGGCAAAACGCTTCTACGTGGGCCTGTCGACGAACGGCACGTTGATCGACGCCCCGATGGCCGACCGTGTGGCGGCTGCGGGTTTCGACTACGTCGGCATCAGCCTGGACGGAATGCAGACCACGCACGACAAGTTCCGGCGCATGCAGGGCGCATTCGCGAAGAGCCTGGCTGCCGTGCAGATGCTGCGCGAGCGCGGCGTCAAGGTCGGCCTGCGCTTCACAATGACGGCGCTCAATGCGCATGACCTGCCGGCGCTGCTGCAACTGATGCGCGACGAGCAGGTCGACAAGTTCTACTTCTCGCACCTGAACTACGCCGGCCGCGGCAACATCCACCGCGCGAAAGACGCCCAATTCACGGCGACGCGCGACGCGCTCGACCTGCTGTTCGATCGGGCCTGGTCAGCAGCATGGGAAGGCAGCGCGCGCGGCGCCGGGCCGCCTCAGGCCGGCCACACCCCCGCATGCGCCGACAACCCCGCATGCGCCGACAACCCCGCTTGCGCCGACAACCCCGCTTGCGCCGTCATCCCGGCGCACGCCGGGATCCACCCCCCGACGGCAGCACTGGATCCCGGCGTGCGCCGGGATGACACGTGCGCGGCGGGCGGTGCCAATGGCGCCTGCGAGCCGTCAGCAGAAGAGTACGTGACCGGCAACAACGACGCCGACGGGCCGTACCTGCTGCAGTGGGTGCAGCGGCGCTTTCCCCAATGGAGCGACGATCTGCGTGAACACCTGGTGGCCTGGGGCGGCAATTCGAGCGGCGTGAACGTCGCGAACATCGACAACCTCGGCAACGTGCACCCCGACACGATGTGGTGGCATCACACGCTGGGCAATGTGCGAAGCCGCCCGTTTTCCGCGATCTGGTCCGACACGTCGGAACCCTTGATGGCCGGGCTGAAGGCGAAGCCGCGTCCGGTGCAGGGGCGCTGCGCGGTGTGCATGCACTTCGACATCTGCGCCGGCAACACCCGCGTGCGTGCGCAGCAGGTCACGGGCAACGCCTGGGCCGAGGACCCGGGCTGTTATCTCGACGATGCAGAGATCGGTCGTGCCAGCACGACCGGGCGCGTGCAGATCACGCCGTTCACCCACGTCAGGATCGAGCATGCGCGCCCTGCTTGAATTTACCTGGCGCATCACACTCGCCACGGGTCTGGTGCTGATGGGCGCTGACCTGGCGCGCGCCGCTGAACCCGAGGCCCTGTACCAGCAGCATTGCGCCGCCTGCCATGGCGCGAACCGCACCGGCGCAATGGGGCCGGCGCTGTTGCCCGAGAGTCTGGAACGGCTGCGTCGGCCGGAGGCAGTGAAGGTCATCACGCAGGGCCGGATCGCGACGCAGATGCTCGGCTTTCACGACAGGCTCGCACCGAACGAGATCGCCGCGCTTGCGCAGTGGATCTATTCCCCCGTCAGCCCGGCACCGACATGGGCTGAGGCGGACATCCGGGCCTCGCGCGTGCAGAGCGTTGACGCAGCACAGCTGCCGCACAAGCCGCAATGGAAAGCCGACCCGATGAACCTGTTTGTCGTCGTCGAAGGCGGCGATCATCATGTGTCGCTGATCGATGGCGACCGCTTCGAGCCCATCCACCGGTTTGCGAGCCGCTACGCACTGCACGGAGGGCCGAAGTTCACGCCCGACGGGCGCTTCGTCTACTTCGGTTCGCGCGACGGCTGGATCACGAAGTACGACCTGTGGAATCTGACGGTCGTCGCCGAAGTGCGCGCCGGGCTGAACATGCGCAACGTCGCGGTCAGCGGCGACGGCCGCTGGGTGCTCGCGGCGAACTACTTCCCGCACACGCTGGCGCTGTTCGACGCCGAGCTCAACTTGGTGAAGACGATCGCCGCGACGACGCCCGACGGAAAAGCAAGTTCGCGCGTCTCGGCGGTCTACGACGCCGCACCGCGCAGGAGCTTCATCGTCGCGCTGAAAGACATTCCCGAACTCTGGGAGATCTCCTACGACCCGAAAGCCGAAGACATTTTCGAAGGCCTGGTGCACGACTACCGCATGGGCGAAGGTATCGCGACGCGTGGATTCCACAACGTCAAGCGCACCCGGCTCAGCGAAGCGCTCGACGACTTCTTCTTCGACCAGGGCTACATCCATGTGCTTGGGGCATCTCGTGCGAAGCCTGCACAAGCCGGCGCTGAGGCGTCGCCCAGCGCGCAAGTGATCAACCTCGACGTGCGACGCCGCATCGCCACGCTGCCGATCGCCGGCATGCCGCACCTCGGCTCGGGAATCACGTTTGCATGGAACGGCACGACGGTGATGGCCAGCCCGAATCTCAAGGACGGGGCCCTGGACGTGATCGACATGAAGACCTGGAAATCTGTGACAACGATTGCCACGCCGGGGCCGGGCTTCTTCCTGCGCAGCCACGAGAACTCGCGCTTCGCCTGGACCGACTCGATGATGAGCGCGACAGCCAAGGACACGCTGACGATCATCGACAAGCGCACGCTCGAAGTGGTGGCCAAGGTGGTCGAACCCGGCCGCACACTCGCGCACATCGAGTTCACGAAAGACGGCCGCTACGCGCTGGCCAGCCTGTGGGAGAACGACGGCGCGCTGATCGTCTACGACGCGGTGACCTTCAAGGAGGTCAAGCGCCTGAAGATGAACAAGCCGGTGGGCAAGTACAACGTGTGGAACAAGATCAGTCGGTCCGAGGGTACCTCGCACTGAGCGGGCACCATGCGGCTCAACCGGTCCACACCGCCATCAGGATCAGCCCCAGCGCCACCGCCTGAAAGGTCACCCCGCATCGTCATCCATTGCGCGCTCGTGCGATGCCCGATTTCGCCATGACGAGCCATCGCCGCGATGCCGAACGCGAGCGAGCCGACCACACACAGCGCGGCCAATATCACCAGCAGGGTCACCATGCTCATGATCTTTCCTTCGCGTGCCGGTGGCCTGGGCGGGCGCACATCTCTCGGCCCTCGCCACCGTTCAGTGTCCTCCCCGATCGAGCCGACCGTACACCTTCGAACAGCATGGGCATTGACCTGCCGCAATATCGAAACCTGTCGCAAACGGAAAATCCGCTTTGCCCGCTTCCATCGTTGTGTCTGAGGAGGTTTTCATGGACCACAAACTGCATCTGCTCGAGTCGTTCACGGCACAGGGCGCCGATGGCTCGACCTACAAGGTCTGCGGTTTTGAGCGCATGGCCAAGGACGAGTCGCTCGTCGATGGTCAGGAACATTGGGAGCCCACGGGCGTGCTGGAGTACCGGCTCGCCGAAGGTGACCTTGTCAACGTGGCGCCCGACGGTTCGATGCGCGTGGCCCGTACCGGTGTCGAACTGAGGGGCCGCTGACCGGCACTGGCCGGGTGGGCAGGGCGACCCCGGGTCGCCCTGCCGCACCGCGCGCGCGTCTGCCGACTCACCCGATAGCGCCTACGTCCCGGCGCCGCAGCAGCTCGGCGCACAGGGCAGCCGCCACAGCGCAGGCGCCGCGGCACTTGCCGGATTGCGCCGCACTGCGCGGCGTCGAAACGGGGCAGCGAAGGTCATGCGCTCGACTCAGCGAGTTCCTGGCGTTGCACGCGGCGTGCCGATACGCCGGGCCTCGACGTAGAACCGCTTCTCGTCGGCCTCGCCCATCGAGAAAGTCTTGCGCGGCAGCGGGCCTTCTTGCACCACCCGGCGCAGCAGCTCGCTCTTCCCCACCCCGGCGAGGTGGATGCCGACGCAGCCTTCGTGCACGCCCAAGCGTTCCAGCACGTCGTCGCCGTGCACGTAGTCGACATGCGTCGCGCCACCGCGCTCGATCCAGCCATCGATGAACGCCTGGAAGGTTCCCACCGCCAGCGTGACGCGTGGATCGGCAACCTCGATCACGCCGAACCGCGCGCCGGGACCGACCAGCCCGGCGGCGTGGCGCGAGCCGTTCCCGCCGTTCCCGCGATTCACCCGCTCGCGCATCGCCGCGGCAGTGGGTACGTCGGTGCACGTGAAGCGGCTGCCGAACGACTCGGCCAACGCTTGGCGCACGTCGGCGCGAACGCCGAACAGCAGGCGGTGAATCGGCGAGAACTCGAGCGCCGGATCGTGGATGTTCTCCACCTCGACCAGCGCGTAGCGGCTCGGATGGTCCATGCCCACAGTGGCCTTGGCGCTTTCCCAGATCGACTTCGCCGTGGCCAGCGAATGGTTGCCGTCGCCCACGGCGAAGAGCATTGCCGGGGTGTCCACCGGCACGCCATAGCGCGCCGCGAACGCCTGCGGACGGCCCAGCGCCTGCAGCGCCCGCACCGCGCGGTCGCTGCGCGCCGCATCGACTGCATAGCCGGCGACGCCCCCGCCGCCGAGCATGAGCTCGGTCTCATAGAGTTTGTCGGGTTGCTCGCGCGTCGCGGCAAGGGGTTCGATCACCGTGCGCTGCGGGTCGTCGATGAGCACCAGGATGTGCGGCAACTCGAGTTCGGCGCCGCGCCGCACCTCGATGCGCGGCGCCAGGCGCTCGACCATCGTGCCTTCCGTGGGGCGGATCAGGCTCGTCGAGCCGCTGCTGAAGTCGTAGTGTTCGAGATCGAGTTCGAGCATCAGGCCGCGGCGGATCGATTTGCCGATCGTTCGCTCCACCAGGATCGCGCCTTCGCGCTCATAGAGCAATCCGTCGGCAAGGTAGCGGCGCATCGTGTCCTGGATCGCCTGAATGCGCGCCGGTGCACCCTGCGACCCGAGGTACACCTCGGGGAAGATCAAGTGCAGGCTCGAAGGCGCAGCGCCGACCTCGCGCTCCACCTGTTCCCAATAGCGCGGCTCCGAGGTGTACTGATCACAGGCGATCACCGCCCATTTCTTCAGGTCGATGTCAGTCCGCGGCAGGCAAATGCGCGGCAGCCGAAAGCCAGTGGGAGCGTCCATGTTTTGGCAATACGATGTGGAAAGCGGCGATGGTACCCATCAATGGGGGATCGCAAGCGACACCACGAGGAAGCGCACCGATGACCCACCCCACCCACGACCGCTCGATCCTCATCACCGGCGCCGCGTCGGGCATCGGCGCGGCGACAGTGCGCCGCTTCATCCAGGAAGGCTGGAAGGTCGCGGTCAACTATGTCGACGCCGGCCAGCGCGATGCGGCGAGCGCCCTCGCGGCCGGCGCGCCAGCAGGCTGCGGCATCGCGATCGAGGGCGACGTGACGCGCGATGCCGACTGCGTCGATCTCGTGCAGGCAACAGTCGCTGCGTTCGGCAGGTTGGACGCACTGGTGAACGCGGCGGGCATCAGCAAGATGGTGGCGCACGCCGACCTGCACGGCCTGTCGGCCGAGGACTTCCAGCGCATTTACGCCGTCAACACGATCGGCCCGTTCCAGATGATGCGTGCCGCCGCACCGCACCTGAAGGCGACGGGCGATGGCGCGGTGGTCAACATCTCGTCGCGCGCCGGTCTGGCAGGCAGCGGCTCGTCGATCGCCTACGCCGCGTCGAAGGGCGCGCTGAACACGATGACGCTGGCGATGGCGCGTGTGCTTGCGCCCGAAGTGCGCGTCAACGCCGTGTGTCCGGTGCTCGTGGAAGGCGGGTTTGTCGAACGCCTCGCCCCCGAATCATTCGCCCAGCGCCGCGCGCACCAGATCGCGGTGACGCCGTTGAAGCGCATCGGCCACCCTGACGAAGTCGCCGAGACGATCCACTGGCTCGTCGCCAGCGCGGCGATGATGACGGGGGCGATTGTCGAACTCGATTTCGGCATGCATCTGAATTCGGTGTGAGGGGTTCTTGTGGCGGGTATGGACTGCGGGACGTCGGATCGAAGATCGCCTGCGTCGCCGCGACCCCTTGAAACCGCGCGCGCGGCACATATTTACCGTCCGAGCCGGCTGGTCCTGGTCTCCTGCCGGTGTCAACCACTGAATCGGAGGACATACCATGTATGAATCGATGCTGAACTATCCGAACAGCTTGTTCGGTCAATTCGAGCAGCTGCGTCGTGAACTCGATGACGTCTTCGGCGTCTCCGGGTTGCCGAGCAGCATCCGCTCGGTCGCGGCCGGTACTTTGCCGGCAGTGAATATCGGTCGCACCACGAGCAGCGTGGAAATCTACGCCTTCGCTCCGGGCCTGGACGCCTCGAAGATCGAGGTGACGCTGGACCGCGGCGTATTGCGCATCGCCGCAGAGCGCACCTCGGGCATTCCCGAGAACGACCCCACGGTGCACGTCTACGCCCGCGAGCGCAACACCGGCAGTTTCGTCCGGGCGATCGGGTTGCCGGACGACGTGGACTCGGCTCACGTGAAGGCAGCCTACCGCGACGGCGTGCTTCAGGTGAGCGTCGCGCGCAGCGAAGCGGCGCAGCCCAAGCGCATCACGGTGCAGTGATCCGTTGCACATTCAATCCAAGGAGAACCATCATGAACGACACCAAACAAGTCGCCACAATCGCTTCCGAGCAGGATCAGCAGCGCGCCGTGCTGCCGGCCGTGGACGTCTTCGAAGACGAATCCGGTATCACGCTGCTCGCCGACATGCCGGGCGTTCCGAAGGAAAAGCTGGAGTTGAAGCTCGAGGGTGACGCGCTTCTGATCGAAGGCACCGTCCAGTCGCAGACCCCCGAAGGCCTCGAGGCGCTGTATGCCGAAGTGCGGGTGCCGCGCTATCGGCGCAGCTTCACGCTCAGCCGCGAACTCGATACATCGAAGATCGACGCCAATCTGAAAGACGGCGTGCTGACGCTGCGCATTCCGAAGCAGGCCCAGGCCCAGCCGCGGCGCATCGTCGTGTCTTCGGCTTGACGGCCGCCCTGCTGTGAGTCAGACGCAGTGTTCTGAAAACCGCTGCGGGGCCCGCGATCGGCCCTGCGGCTGACGAACCGGGGCGCCGCCGTCCGCTGCGCCGTTACGCCTGTTCGTATCAGGGCCATCCCCCTGCCTATACTGGGCGGCAGGGCGCGCATGGTCAGATGCATCGAACGCGGCGGCGCACCCCCACAGACTGCTCAATCGCACCATGGACAACAACGCGCCCCAGCCCACCGAGATCAATCTGCACCAGAAGTCGCGGGTCATGGAACTCGTGTTCAGCGACGGCAACCGGTTCGAGCTGAGTTTCGAGCTGCTGCGCGTGTACTCGCCTTCGGCCGAAGTGCGCGGCCACGGGCCGGGGCAAGAGGTGCTGCAGGTCGGCAAGCGCGAG
>JANNKM010000324.1:0-2616 GCA_031396305.1 Rhizobacter sp.
CTGAGAAAATATTAAAATATGTCACCCAATCTTGTGGGAGCACACTCATATTACACAATGAACATCATACTCTACAACATACTTCAATACTTATGTCAAGTTGGGTTTTCACCACTCACTAATATTAAATATAAAAACCGCTGGCCTTCAGCTTGGCCGCCGCCAGCGCCACTTCGGGCCAGGTCTTGGGCGGTTGATCGGGGTCGATGCCGGCGGCCTTCAGCGCGTCCTTGTTGTAGTGGAACACCGGTGTCGAGCTGTTGAACGGGAAGCTCAGCATCTGGCCGTTCGGGGCGGTGTAGTAGCCCGCCACCGCAGGCACATAGGCCTTCGGGTCGAACTTCTGGCCGCCGTCGGCCATGACCTTGGTCACCGGAACGATGGCGCCTTTGCTCGCCATCATCGTCGCCGTGCCGACTTCGAACACCTGCAGGATGTGCGGCGCGTTGCCGGCGCGAAACGCGGCGATCGCCGCCGTCATCGATTCGTCGTACGTGCCCTTGAACGTGGGCACGATCTTGTACGCCGTCTGGCTGGTGTTGAACTCCTTGGCCAGGTCATTGACCCATTCGCCCAGGGCACCGCCCATCGAATGCCACCACTGCACCTCGACCTGGGCCTGGGCGGGCGCACAAAGCGCCGCAGCCAGGACCACTGAAAGTATTGCGCCGTTACTGGTTTTCATGAGAACTCCGTTATCGCGTGAATTGGCCGGTCGTGCAGTCTGGCCGGCGAATGTGACAGTTGCGTTTATCCCGTGGAAGCGAGGCGAGGGCAACGGGGGATAACCCCGTCGAGCCCACTTGTCATGCCGGCGAAAGCCGGCATCCACCGTAGCGACGGCCCACAGCGGTGGATCCCGGCGTACGCCGGGATGACGGCGCGCCTCATGCTGCACTGCGGTACGATGCCCTCGCCCCAGCCAATTCGGGTGCCCGCCTGGCACCCGGCGACGATGAACGCCCCGCTCCCGCTGACCCGAATCTCCGCCGCGCCAATTCCCGACTCGGCGGCACATGCGCCGCGGTTGCGCGAAATTCCCTACAACTACACGTCGTTCTCCGATCGCGAGATCGTCATCCGGCTGCTCGGCGCACGCGCCTGGGAACTGCTGAATCAGCTGCGCGACGAGCGCCAGACCGGCCGTTCGGCGCGCATGCTCTACGAGGTGCTCGGCGACATCTGGGTCGTGCAGCGCAACCCGTACCTGCAAGACGATCTGCTGGACAACCCGAAGCGGCGCAAGCTGCTGATCGACGCGCTGCGCCATCGCCTGCACGAAGTGGAGCAGCGGCGCAAGCCGCCTGCCCTTACCCCCACCCTTTCCCAGAGGGAGAGGGAGCAAAGCGCGCTCCCCCAGAGCGAGAGGGAGCAAGACCAAACTCCAGGCCTTCCAGCCCGCGACGCCGCGGTGGGTGAACTGCTTCAATCGGCCAGCGCGGCGGTACAGCGCTTCGAGGCGCATTTCGAGGCGGTGGCTGAGCTGCGGCGCCGCGCCACGCGTGTGCTACGCCGTCACACGGCCAAAGACAACGTCAAGTTCGACGGCCTGAGCCGTGTGTCGCACGTCACCGACGCGACCGACTGGCGCGTCGAATACCCCTTCGTCGTGCTCACGCCCGACACCGAGGCCGAGATGGCGGGGTTGGTGGCCGCGTGCATCGAGCTGAATCTCACGGTCATTCCGCGTGGCGGCGGCACGGGCTACACCGGCGGCGCGGTGCCGCTCACCTGGAACAGCGCCGTCATCAACACCGAGAAGCTGGAGACGATGAGCGCGGTGCAGCTGAAGCGCCTGCCGGGGCTGGAGCATGAAGTGGCCACGCTCTGGACGGAAGCCGGCGTGGTGACGCAGCGTGTTGCCGACGCTGCCGAAGAAGCGGGTTTTGTCTTCGCCGTCGACCCCACGTCGGCCGAAGCGTCGTGCGTCGGCGGCAACGTGGCGATGAACGCCGGCGGCAAGAAGGCGGTGCTGTGGGGCACGGCGCTGGACAACCTGGCGTCATGGCGCATGGTCACGCCCGATGCCAAGTGGCTGGAGGTGATCCGCCTGAACCACAACCTGGGCAAGATTCACGACGCGCCCGTGGCGAGCTTCGAGTTGCGCTATTTCGACGCCAAGGGCAATACGATCGAGCGCACCGAGCGGCTCGACATTCCCGGCTCGACGTTCCGCAAGGAGGGCCTGGGCAAGGACGTGACCGACAAGTTTCTCGCCGGCCTGCCGGGCATCCAGAAGGAAGGCTGCGATGGGCTGATCACGTCGGCGCGCTGGGTGCTGCACAAGATGCCGGCGCACACGCGCACCGTGTGCCTCGAATTTTTTGGCCATGCCAAAGACGCGGTGCCGAGCATCGTCGAGATCAAGGATTTCATGTTCGTCGAGGCCAAGCGCGGCGGCGCAATATTGGCAGGTCTTGAGCATCTCGATGACCGTTATCTGAAAGCCGTCGGTTATGCGACCAAATCCAAACGCGGCGGCTTGCCGAAAATGGTGTTGTTTGGCGACATCGCGGGCGACAATGCGGACGACGTGGCGCGTGCCACCTCTGAAGTTGTGCGGATTGCTAATTCGCGCAACGGCGAAGGCTTCATCGCCATCAGCCCAGAAGCACG
>JANNKM010000325.1:0-3122 GCA_031396305.1 Rhizobacter sp.
TGTTCATCGTCATCGCCGGCGTGATCGCCGTGATCAAGACACCGCTCGACGCGCTGCCCGATCTGTCGGACGTGCAGGTCATCGTCTACACCGAGTACCCGGGCCAGGCGCCGCAAGTGGTGGAAGACCAGGTCACCTACCCGCTCACCACCGCGATGCTCGCGGTGCCGAAAACCAAGGTCGTGCGCGGCTTCTCGTTCTTCGGCGCGTCGTTCGTCTACATCATCTTCGAGGACGGCACCGACATCTACTGGGCGCGCAGCCGCGTCCTCGAGTACCTGAACTTCGCCTCATCGCGGCTGCCGCGCGGTGTGTCGCCGTCGCTCGGGCCCGACGCCACCGGCGTGGGCTGGGTCTACCAGTACGCCTTGCTCGCGAAGAACAAGACGCTCGCCGAGCTGCGAACGATTCAGGACTGGTACGTGCGCTACCAGTTGACGAAGGCACCGGGCGTGGCCGAAGTGGCGTCGATCGGCGGCTTCGTGCAGACCTACCAGGTCACCGTCGACCCGCACAAGCTGCGCAGCTACGGCATACCACTCATGAAAGTGTCGCAGGTGATCCGCGACTCGAACCGCGACGTCGGTGGGCGCATCGTCGAGATGGCCGAGACCGAATTCATGGTGCGCGGCATGGGCTACCTGCGCAGCAAGGCCGACATCGAGATGCTCGTCGTGAAGAGCGAGGGCGGGACGGCGGTGCTGATCCGCGACATCGCGCGCGTCGAACTGGCGCCGGACGAACGCCGTGGCCTGACCGAACTGAACGGCGAGGGCGAGGTGGTGTCCGGAATCGCGATGGCGCGCTACGGGCAGAACGCGCTCGAGGTCATCCACAACCTGAAGGTCAAGATCGGCGAGATCGCCGCGGGGCTGCCCGAGGGCGTGACGATTTCAGCCGTCTACGACCGCTCGGACCTGATCCACCGGGCGATCGCAACGCTGACGCGAACCCTGATCGAGGAAAGCATCATCGTCGCGGCGGTCTGCGTGGTCTTCCTGATGCACGTGCGCTCGGCGCTGGTGGCGATTCTGATGCTGCCGGTGGGCGTGCTGATCGCGTTCATCGCGATGCGCTCGCTGGGCATGAACTCGAACCTGATGAGCCTGGGCGGCATCGCAATCGCGATCGGCGCGATGGTCGACGCGGCGATCGTGATGATCGAAAACGCGCACAAGCACATCGAACGGCTGAAGCCCGAGCACAGCGTGGCCGAGCGCGCGCAAGCGATGCTCGATGCGTGCCGGCAGGTAGGACCGGCGCTGTTCTTCTCGCTGCTCATCATCACCGTGTCGTTCCTGCCGGTGTTCACGCTCGAATCCCAGGAAGGGCGCCTGTTTTCGCCGCTCGCGTACACGAAGACTTTCTCGATGGCCGGCGCCGCGCTGCTGTCGGTGACGCTCGTGCCGGTGCTGATGCTGATGTTCATTCGCGGCAAGATCATGCCGGAGGCGAAGAACCCGCTGAACCGGCTTCTGATCTGGACGTATCGCCCGATCATCGCCGCCGTGATGCGCTGGAAGAAAACGACGATCGCGCTCGCGCTGGTCACGCTCGCCGCGTCGTACTACCCCGCCTCGCAACTCGGGTCCGAATTCATGCCGACGTTGAACGAAGGCACGCTGCTCTACATGCCGAGCTCGCTGCCGGGCATGTCGATCACCAAGGCCGCGGAAATGCTGCAAACGCAGGACAAGATCATCAAGAGCTTCCCCGAAGTGAGTTCGGTGTTCGGCAAGGCGGGCCGCGCCAACACGGCCACTGACCCGGCGCCGATCGAAATGTTCGAGACCGTCATCAACCTGAAGCCGCAAGACGAATGGCGGCCCGGAATGACGACGGACAAGCTGATCGCCGAGATGGACAAGGCGCTGCAGATCCCGGGAGTCGCCAACGCCTGGACGATGCCGATCAAAGCGCGCATCGACATGCTGTCCACCGGCATCCGCACGCCGATCGGCATCAAGGTGTTCGGCAAGGACCTCGGCGAGATGGAACAGCTCGCCAAGCAGATCGAAGGCGTCGTCAAGAGCGTGCCGGGCACGACGTCGGCGTTCGCCGAGCGCCTGACCGGCGGCAGCTACCTGAACATCGAACCGAACCGCGAGCAACTCGCGCGCTACGGCCTGTCGGTAGGTGAACTGCTCGAGGTGATCGGCACAGCACTCGGCGGCGAAATGGTCACGACGACGGTGGAGGGACGCGAGCGCTTCGGCGTCACGGTGCGCTACCCGCGCGAACTGCGCACGAATCCGGAGCAGATCGAGCGCGAGGTGCTGGTGCCCATCATGGGCGGCGCGATGGTTCCGCTCGGCCAGGTCGCCAAGGTGCGAGTCGGGCGCGGCACGCCGGGAATCCGCACCGAGAACGCGCTGCTGTCGGCGTACATCTTCGTCGACATTCGCGACCGCGACATCGGCTCCTATGTGACCGATGCGCGCAAGGCGGTGGCCGAGCAAGTGAAATTCCCACCCGGTTACTACATCACCTGGAGCGGCCAGTTCGAATACATGGAGCGCGCGGTCGAAAAAATGAAAGTCGTGATTCCGCTGACGCTGCTGATGATCTTCCGGCTGCTCTACCTCAACTTCAGGCGCCTCACCGAGACCTTCATCGTGATGCTCTCGGTGCCGTTTGCGCTGGTGGGCGGCGTCTGGCTGATGTGGTGGCTCGACTACAACCTCTCGGTCGCGGTGGCGGTCGGGTTCATCGCGCTGGCAGGTGTTGCCGCCGAGACCGGCGTCGTGATGCTGATCTACCTCGACCATGCATGGGACGCTGCCCAGGCGCGCTGCCGCAAGGACAGCCGGCTTCCCGCTGCCGCCGATCTCTACGCGGCGGTGATGGAAGGCGCGGTCGAGCGCGTGCGGCCGAAGATGATGACCGTGGTGGCGATCATGGCCGGGCTGCTGCCGATCATGTGGGGCAGCGGCGCCGGTTCGGAGGTGATGAGCCGCATCGCCGCGCCGATGGTCGGCGGAATGATTTCCTCGACCGTGCTGACGCTCGGTGTGATACCGGCGATCTATGCACTCGTCAAACAGTGGCAGCTGCGGCGCGAGCCAAGCAGCGCTTCGGCATAGTGGACAACTTTTTACCTATGGCAAAACGGACAGGGGTCC